>JBKPDZ010000162.1:0-15829 GCA_046728135.1 Gemmatimonadota bacterium | reverse complement strand
ACCGGGACACTCCAGCGCTGCAGGATCCCGTCGAGATCAAAATGGGGAGGACGGGCGCCGACGTCAGGACCGCTGCTCGCGCGCGGCACGGCGTGGTTCGGTCCGATGACTTCCCACAAGACGACGGGGCGACCCACGACTGCGCTCGCTTGGCGCAGCACTTCGCCTTCATCACCGCGAAACACTCCAGCGCTCAACTGTCCTCCAGCGGCATCCCAGCAACGGTCGGGTGTCAGGTGGGGAACGAGGGGCGCAGGTAGAAATTGCGCCCCCTTGCAGCGCCGTCAAGCGGACACTAGCGTCTGCCCCATGACGACTCCACCGGGCTTCCCGTCGCGCCCCTCGGGCGGCCGCTCATCCTTCGCCGTCGCGATGAAGGATTACACGTTCATCCGGCCTGGTGTTGCCGTAACGATCAGCGCAGTAACTCTGGCCTTGGCCCTGGTGATCGGTTTGTGGCTGATCATCTCGCTGCGCGACGCCGCGCAAACCGTCAGCCGGGGTGCCCACACGTCCGAGACCCTGCACCGCTACAACGCCGGGCTCGAGGTCTGGCGGGAAATGGCGACCAGCACCGATCCACGGTTCCGCCGCGTGGAGGCGGTCGCGCAGCGCGACAGCCTCGGGCGCTCGCTCCGGGTGCAGCTCTCCAGTCTCGGCGACGCTATGCCGGACGATCACGAGCGCCAGCTGGTGCAAACTGTGCTCGGCGGGCTGACGAGCTCGGGCTCCGGCGCCGGCACCGATGCGCGCCAGGCCATGATCGTGCTCCTGGCCAGGCAGGACTCGGCCATGTTCCAGGCCGCGCAAGCCTCGCAGCAGGCCGTGCTGCTGGCCGCCGTCCTGCTCGCCCTGACGATCATCGCGGCGGGTATGCTCATCGTCCCCATGGCGTGGCTGTACGTGCGGTACAAGCGCGGGGCGAGCATCGAAGTGAAGGTGTAGATGGCAAAGGCCGCGGCCGGCAGTGCCCTCCCCCCCACGATCGAGAGCTCGCGGGAGCGCGAGCGACTCCGCACCGTCGTCTTTCCCGAGCACAGTGACCTCGCCCTCGCCGTCGCCGAACGGATCATCGAGGTCATTCAGCGCGAGACGCGCGCCAAGGGCCGTGCGGTCCTGGGACTCGCCACGGGAAGCACTCCCCTCGGGGTCTACGAAGAGCTGATCCGCCGCCATCAGGCGGGCGACGTCGATTTTTCGCGCGTCGTCACCTTCAATCTCGACGAATACTACCCGATGTCGCCCGACAGTCCCCACAGCTACCGCCGTTACATGTGGGAGAACTTCTTCGAGCACCTAAACATCGCGAAGGAGAACGTGCATATCCCCGACGGCACGACTCCGCGCGAGCGCGTGCTCGAGGCCTGCGCCACCTATGAAGACGCGATTCGGGCGGCGGGCGGCATCGATTTCCAGCTGCTCGGCATCGGCAAGACGGGGCATGTCGGTTTCAACGAGCCCGGGTCCGATGCGACGTCGCGCACCCGCATTGTGACGCTCGATACCCTGACCCGCAAAGACGCGGCAGGCGATTTCTTCGGCGTCGAGAACGTCCCGCGCGAGGCGATCACAATGGGAGTCGCCACGATTCTCGATGCCCGGGAGATCGCCTTACTGGCGACGGGCGAACACAAGGCGGGGATCGTGGTGCGTGCGGTCGAGGGCGAGATCTCCACCGACGTCGCCGCGACGTTCCTGCAGCGTCACCCGAGCGTCACCGTGTACCTCGACCTGCCCGCCGCCGCCGAGCTGACGCGCATCAACACGCCCTGGGTGTTGGAGGGCAGTGTCGACTGGACGCCCGCCATGATCGAGCGGTCCGTTGTGTGGCTCGCGGAACGCAGCGGCAAGGCGGTGCTCAAATTGGCGGCGCGCGATTATGCCGAGAACCACCTGAGCCCGCTGCTCGCGCGCGCCGGATCGGCGGGGCCGATCAACGGTCAGGTGTTCAACCGGCTGCGCGACAAGATTCGCGGGCGGGCGAGACTGCCCGCGCACGAGCGCGTGCTGGTCTTCTCCCCGCATCCCGATGACGACGTCATCTCCATGGGCGGCATCCTGCGCAAGCTGTGGGAAAACGAGAATCAGATCGTAGTCGCGTACATGACGAGCGGCAACATCGCGGTGTTCGATCACGACGTGACACGGCATCTCGATTTTGTCGCACGGGCGGCGGCGTCCCTCGGGCTGGACGCGGCAGCCATGCAGCGCGCGCGTGCTGCCATCACCACCGGGATCGAACAGAAAGCGCCCGGGGACGTGGATATCCCGGTCGTCCAGCACCTGAAGAAATTCATTCGCGAATCGGAAGCGATTGCCGCATTGGCGGCGGTCGGCATTCCGCCGAGTGCCGCGCGATTCCTCGATCTGCCGTTTTATCAGACGGGCGAAGTCCGGAAGCGGCCGCTCAGCGACGAGGATATCGCGATCGTGTTGCGGCTGTTCGACGACGTGCAACCCGACCTCGTCTTCGTCGCCGGCGACCTCTCCGACCCGCACGGCACCCACCGGACCTGCAAGGCTGCGGTCGAGCGCGCGCTGGAGCGCTACAAGGGCACGCGACCCGAGGTGTGGCTGTATCGCGGCGCGTGGCAGGAGTGGTCACTCACCGAAGCCGATGTCCTCGTGCCGCTGTCGCAGGACGAGCTGCATGCCAAGATCCTCGCCATCTTCCGTCACCAGTCGCAGAAGGACACGGCGCCGTTCCCCGGCTATGACGAGCGGGAGTTCTGGCAACGGGTGGAGGCCCGGAATCTCGAGACCGCGGCGCGCGCCGATCGGCTGGGACTGCCCGAGTACTACGCTATGGAAGCCTATGTAATGCAACGACTTTAGCTCGACGGCCGTTGCACCACGCAGGGTCCGTTCATTATGTTGGCGCCGCAATCCCCCTTCAATGGAGGAGGCCCAACCGATGAGCGCTTCAACTACCAAAGCCTTGAGTCTGGCGATCGTTGCGGCCGTGTGGGCCGCCATCTCGCATCTGCTGAAAGTGAATCTGCAATTGTGGCCCGTGATCGTCGGCCTCGGCTGCTTCGTGGGCGCGGGCGGCGGCGTCATGGGGCTACAGAAGTCGATCCTGGGGACGGTCTCTGGCGTTGTCTGGGCGGCGTTGTACATCGCCGTCTCGGGCTCGCTCGGCAGGCAGCCACTCGTGGACGCGCTGGTGCTGGGCGCCGCGGTGTTCGGCATCGTGTACCAGGCGCGCTTCCCGCTGCTCGGCTATACGGCGGGCGCGATCATCGGCGCCGCGACGTACCTCGCCATGGGCTTCAGGGTACTCGCCATGACCGGCGCGAGTCGCGTGGTCCTCGCCCTGGTCATCGGTTGTGTCCTGGGGATCGCGGCCGAACGGCTCGCGGGAGTGGTTGGTAAAATGAGAGTCGTGCCGGCGATGTCGAACCGCTGATCGACCACGAGCCCGGAGTAAGGCACATGCGTGTTGGCCTCGTTGCCGCTGCGTGTGCCTTTGCTTTTGTCCCCGATTCACTCACGGCGCAGGACAGTACCCGCACCGTGCAAGATTCGGCCGTGCGGGTATTTCTCGATTGTCCCGACACCTTCAGCGATTTCGACTATTACCGCACCGAGATCACGTTCGTAAACTGGGTGCGTGATCGCACCTTCGCGCAAGTGCACGTGCTCGTCACGACACAGCAGACCGGAAGCGGGCAGGAATACACCCTGAGCTTCATCGGGCTCGAGCGGTTTGCGGGGGCCGCGGACACGCTGCGCTGGAATTCGAAGGCCGCGGACACGCAAGACGACATTCGGCGTGGACTCGCCCGGACGCTGCGCCTCGGCCTCGTGCGCTTCGTCGCCCACACGCCGGTGGCGCGCCTGCTCGAAATCTCCTACACCGCACCGGCGCAGGCTGCCGCACAAGTGCGGGATCCGTGGAACTACTGGGTGTTCCGGGCGAGCGTCAGCGGCAACTTCAACGGCGAAAAGAGTTACAAGTCCCAGTTCTGGTTCGGGAGACTGTCCGCCGATCGCATCACGGAAAAATGGAAGATCCGGTTCTCGCTGAGCCAGAATTACAACCAGAGCGATTTCACGGTTCCCGTGTACGACAGCACGGGCGCTCAGATCGGCGACGAGATTATTCGGAATATCACGCGCGGCGATGATGAAAGCGTGCTGATCGTCCGCAGCGTCGGCGCGCATTGGTCCCTGGGAGCGCGTGCCTACGCTTCGTCTTCAACCTACCTGAACGAAGCGCGGACACTGCGGCTCGCGCCCGCAGTCGAGTACGACGTCGTTCCGTACAGTGCGTCCACGCGTCGCTTGCTCACATTTCGATACGAGGTTGGCCCCACCGGGTACTGGTACACTGACACCACGATTTTCAATCGCTTGCGAGAGACACGCATCAGTCAACTGTTGAACGTGGGGCTGAGCATCAAGCAACCCTGGGGATCCGCCGGGCTCGCCGTGGAAGGCAGCAACTACCTCGACGATTTCAGCAAGAACCGTCTGACGATGTTCGGGAACGGGGAATTCCGAATCTACAAGGGACTGTCACTCAATCTGTTCGGCAGCGTCGGTCTCATTCACGATCAACTCTCGATCCCGAAGGCCGGAGCGTCGGAGCAGGAAGTGCTGCTCCGCCGCCGGCAGCTCGCCACGTCGTACCAGTATTTCGGATACCTCTCGCTCAGCTATACCTTTGGTTCCAAGTTCGCGAACATCGTCAACCCGCGGTTCGAGGGCGGTGGCGGCGGCTTCTTCATCTCCAACTAGCACATAAAAAACCAAACCCGGAGCCACGCATGCGCTCCGGGTTGGCGAGGTCGGGCGAAGTGGCCGTCGACACTACGCCGCGACCTACTTCTCGTGCCGCGCTAAATGTATGAGCGCCCGCCGCACGGCTGTGTCAGGGAACCGTCCAGCCAAGTTTACAAACTGTTGCCCGCCAGGCGTCCAGCGGAGATTCTTCAGACGATGAGTCGTTTCCGGGTGAGACGCGGCGCCGTGGTCGCCGTGCTGCTGGTGCTGGCGTTCGCCGTCGCGGCCGCGCTCGGCGAGCAGGCATACGAGACGGCGCGATACCATCGGGTACAAGCCGATCGGGTGCTGCGGGATTACGCGGCACTGGCGGCCGCACGCGTGGCGCTGCGCAGTGCGAGCGAAATCTATTACGCGGTCAAGCCGCCCCTCCAGGCGCTGCAGCACGCGCACGAGATGGCTCCCCACAAGCCGCTCCCGCGACCCGCCGACCTGCACTTCGACGTCATGGAGCATGAGTTCTCAATCGCCCCGTACATCCGCTTCACATTCCGGATGGACTTGAAGACGGGAGAACTGCAGACGTCCGGCCAAGCCCTCCCCCCGCTCGTGCGAACATGGTTACTCGATACACTCCCCGTGCACGCCCGCACCGTCTATGACTCGTCCTGGCACATGGGGAGCGTGCTGGGACAGCCGGCATGGGACCGGCGCTATGTCGTCTACACCGTGCTGCGCGACTCTGCAGGATCGCTGCGGACCGCGCTCGGGTTCGAAGCAAAGCCGGCCGCACTGCGGCCGCTCGTCGCGCAGGCGACGGAGAAATTCCCGCTGCTCCCACGGCCGCTGACGGGCGGCGTGCAGTACGACTCGATGGGCTCGATCATCATCACCGACCGCTACGGCATCGAGATCTATCGCTCCGCCGTCCAGTACACATCGCCGTTCACGGCGCGCGACACGATCGGCACCGACATGGGCGATCTCTACGCCCAGGCGACATTGCCTGGGGCGATCGCCGATAAGTTGATCATCGGGGGGTTACCGAAGTCGCGCTTCCCGCTGATTCTCGGCCTGCTCGGGCTGACCGCGGTGCTCATCGGAACCGCGCTCTTTCAGCTCCGGCGTGAATCCCAGCTCACCCGTCTGCGCACCGACTTCATCTCGGGGGTCTCGCACGAGCTGCGCACGCCCCTCGCCCAGATTCGGATGTTCTCCGAGACGCTGACGCTCGGTCGCGTGCGCTCCGATGAGGAGCGGCGCCGCTCGCTCGCGATCATCGATCAGGAAGCCCGGCGGCTGACCCACCTCGTCGAGAACCTGCTGCACTTCTCCCGTTCGGAGCGGCAGACCACACACATCACGCCCGAGCCGACGGCACTCGGGCCCTTGGTGCAAGAAGTGATCGACGGGTTTGCCCCGCTTGCCGCTGCCCGGGGCGTGACGCTCGCCGCCCAAGTCCCCGACGATCTCGTCGTCACGGCCGATCCGGGCGCGGTGCGCCAGATGCTGCTCAATCTGCTCGACAACGCGGTGAAGTACGGGCCCGCCGGCCAGGACGTGCGCATCGGCGCACGGAAAGAGAACGGCGTCGCCAAGTTGTGGGTGGACGACGGCGGACCGGGAATACCGCGCGCCGATCGCGAGCGTGTCTGGGACCGCTTCTGGCGGCTGGAACGCGACCGTGAGTCGGCGGTCGCGGGCAGCGGCATCGGACTCTCCGTGGTGCGCGAATTGGCCACCCTGCACCACGGGCGGGCCTGGATCGATGACACCGGGCCGGCCGCGGGGACGGGGACGGGGGCGGGGGCGGGGGCGGGGGCGGGCACCCGCGTCGTCATCGAGCTACCGATATGAGCGCGGCTCCGCCACTGGCTCACTCGAAACGCATCCTCGTCATCGAGGACAACCCGGACCTCGCCTACGGGCTGCGCAACAACCTCGAGATCGAAGGCTACGAGGTCGAAGTCGCCAAGGACGGCGCGCGTGGTCTGACGCGGGCGAAGACCGCCAAGCCCGATCTGATCGTGCTCGACTTGATGCTCCCCGGAATGGATGGCTTCCGCGTGCTGCGCGCGCTCCGCGAGGAGGGCCACGGGATGCCGGTCCTCATTCTGACGGCCCGCGGCGAGGAGGCCGACAAGGTTCGCGGCCTGCGCTTGGGTGCGGACGACTACGTCACGAAGCCGTTCGGCGTGCTCGAGCTCCTGGCCCGCATCGAGGCGCTGCTCCGGCGCGTCGGCGAGCCGCGCAAGAATGGCGGGCCGCCGGCTCCGCCGTTCGAGAAGTTCGGTGACATCGAGGTGCTGACGCCGTCGCGGACCGTCTTACGGGACGGCGCGCCGGTCGCGCTGACGCCGAAAGAGTACGACTTGTTGCTCGCGCTCATCCGGCGCGACGGCGCCTGCATCACCCGCTCGGAGCTGCTGATCGAGGTCTGGGGCTACAGTGCCGAAGTGATGAGCCGCACGGTAGACACGCACGTGGCCGAGCTGCGACGCAAGCTCGAGCGCGATCCCGCCAACCCCGAGCACATTCTCACGGTCCGCAAAACGGGCTACCGCCTCGCGCGGTAGCCGGACGAGCTAGCGCCGGAGCGGCTGAGTCGCCGCGGAGTCGAACACGAGGCGAATCTCCGACGCCGCAGCGACAGGCGCATCGGTCAGGTTGGTCACCAGCGCGATGACAACGCGCGAATCCCGATCGACGCCGAACGCCGTTGTGCCGCCCACCGAGGTGCCGCCGTGGTAGACGGTGCGGTGGCCGAGGGTGTCGGTGCCCACGAACCAGCCGATCCCATAGCCCGTCGCCTCTCCTGACGCAGTGTGCTGGGGCGTGAACAGCAGCTCCAGCGTCGCCGCTTTCAGATAGCCGGGTGAGAGATGCGCCGATCCGAAGCGCACGAGGTCTTCGGCAGTCGACAGGAACCCGCCTCCCGCCCACTTGTAACTGTTGTCCACGACCGGTGCGGGAACGAACTCTCCGGACCTCCTGCGCTCGTAGAAGTGCGTCCGGTTGGGGATGAGGCTGTCATTCTTGTCGGGAGCCGTGCTCATCATGCCGAGCGGCTTGAAGACGTGGCGGCTCATATACGCCAGAAATTGTTCCTGCGACGCACCCTCGACGGCCGCACTGATGACGTTGAATCCATAGCTCGAGTACGAAAACCGCGTGCCCGGGGGAGCAACGAGCGAGTCGTTCTCGAAAATCGCCAGACCTCGGGTGACGGTTGCGTAGTGCTGGTTCAGTGTGAATTCGTCCCCTTGGTAGTGCCTGATACCCGCCAGGTGCCCGCCCAACAATCGCGTGGTGATGACGGCACCTTTGTCGGGGAAGGTCGGGACGTAGCGCTGGATCGGTGCGTCGAGGTCGAGCTTCCCCGCTTCGTACAGCTGCGCGACCGCGTCAGCCGTCAGCGGCTTGGAGACGCTCCCGATGCGAAATTGTGTCGCTGGCGTCGTAGGGCGCTTGGTCTCCAGGTCTGCATAGCCGAACGCCTCCGACCACACGATCCGCCCATCCACGGCGACTGCGAGCGCGAAGCCGGGGATGTTCGGAGCAAGCGTCTCGCATGCAATGGCGTGCGCTCGCGCGACAGCGGCGGACCAGCGTGGCGCGACCGACGTGAGCTTTGCGGGCTGCGATACACAGCTGAGCTGGGGACGCGGCTCGGAGTGGCCGGCGATCAGCAACGTGGGCGTCAGGAGACCGACGACGACCTTTCGCACTGCTTTGACTCCGCTGAGGGACCGGATAAGATACCCGCCCATGAGGGAAAAGGCCGAGACGCTCCGGCGACTCCACAGCGAAGGGCCGATGCTCGTCCTGCCGAACGCCTGGGACGCCGGCAGCGCCCGCATCTTCGTCGAGGCCGGCTTCCCTGCGCTCGCGACCACGAGCGCCGGGATCGCGTTCAGTCTGGGCTATCCCGACGGCGAGCGCATCAGCCGGGACGAGATGCTCGCCGCGGTCGCGCGGATCACACGCCGCATTGCGGTTCCCATCACGGCCGACCTGGAGGCGGGCTACGGCCGCGAGCCCGCGGCGGTCGCCGAGACGGTGCGCCGAGCGATCGAAGCCGGCGTGGTGGGAATGAACCTCGAAGACCGAATGGACGAGAAACACCTGATCGACTTCACGCTGGCTGTGGAGCGCGTGCGGGCTGCGCGGAACGCGGCCGACGCCACGGGTGTGCGCCTCGTGCTCAACGCGCGCACCGACGCGTTCGAAGCCGCCGAGGTCCAGCGCGACAAACGGGTGGCGGAAGCGGTGCGGCGCGGGAACGCGTTTCGCGAGGCCGGGGCCGATTCGGTGTTCGTCCCGTTCGTCGGCGACCGCGGCACGATCGAACAGCTGGTCCAGCAGATCAAAGCCCCGCTCAACATCCTCGGCACCCCCAACGCTCCGACACTCAAGGAGTTGGCCGCGCTCGGCGTCCGGCGCGTCACGTTCGGCTCGGGTCCGATGCGTGCGACGCTCGGGCTGGTCCGCCGCATGGCGCGGGAATGGAGGGAAAAGGGGACCTACGGGACACTCGAAGCGTACGGGATCCCGTTTGCCGAGCTGCAGAAGCTGTTCGCCTAGGGACGCCGCGCAGCTGAAGCAAAAAAAATGGAGATGCATTTTACCCGCCGTTGGTAACGCACTTTCGCCAATTCCAATCGCGCGCGAAACCGCCCATGTGGTGCCGTCGCTACCCTGTTGCCGTCACACAACAAATGACGGGATGGAGTCGTGCGCGGTGGCGGGGCATGTCGTTTGCTGGGGCGACCGTCGCGAAACTGTTACGAAAAAAACCTTGCGCCTTCTTGCACCGCACTGTGAGAGTCCGACCTGCGAGGCAGCGCTAGGGCGCCCCGCTCGCCTCGCCTCCGCAACCCGGGCGCCGACTAACAGGAGTACGTCATGAAGCTCACGCTGCACATCGAGGAGCTCGAGCAGCGCATCGCTCCCGACGGAATTGGCGGGACTCCCGGAACCGGCACGAGCAACAGCAACGGTCACGGTACCGAAGTGTCCAACGGCTCCACGCCGCAGCCCGAGCCGGGCCGGTAGTTCAGGAGGGCGAGAAATGGCCACCAGCCGATCCGGTGGCCATTCTCGCTGGCCCGTCGAATCCAGAAACTTCGTACTTAAGGAGGAACCAATGAAACGGATCAGCCTGAACGTCGAAGAGCTCGAGCAGCGGATCGCGCCGGACAGCGTGACCGCGGCCGGGGCCAGCGGCTCCGGTAGCTCAGGCAACGGCAGCGGCAACGCGGTATCGGCTGGGAACTCGCCGCAGCCCGTGAACCATTAGCTGCCGTCCACGGAGGGGACCGCGGTAGGTCGCGTGGCCCCTCCGTTGTTTCACCGTTGAACCATCCACTCGAGGAGGAACCGATGAGAAAGCTGCACCTCACCCTCGAAGAGCTCGAGCAGCGAATCGCGCCCGACAGCATCAACGGCGTTCCGGGCGAGAGCAACGGCAACCCCGGCAACGAAGTTTCCAACGGCGCAAAACCGCAGCCGGGCAGCAACACCGCCGACTCGCACGGCAACTAGTGCGATAATAATGGAAGGGCCACGGGGCTCCTGTGGCCTTTCCTACGCGCGCTGCGCATGAGCGAACCGCGGCTACGCGACGACCTGCTGATCAATAGGCAGCAGACGCGCGACGAGGCGTTTTTCGTCGTCAAAGACCCGACCACGCGGCGGTTCTTCCGATTCCGCGAGGCCGAGTACTGCGTGGCGCGTCACCTCGACGGTGTCACGCCGCTCGACACGGTGCGCGAGCGGGTCGCTGCAGAGCTAGGTGCGGAGCCCGAGCCCGCGATGCTCCAGGGCTTCGTCGCGCAGCTGCGGCGGCAGGGGCTCCTCGCCACGGGCGACGGGAGCCCGGCGCGGCCGGCGAGCAAGTTCTTCGGCGGCACGGCCGTCTGGCTCCGGCTCAAAGCCTTCGATCCGGATCGGTTCCTCAACTGGCTCCATCCGAAAATCGGCTTCCTCTTCACGCCGGCATTCGTCGCGCTGGCGATCGCCGTCATCGTCACAGGCGTGGTCACCGTGCTGTCGAACCGCGCGGAGTTGGGTCCCGATCTGCGGCGCCTGTGGGGCGCTTATGGGCTCGTGATGATCTGGGCGGCCATCTTCTTCGTCACGGTGCTCCACGAGTTCGCCCACGGCCTCACTTGCAAGCACTTCGGCGGCCAGGTCCACGAATTGGGGTTCCTGCTGATCTACGGCAGCCCAGCGTTCTATTGCAACGTCAGCGATTCCTGGCTCTTTCCCGAAAAGTCGAAGCGACTCTGGGTGATGGCCGCGGGCGGCTTTTTCGAGCTGTTCGTGTGGGGCCTTGCCGTCATCCTCTGGCGCGTCGCCGAGCCTGGCACCTGGCTCGGCTCGGCGGCGCTGGTGATCGTGCTGACCTCGGGGGTACGGCAGTTCTTCAACCTCAACCCGCTGATCAAGCTCGACGGCTACTACCTGCTGAGCGACTGGCTCGAAATCCCGAACCTGCGGCCGCGTGCGTTCGGCTACGTGAAGGCCTGGTTCAAGCGCGTGCTGGGGTTCGCGGTGCCGGCGGACATCGAGCCCACCGCTCGGGAGCGGCGGATTCTTGTGGCGTACGGTCTCGTCGCCGCAACATTCTCGTACTGGCTGCTGACGCGGTTTGCGCTGTACCTCGCGGGCACACTCACGCGTCACTACCAGGGGTGGGGATTCATCGCCTTTGCCGGAATCGCCAATCTTGCCCTCGGCAATCCGCTCAAGAAGGCGTTGCCGCCAGAGCCGCGCCGGCTGGCCAGCGTTCCGCGGCGCGTGAAGACGCTGGGCGCGCTCGCCGTGCTCGCCCTGGTCCTTGCCGTCGTGCGGATCGATCTGACGGCCTCGGGGGAGCTGAAGATCCTGCCCGCGCAAAACGCGGACGTGCGGACCTCCATCGAGGGCCTGATCGAGAAGGTGTACGTGGATGAGGGTGCGCGCGTCGCGGCGGGGGACACCATCGTGCGGCTCTCCGCGGCCGACGACGAAGCCCAGCTCCGCACCGTCACGGCGTCGATCGCCGGGAGGCAGGCGCAGCTCCGGATGCTGCGCGCCGGTCCGCAACGCGGGGAGATCGACGTGGCGCGACTCGCGTTGAACGACGCCGACGAGCGCCTGCGCTACGCGACCGCCGAGCTCCAGCGGATTGACGCCCTCACCGCGACGGGGGCCGCCTCACGGATCGAGCGGGAGCAGGCAAAGGAAAAGGTGGCGGGCCTCACGAACGAGCGTGACGGCGCGCGCGCCCGCCTCGACCTGCTCGTGGCGGGGACACGGCCGGAATCGCTCGCGACCGTCGAGCACGAAATCGCGAGCGCGGAAGCGCAACGGCAGCGGCTCGAGGAGCGGCTCAGTCACCTGGCGGTGACGGCGCCGCACGCTGGCGTGATCACGACGCCTCGACTTAAGGAGCGCCTCGGCGAGTCCGTAAAGGCCGGGGACGTAATAGCCAAGGTGTACGGCGTCGAAACCGTGCGGGCCGAGATCGCGGTACCCGAGCGCGAGATCGGCGACGTGCGCGCCGGCCAGCGCGGCGTCCTGCGGCTCCGCGCCTTTCCCGAGCGCGCGTTCGCGGGTCAGGTGACGGAGATCGCGCCGGCAGCCGAGCAGACGCCGGCCGGTGAGCGGATCGTGCGCGTCATGATCGAGTTCTCCAACGACGAGGGAGTAGTCAAGCCCGAGATGTCCGGCTACGCCCGGATCTATTGTGGCAAGCGGCCGGCGCTCGACGTGCTGACGCGGCGGTTCCGCCGCTTCATCCGCGTCGAATTCTGGTCGTGGTGGTGATCTCACCGAAAGGAGGTGAACCTGCTGAGAGCTGATGGCTGATGGCCGACGGCTAGTTCAGCTCAACGTGCAGATGGTCCGCGGTCCCGACGTGCCGCCGCGTATCGAACCCCATCAACCAGAAGTAGAACTGCACACTGCGATTCTTGATGAAGCCGCGGCCGGTTGTCCGCAGGTCGACCGCATGAATCCAGCCGTCCGCCTGTTTGTAGTGGCGTGTGCGACTATTGGCCGGCAGTCCCATCTTCCCGTAGTCCTCAGGCACGCGGCCGGTGTCGGTGATGAGCATGTCGCGGTCCACGAGAATCAGCGTGGAGAGCGCCAGCCGCAGCAGCGGATGCACGGAACGGTAATAGGCGCGCACGGGCGCGGATTTGGCATTGACGCTCGCCAAGTAGAGTAAGGAATAGCTGCAGTAGAAAACGACCAGCGGGAGCGCGACCCATTTCGCCAGTGGCATCACCAAGGCGCGCCCTCCCCGCCCCCCCGGGCCGCCCCGCTTCGTGAACTTCCGCGCGATCCACACCGCATACGCCGTAACCACACCGGCAGTGAGCACTGCAGCGGTCAGCACCGCCAGCCAGACCGACCGCGTCCCATGTTCGTAAATGAACACCGAGCCGCGCACCAAAACCGCAAAGGGCAGCGCAATGATCAGCGCGATCTTCGCGATGGCGCTGAGCACCTCGAGCGCCAAGGCGCGCCACTCGGCGGCGTTCGCGGGCGCCGCGTTCCGCAGCTTCTGGCGCCATTTCCGCCGCCATTCCTTTTGGGCCTCGCGTTTGAGCTTAGCGAGTCGGAGCGCAACGTCGTCCATGAGAGAAATCTACGGATGTTGCATGACGCGTAGATTCAGGCGAGGCTTGAGGGACTCCCCAAGGAGGAGGCCATGCCCGACACAATCCGCAAGACGGACTACTACTACGTCATCGCGCCCGACAAGCCCGGAGAGGGCGCGAAGCTCTTCGGCGCGTTACGCGACGCCGGCGTGAACCTGCTCGCGGTGCACGCGTTTCCGAGTGCGAAGAAATCCCAGATCGATGTCGTGCCCGCCGACGCCGTGGCGTTTCTCACGGCCGCGAAGAATGCGAAGCTCAAGGTCTCCAAGCCCAAGACGGTGTTCCTGATCGAAGGGGACGATCGCGTGGGCGCTATGGCGTCGACACTGTCACGGCTGGGTGCCGCCGGCATCAATGTGACTGCGGTGAGCGCCGTCCGGACGGGGATGGGGCGTTACGGCGGGCTGCTGTGGGTCAAGCCGAAGGACGTGGCGAAAGCCGCCGAAACTCTCGGCGCCTGACGGGTAACAGTAGGCGACCCTTACGGAGGGATGAGGTCATGACTTCACGCGCAGAGCGCTTCAAGACAGCCGCCGTCAAAGCAGCCAGGACCGCTCGGAAGTGGGCCGTGGCTGCGGCACGTGAAGCCGACCGGCTGCTGAAGGAAGCGCAGAAGCGGGTCGAGACCGAGCAGCGCCATAGGCGCGTCAAGGCGGCGCTGCGGCGCACGGGGAAGGTGTTGAAGGCCGCTGGACGCGCCGCCGTCGTGGCGGGTGTCGCCGCGGGCATCGCGTCGGCGCGCGCCGAGCGCCGCG
Source organism: Gemmatimonadota bacterium (assembly GCA_046728135.1). Lineage (GTDB taxonomy): Bacteria > Gemmatimonadota > Gemmatimonadetes > Gemmatimonadales > GWC2-71-9 > 20CM-2-65-7. The sequence goes on along the minus strand of JBKPDZ010000162.1, from coordinate 1,695 downwards.
CCCGCACGGTCAGGAAGCGAGCGAGGCACTAGTCTTCGGTACCACTCAGATGCATCACGCGTTTCCACTGGGGCGCCGTCACCGGACTCACTGACAGGCGCCCCTGTCGTACAATCGGCAGATCCACAAACGTCTTGTCCGCCTTGATCTGCGCCAGCGTGACCGGCTGTGGCAGGCGGCGGTGCGCCTTGAGATCGATCACGACGAGGTTCGAGTCCTTCTTTTGGGGATCGGGGTACGGCGCGGAGACTACGGTCGCCCATCCCACGACGGCCTTCTGGTCACCGGTGTGGTAGACCAGCACCTGGTCGCCTGGATGCATGGATCGGAGGTTGCGGAGCGCCACGGGATTCTTGACCCCATCCCAAACCGCCGTCTGCTCGCGCTCCAGGTCGTCGTAGCTGTAGGTGCTCGGTTCGGTCTTCACTAGCCAGTAGTTAGCCATTTGCCCGTCCATTGCACGATGGTGTCCGCCAGCTCGGTCATTACGTCTGCTTCGCTTTTTCCCCTGCGCTTAGGCACCTTGAACGAGTGGTCTCCTTCATCTATCAGATGAAGTGTCGCGCGATCGCCGAGGCCCTTGATCACCTGCTGAAGCAAATCGAGTTGGGCAAACTCATCCCGGGTGCCCTGAAGAAATAACATCGGTACATCAACCGACGTTAAATGCTCCGCCCGGCTCGTTCCAGGCCGGCCGGGTGGATGCAGAGGGAAGCCAAAAAAGACGAGGCCCCGCACGCCCGGTATCGGTTGCGAGCCTTGAGCTTGCGATGTCATGCGCCCGCCGAACGATTTCCCGCCCGCGAGGATCGGCAACCCCGGATGTTTGCGCGCCGCCTCGGCGACGGCCTGGCGCACCGCTGCTTCAGCAACCGCCGGAGGGTCAGGACGACTTTTCTTCGCCTGCATGTACGGAAAGTCGAACCGGTGCGTCGCGACGCCGCGGGCCTCCAGCGCTGCGGCCGCCCGCTGCATGAAGGGATGGTTCATCCCGGCACCCGCGCCATGGGCGAACACGTAGACGTACCGCCAGTCAGTCTTCACCAATGAGCGTATTGAGGCGTTCGAGAACGCCCATGAGTTTGGGCTTCAGCTCGAGCACCTTGACCACCGGATCCTGGCCGAGCTTCTGCATGCGCTTCAGCGCGTTCGCGATCGTGAAGTTGCTGTTGTGCAGCTTCCCGTTCACTTCGTCCCATTCGATCGGCATGGAGACGGGAGCACCGGGCGACGGGCGCACACTGTACGGTGCGACCATCAACTGACCGGCGCGGTTTTGGAACGCGTCGACATAGACCTTGCCCTCGCGCTTGCTGATGGTGCGCTGCGTCGTCGCGATGTCGGGATGGCGATCGGTCACGAGCCGCGCAAACAGCATCGCGAACTTGAGGCACTGCTCGTAGGTCATCTGGCGGCCCAGCGGGAGCATGATGTGCAGCCCCGACTTCCCCGTCGTCTTGATGAACGCCGGCATTTCGACCTGCTCGCACACCGCACGCATCGTCTTCGCAAGCGTGATGACGTGTTCGAACGGCGCATCCTTCGGATCGAGATCGATCAGGCACCAGTCAGGCTTCGTGAGGTCGTCGATGCGACTCATCCAGATGTGCAACGGGATCGTGCCGAGGTTGACGAGATACACGAGCGTCTCGACGTCATTCGCAACGAAGTATTGGATGTCGCGCTGCGTGTCCT
>JBKPDZ010000161.1:0-15353 GCA_046728135.1 Gemmatimonadota bacterium | reverse complement strand
GCGTTCGACGCCGCCCGCGGCCGCCGGCGGCTCGTCACCTCGGTCGACAAGGCCAACGTGCTCGAGGTGTCGCAGCTGTGGCGGGAAACGGTGACGCGCGTCGCCCGCGACTATCCGACCGTGCGGCTCGAGCACTGCTACGTCGATACCGCGGCGATGCGGCTCGTCAGCGATCCCGCCACATTCGATGTCGTGCTGACGGAAAACATGTTCGGCGACATCCTCAGCGATGAGGCCGCGGTCCTCGTGGGCTCACTCGGCCTGCTCCCATCCGCTTCGCTCGGCGAGGGGCCGGGTCTGTTCGAGCCGGTGCACGGCTCCGCGCCGCCATTGGCGGGCAAGGGCGTCGCCAATCCGATCGGGGCGATCGCCACGGCGGCCCTGTTGCTGCGGCATGGGCTGCGCCTTCCGGACGCCGCCGACGCGGTGGACGACGCCATCACCCTGGCGCTCGATGCCGGCTCCCGGACGCAGGATATCGCCCGGCCCGGCGAGCCCCACATCGGCACGGCGGAAATGGGTGCGCGCATCGTCGAGCTGGTCACGGCTGGCGCGCTGGAGGGGCGCTCATGAGCGACAACTTTCGCAGTCGCGCCGTGACGGAAGGGCTCGAGCGCGCGCCCAATCGCGCCATGCTCCGAGCCGTGGGCTTTCGCGACGGCGACTTCGCCAAGCCGATCGTGGGCGTCGCGAGCGCCTACAGCACGATCACGCCCTGCAATGCCGGGCTCGACCGCTTGGCCCGCCGCGCCGAAGCGGCGCTGCGGGAGGCGGGCGTGATGCCTCAGACGTTCGGGACGATCACGGTGAGCGACGGGATCTCGATGGGCACCGAGGGCATGCGCTACTCGCTCGTCTCGCGCGAAGTGATCGCCGATTCGATCGAAACGGCCTGCGGCGCGCAGCGCATGGACGGCCTCGTCGCGATCGGCGGGTGCGACAAGAACATGCCCGGCGCACTGATGGCGATCGCGCGGCTCGACATCCCCGCGATCTTCGTCTACGGTGGCACGATCAAACCCGGTCACCACGCCGGTCGCGATCTCACCGTCGTGAGCGTGTTCGAAGCGGTCGGTGCGTGCGGCGCGGGACGGATGGGGCAGGACGAGCTGCTCGAGATCGAGCGCCGCGCGTGTCCCGGCGCCGGGTCGTGTGGCGGCATGTTCACGGCCAACACAATGTCGGCGGCGATCGAAGCGATGGGGATGAGCCTGCCCGGCTCGTCGACGATGGCGGCCGAGGATCAGGAAACGGCCGACGGGGCGGCGCGTGCGGCGGCGGTGTTGGCCGGGGCGGTGCACGCCAGGCGGCTGCCGCGTCAGATTCTCACCCGCCAGGCGTTCGAAAACGCCATCGCCGTCGTCATGGCGATCGGCGGGTCGACGAATGCGGTGCTGCATTTGTTGGCAATCGCGCGCGCCGCGGGCGTACCGCTGGCGGTGGATGATTTCGAGGCGATCCGCAAGCGCGTGCCGGTGCTCTGCGATCTCAAGCCATCTGGACGCTACGTCACCACCGACCTGCACCGGGCGGGCGGCATCCCGCAGGTGATGAGCGTGCTGCTTGCCAACGGCGCACTGCACGGCGACGCGCTGACGATCGATGGCCGCACGATCGCGGCAGCACTGCAGGGCGTCCCGAAGCGGCCGCGCGCCGATCAGGATGTGATTCGCCCCTGGGATCGCCCGCTGGCTACGCAGGGTCACATCGTGGTCCTGCGCGGCAACCTTGCGCCCGAGGGGGCGGTCGCGAAGGTCAGCGGCCACGGGCCGCACGAGATCACCGGTCCCGCGCGCGTGTTCGACTCAGAGGAGGCCTGTCTGGCGGCGATTCTGGCCGGCACGGTTCACGCCGGCGACGTCGTGGTCATTCGTTACGAGGGACCGAAGGGCGGGCCCGGCATGCGCGAAATGCTGGCACCGACGGCAGCGCTCATCGGCGCTGGGCTCGGGGACAGCGTTGGACTGATCACCGATGGCCGGTTCTCCGGCGGGACGCACGGTCTCGTGGTTGGTCATGTCGCGCCCGAGGCGGCGCTCGGTGGACCGCTGGCGCTCGTGCGCGAAGGCGATGCGATCACCATCGCCGCCGGCGACGGTCGCGCTGAGATCCGCGTCGCAGTGTCCGATCGTGAGCTCGCAGCGCGGCGCGCGGCATGGAAGGCGCCAGCTCCACGCTACACGTCGGGCGTTCTCGCGAAGTATGCGCGCTTGGTGTCCAGCAGCAGCGAGGGGGCGGTCACGGATGCCTGACGCGGTCGCCATCCAGGGTGAGGCCGGGTCGTTCAGCCATGCGGCGGCGCTCGAGACACACGGCGCAACGATCCGCTTGCTGCCGTGCCCGAGCTTCGTGGAGTTATTTCGCGCGGTCGAAACGGCACAGGCGACCAGCGGCGTCGTGCCGATCGAGAATACGCTCGCAGGGTCGGTGCACGAGAACTACGATCTCCTCAGCGCGCACGCGCTCTACGTGGTCGGAGAAGCCGAGCTGCGCATCAAGCATTGCCTCATTGCCCCGCCTCGCACGACGCTGCGCGAGGTGCGGCGTGTGGCTTCGCATCCCGTCGCCCTCGCCCAGTGCCGGCGCTTTTTCGGCCGCCACCCCGATTTCGTCGCCGTGCCGGCCTACGACACCGCCGGCAGCGTGCGCGATCTCATGGCGGGGGCGGGGGCGGGGGCGGTCGAGGCGGATGCAGCGATCGCATCAAGCCTAGCCGCCGAGTTGTACGGAGCTGCTGTGCTCGAAGCGGGAATAGAGGACCACGTCGAGAACTACACCAGGTTCCTGGTCGTCTCACGCGAGCCTGCCGCGACCGAGCAAGGCGAGACGACCAAGACATCATTGTTGTTCGCGTTGGGCAATGGACCCGGCACGCTGCACCGAGCGCTGGGCGTCTTCGCCGTGCGCGGCCTGAATCTCACGAAGATCGAGTCACGCCCGATCCCAGGTCATCCGTGGGAGTATCTGTTCTACCTCGACGTAACCGACGAGGGCGGAGCGCACGGGCTCGCCGCAGCGATCGACGAGTTACGGACGGTCGCGTCCGGCGTCCGCATTCTGGGTACCTACGCGGTGCGCTAGGCTCCACCAGAGTTCGGCGCGCACGCGGATGGTGGACAGCTCTTCTAGGCGCTTGGTGGCGTTGGTGGGCGGGAAATCGTAGCGCTCGAAGGTATACACCGCGCCGATGCCGAGGCGGCGTCCGCGCCAATCGACGCCGATGTCGGTCGCGAGCGCCACATCCGGTCGGGCAAGCCCAGCGACCGAGACGAGCGGCATCCAGTAGCCGCGCAGGACGGCGGTCACGGTCTCAAATCCGAGCGGCACGCGCGCTTCAGCGCCCACCCGCCAGGCGCTCCAGTGTTGTCGGCCGAATGGACTGGAGTAATTGCGCACGCTGACGCCACTCTCCAGCACGAGCCAGGGTCGCACCTTCATTCCACCGAGGAGCCGCGCTTCGGCGATATCGTGGTCGTCCAGGCCCGCAGCGGCGGTTGTAAGCCGGCCGCTCAACGCCTCGCCGCGAATCTGATAGCGTCCTCGCAGCGTCAGCGTCACCGCACCTCCCACCAGCGTTCCCGACGATGCCACGAGCACGCTGTCGTCGGCCACACGATGCTCGCCGCGCCCGACGAGGACGCCGGCTTGCACGGAGACCTGGCTGGCCGCAACCGCCGGGATGGCCAGCAGCAGGGTGATGACGGGGACGCAGAGCCTGCGCGTCATGGGCCGATCCCTGCGGCCGGAGCGACGATCAGGCGCGTTTGCGCAAGCCGGGCCTGATTGCGATCGCGGATGGCCGCATTCGTGGCGGCTCGCCGGGTGCGGCGCTCCGCATTGGCGGCGATGTTGGCGGGAATTTCACGATGACGCTGGCGAAAGATGAAACCGGCAACGCCTGCGACCGAGGCCGTCCCCGCGATGCCGAGCGCCAGGGAGCGCCCCCCACCGTGCAGCTCGCCGTTGGCCACCGTTCTGGGAATGAGGAGCGCCGCGGCCGCGACGCCGACGCCCTTGAACAACTCCGACCGCGCCATCGCCGCGGGACGTTGCTCCGGCAGCAGGTCTTCCGCACGGAGCGCGGCCACGGTGTCCTCGAGTGGCGGGTGGTCCTGTTGCACGCTGAAGTACAGCCGTACAGAGTCGGGACGATGCGTCAACTGACTGGTTCCAGTGAGGAACAGCTCGTAGCGTCCCTCAGCCGCCAGGTGGCCATCGGCGAGCAAGCCGTTCCATTGGAGCTCTCTGGGCCCGTCCGTGATGCCCTGGTAGAGTACCACCCCCGCCGGAGCGCCGGCGCTCCGGAGCTCGACGCGCACGTCCGCTCCGTGTGTGGTCAGCACCATGACGCTCAGCCGCTCGGTGCGCGGATCGATCGTGTCGAACGCGATCGGCCGGATCCCCACCCCGAAGGTCAACCGCCGCGCCTCGTTGAACGCCGCGAGCTCGGCCGGGGTGAATTTTTGCGGCTCCAGGTCGACGAACGGGTCGCGTTCCAGCGCGGCCCGAAAGTACACGATCCCGGAATCGCGTTGTCCGAGCACGACGAGCGCGGCGCCGAGGTACTTGTATGCGAAGACGCGCTGGTCGTGCGTTACGACGAAGGGTGAATTGGGCGAGATGACCCGGCGGAGAATCACGAGCTCGCGCTCGACGTCGAGCGCTGCGTGATACTGCGCCGCTTGTTGCAGCTGCTCATCCGTATTCCCCTGTGCAGCCGCCCTTCCGGCCGTCACGACGAGCAATACCGCGATGCTGACGCCCTTCATGGCAGCTCTCGCAGCGTGATGAGCCCTAGCCGCGTGGTGGTGCCCGCGACGACCTGAAACGTCGTGTCCAATGTCGCCGACCCGGCGGCTTTGATGCGCAGCCGCCGTCTTCCCGACGGTACTTCAAGATCGAACACGGTCCCGACCCCCACCTCGCGGTCATCGATATAGATGACGGCGTCGGCCGGCTCGGTGCGCAGGCGCACGCGGCCCGGTGGACCTGAAGCGGGGCGCGGCCGATTAGGGGCAACCCGGGACAGCGGAGGGGAAAGCACTGCCGCCACCGGAGGGGGTGCGGCGCTCGGAGACGCGGCTGGGCTGGCCGTCGGAGTCCGCGATCGCTTCGCCTGGACTGCGAACCATCCTCCCGACAGCAGCAAGACGGCTCCGAGCCCGAGCGTGACGATGAGGCGGGAAGGGGGCCGCAGCCGCATCCACGGGTTCGAACCGCTTGCAGCCGGGCGGGAATCGCGGGCGTCCGGCAGCGGCGGGAGCTGCCCAGTCTCCACGATCGGAACGTGATACCCGCGCGCCAGCCGGCGCAGGACATCCTTCGCGACGCGCTGATCATCCGTATGGAACGGCAGGGTCTCGAGTGCCGTCACGAGGTCGGACGTGTTGGTGTAGCGGTGTGCGGGGTCCTTTGCGACCAGGCGATTGATGATGGTGAGGAGCGGCTCAGGGGCATCGGCGCGCACCGCGCGGAGGTCCGGCGGTGGCGTGAAGTACTGGTGTTGGACGACCGCCAGGACCGAGCTGGCCTCGAAGGGTGCTTCCCCGGCCAGCATCTGAAATCCGACGATCCCCAGCGAGTACTGATCTCCTTGCGGACCGACGGCCGCGCCGGCGCACTGCTCCGGGCTCATGAACTGCGGCGTCCCGACGACCGCGCCACTCGGCGTCACCTTGGAGTCTTCGGCGGCCCGAGCCAGTCCGAAGTCGGATACGTAGACCCGTCCTTCCTGGTCGATCAGGATGTTCGAGCTCTTGATGTCGCGGTGCACCGTGCCGCGCTCGTGCGCGTACGCCAGTGCGCTCGCGATGGCACGGAGGACGGCGACCACCACCGCGATGGGCAAGGCGCCCTGGTCTTCGATGACGGCATCGAGCGGGCGGCCTTCGATGAACTTCATCACGATGTAGTGAACGCCGCCGGCTTCGCCGACTTGATAGATCGGGACGATGTTGGGGTGATCGAGCGCGGCGGCGCGGCGCGCTTCTCGGCGCAGCCGGTCCGCGACCGCGCCGCCCGTGGCGGCACCGGGCAGCATCACCTTGAGTGCGACCGGCCGCCGCAGCGAGACGTCGAGCGCCTTGAAGACCGCGGCCATGCCGCCGCGGCCGCATTCGCGCTCGATCTCGTATTCGCCCCCCAGGACGACACGAATCTGCGCCAGCAGCGGATCTGCGCTTTGCGTCATGAAGGCGACGGTCTCGGTGGTGGGATCGGCAGTTTCCGCTCCGCAGAAACCGCAGAACCGCAGCCCGATCGGCACTTGCGCGGCACAGCGCGGACAGCGCGTCATGTCCCGGCCGCGGTGAATGTGATGGTCAGGCCCCCGAGCGTGGCGGTCGCCGTGTTCGTGCCGGGGGTCAGGCCGAGCGTCAACGCAGCCTCGGCCAGTCCGCTCGCGTTGGTCGTCACGTTGATCTGTCCGGAGCCTCCGAAGGTGCCGCCGCCGCTAATGACCTTGAATCTCACGCTGACGCCCACCACGGGTCGGCCGGACGCGTCTACCACGCGGACCGTGAACGCATTGGCGAGCGCGGTTCCCCGCACGCCCGTCTGTCCGTTGCCTCGCACGTAGTGAAGCGCGCTCGCCGTTGTCCCGTTCGCCAGCGGCGCCGCATTCCAGCTCGGCGCGGTGACGTTGCCCGACAGACTGTCGCCAGTCGCCGTCGGGTCGGCAAGGCGGCGCGGCCCGCGCGCGTCGCCCCACCAGGTTTGCGGCATGCTGATGGCGGTGGCGACTTCGTTCAAGACTCCCGTCGGCGCGTTGTCGAAGATGTTGTTATTCGTCGCACTGAAGTTCGACAACGATCCGAGCCGGACGCCGATGTTGTTCGTCGAGACCAAATTCGAGTCGAGCCGCATGCCGGCCGATCCTCCCTCGACCCGAATCCCCGCGTTGTAGGCGTGCCCCGTCAAGCCGTTCTGGACGATCGTAAGGAGCGCCGCGGTCGCGTCGAAGGCGGCACGCGCCGACAGCGTATCGCCCGGGACCGGACTGAATCCGGCGCCGGAAACGGTATTGCCGATGGCCGTGAAGCTGATCCCCGAGAACGAGGCCGCCGCGCGGTTGTCCAGGAACGTCGATTGCTGCACGCGGAGGAGCCCGCCCGCGACGGAGACTGCATATGCCGCGCTCCCGCCTGCCGTGCAGCCCTGGAACCAGCTGCTCGTCAGCGTGATGGAGCTTGCGCTCGTGGCCTGAATGCAGCCGCTCTGCAGCGTGGCGTCGATGGTGTCATTTTGCAGCGTCAGCGCGTCGCTGCCGGTACCGATGACGCCGGACAGCGTACTGTCGAAGCGCGAGCCCTGCACGTTGAGGTTCGAGTTCTCCGATCGAATGCCCGTCCGACTGCCGATCGCATAGTTGCCCGTCACTTGCGCGCCGGTCTGGAGGGGGAACGAAGGGTTGCGCACCTTGACCAAGCGCATGGCGTTGAACGGATTCTGGTTGACGCCAGGGAGGTCACGGAAGGTGTTTCCCGTCACGACCGCCTGCCACAATGAATCCATCTCGAGTGCGGCCCACTCGAACAGCGTCCCCCCCGCGGCGACCTCGCCATTCAGGCCCAGTGGCCGGGTGTCGAGCAAATTCCCCTGCACGGTCGCGCCAGTGCTCCACCGCACGAGCACGAGACGCTGGCGTCCGGCGAGGTCATTCGCCGCGATCGTCGCGCCTGCGCTCGAGTCGACGAGCAGGGCCGGGCCCTGGGTGCCGCGAATCGTCGCATGGCGGACGGCATTGCCGCTGCCGCGGAGCAGGCGGATGCCGGCCCCGACGTCAACCCCGGCCAGCGAGTCCACGGACTCGACATAAATGGTGTCAATGACGACACCCGTGCCGTCGCGCACGCGAATGCCGTAGCCGCGGACGGAACGAATGTCGCTGCTCGTGATGGTGGCAGCCGAGGATGTGGAGCTGTCGAGGGCGATCCCACGGCCGATTCGAGCCGCCACCGTCCCCGGCGGATTGACGTAGAAGCGCGCGACGCGCAGGTCCGCCTGACGCGCATCGATGGCCGGCCCGGAGACCGTGTGACGCAGGGCGAGATTCTTGATTACGACCGTAGCCGCCGTGTACGCCGTAATGCCCGCGCTTCCCGTATCGTGCGAGATGAGCGGGAGTAGCAGTGGATTGGTCTGTCCGCTTGCGACGAACGCCGAATCGTCGCCGAGCAGCGTGAGGCGCCGCGTGAGCGCGACGGTCTCGGCGTACGGCGCGCCGCCTTTTCGAACCAAGACCGTGTCGTCCGTCTGCGCCACGTTCATGCCGTCACCGATGCGGGCATAGGGCCGCTTGCGGGTTCCGAACCGCGGGGCAATCGCGATCCCGTTATCCACGATGATGCGCGTGGGGTTCACGACGACGTCCGTCACGGTGTCGGCGAAGCCGGCGGCTTGGCCGATGACGAATGCCGACCCGAGCCCCGCGGCGGTCGCGACGCCGCCGGGTGAGACGGTGACCGCGGCGGGGTTGGAGGACGACCATGCGATGGTGTATCCCGCGACCGGATTGCCGCGGGCGTTTCGCACGGCGCCTGTATAGCCGAGTGATTGCCCGACGGCCGTGAGCGTATCCAAGTCGTCGCTCAGCGTGACCGACGCCGGCAGATTGAAGACGCGAACCGCGAGCGTGTCCCGCAGCGTGTCGCCCGCGGCGCTCACGTACCTGGCGCGGATGACAGTCTGGCCGGTGTCTCGCGCTACCACGAGTCCCGCGCCGTTCACGCTGCCGATCAAGGGCGCATCGCTCGACCACTGCACGGACGTCGCGGCGAGGGTGTCGCCCCGCGCGTTCAGGATCACGGCTGGGACCGGCAGCGAGTCCCAAATGCTGGTGAGCGTGTCGGCGGCCCGGGTGATATCGAGGAACGTCGGCGCGTTCGTCACCGTCACGACGCTCGTGTCCGCTACGCTGCCCGCGACCGCGATGATGCGCACCGTACCGACGCCGACCGCCACCGCCAGGGGACGCGGCACGGTATCCACGCGCGTGATCGCGGGGTTCGTCGCGCGCCACGTGATGGCCGGATTCTGAATGAGATTGCCGCGGCTGTTCCGGACGGTGGCCGACAGCAGCAGCGTATCCTTTATACTGGCGAGCGTCGCGGTGGCGGGTTGGATGACTACCGTCGCCGGCAGATCACCGACAGGGACCGTCACGGTATCGCGCGCGGCGTCGATCACCGCCACGACGCGGCCGCTCCCCACCCCGACTCCGGTCACCAAGCCGTTGCGGTCCACGGTCGCGATAGTGGGATCGAGCGAGGCCCACCCCGTGCTCTTATTCGGGACCGTCACGAGAAAGCCGAGGCTGTCGGTCGCGCTCGCGGCCAGTGATACTTGGTCGCCGAGCGAAACGATCGCAGGTACCGGATTGGGTAGAATCACGACGCGTTGGGCTCGCTGCTCGACCGTGACGGTCACGGTATCCTGCACGGCCCCGCTCTGTGCCAAAACCCGTGTCGTGCCATTGTCCACGGCGCGGACGCGACCGCCGGAGGTCACGGTTGCGATGGTCGGAGCCTCACTCGTCCAGCTCACGGGGACCGGGCCGAGCGGGTGGCCGCGGGCGTCGAGACCCACCGCGACAACCGTCGACTCCGCCGTCAAGGCGCTCAAGGCAAGCGTACTGGGCGACGTCTGCAGCCGAGCGAGGCGCTGCGCGATCACGACGCTTCCGACGCCGGTGTCATGGTCGACGAGCGCGCGCACCATCACCTGGCCGTTGCGCCGCGCGACCAAGCGTCCCGGCGCGACAAAGGTGGCAATGGTCGTATCCGACGATGTCCACACGGGCGCCACCCCATCCAGGGGAGCGCCATGAGCATCGAATACCGGCGCGACGAGCGGCAGGGTATCGTCAATGCTCGTCAGCGTGTCGCTCGCCGGCACAATGGTCACGGCGCCGACCACGACATCCAGCGTCACGGACAGCGTCGGCGGCCTGGCCACCAGCGGACTTACCAACGACACGGTGAGCTGAGTGCGACCACGGCGGCGGCCGATGAGGGCATGGCCCGCCGGCGTGAGGGAGACCACCGCCGTATCCGCGACTGCATAGCGCAGGGAGGGTGCGCTGAGGTTGGTGCCGTCGATCTCCGCGGTGACGGTGAACGCCACGGTGTCGCCGACGACGACACTGCTGTCGCCGCTATAGCGGAGCGTGATGGTTGGGGTTTCGGGACCGCTGAGGGCGTCGGATAGGGCGCACGCGAACGCTGCACCGGAGAGGAGCAGCGCCAGGAGAGCAAGTCGCCACGTTGCGCGCCGCGTGGCAGCGACGGAAACGCCGTAATCCATGCCTGTCCCGTCTGCAAAGACATGGGCGGCGTCCATCCACGCGGGGGGGCAGGTAACCCGCGGCGAAGGGCGCCGGTCGAAAAAAGGGATCGCCTATGAAGACGCGAAACGGGGCGAATTGTAACGCTGGGGGAGGTCGCGTCGGCGTGATGCAGAGCACATCTTCTCTCCAAAACCACTCAGGGAGCAGCCCTATGAAGAGCCCCACCTGGTCCCGTCGTGAATTCATCGAACTGACCGCCGCAGCCGCCGGCGTTTCGCTTGCCGCCAAGCCGTTCCGGATGCGCACGGTCGCCCCCAGCGACACCGTGCGCTTCGGTATGATCGGCATCGGCATGCAAGGCTCGGGGCTGCTCCGTACTTCCATTCAACTGCCAGGCGTGACCTGCGCCGCCGCCGCCGATCTCTACGATGGCCGGCACACGCTGGCCAAGGAAATCGTACGGCCCGATCTGCCCACGACGCGCGAGTACCGACGCTTGCTCGACGACAAAAACATCGACTGTATCGTGGCGGCCGTCCCCGACCACTGGCACAGGCGCATGGTCGTCGAAGCGGTGAGCGCCGGGAAAGACATCTACATCGAGAAGCCGATGTCCCACACCGCGGCCGACGGCGTGGCGATGGTGGACGCGGTGAAGAAGAGCGGCCGCATCCTCCAGGTCGGCTCGCAGCGCGTGAGCTCGGCGATTTGCGCGAAGGCCAAGGAGCTAATCGCCGCGGGAACGCTCGGCGACCTGACGCTGGTCGAAGGCTGGCTCGGCCGCAACGATCCGACGGGCGCGTGGGAGTACCCGCCGCCGCCCGACCTCTCGCTCCAGACGCTCGACTGGGACACCTGGCAGAACGATGTGCCCAAGCGGCCGCTCGATCCGAACATCTTTGCGCGCTGGCGCTGCTGGAAGGAATACGGCACCGGCGTGGCGGGCGATCTCCTCGTTCACCTGATCAGCGGTATGCAATTCATGCTCGGCATCAACGAACCGCCGAAACAGGCGGCAGCGGTCGGCGGGATCCGGCGCTGGAAGGACGGCCGCAACATGCCGGACGTCCACGCGACGATCTACTACTACGGCGACCTGCCCGTCTACATGCGGCTGAATCTCGGCACCGAGATGCCCGAGCAGTATCGCATCCAGGGATCGAAGGGTGTGCTCGAAGTGTCGGGGAGCACGCTCACGTTCACACCGCAGGATGGAAAAGACCACTGGCCGAGTTACTACACCGGCAGCTACCCGAGCAAGCTGCGCCAGGCGTACGACGAACAGTGGCATCGCGACCACGATCTCAAGCCCGGCGAACAGCCGCCCTTCAGCGAGGCGATGACGTTCTCGACGCCGGACTTCGACGATACGCGGCCGCATCTGTGGAACTACTTCGAGGCGGTACGGACGCGGAAGCCGGTGGTCGAGGATGTGGTGTTCGGGCACAACGCGGCGCTCGCGTGTCACATGGCGAACGAGGCCTACTTCCGCCGCACTACCGTCAGCTGGGACGAGGCGACGAAGACGATCAAGGGGTGACGGTCAGGCTCCGCCAGGGAGTTCTGCGCGGCTCCGGTTCGTCCGAGGGGAGAATTCCTTGTAACCGGTACTGACCCGGCTCGCGCGGCTGCCAGCCGTCGCGCCATTCCATCGTTTCGCCCGGCGCGAGCGTGCGGATCTGGAGAATGCTGGGCGCCGCCCCCCTGGCCAGGCGGCGCCACACAATCGAGCCGTCTGCGCGCGCGGCCACGATGTCGAACACGATCGTCCGGCCGAGGAAGTGCGCTTCCACCGGACGGCGGGACGCGTTGCGCAGGCGCAAGACAATGAAAACAGTGGCCCCGACGCGGGATCGCGTCGGGGCCGAGAGCGTAAACTCGAGTGTCACGGCGTGACTTGCAGCGGTCCGAGCTCGTCCTCGACGTTCTTGAGCGGGCTGAACACCAGCAGTGTTCCGGACGAGTTGCCGCCCCACAGCACGCCCGCCAACGCGTTTCCCGACGTGTAGACGGGCGAACCGCTGTCTCCCGCACCGACGATCTGGACCGAGTTTTCGACGATCGTCTGGCAGATCTGGGTGATATTCGACCCGGCGACGTTGACCGTCGCGCATGTTGCGGTCACGGTGCCCTGCGTCCAGCCGGTCGTGCGGCCGACCTTGTTGAGCGTCTCGCCGATCGAGAAATGATCGCGCAGATCCGCGCCCGTCAGGATAATGGATCCGTTGAGGTCGATCGAGCCGGTGTTCGGGCTGGTCGCCGTGGTTTTGGCGAGTTGACCGAGAGTGGAGTTGATCCCCGGGTTGTACGCCGCGCGTGACGCGTCACTGTAGCGGCACTTTTTGCCGTGCGGGCAGCCCGCGATGTTGCGCCGATAGACTGGATCCTCGACTTCGGTGCCAATCGAGACGCCATCCACACTTTGGAGCGGCTGGTAGTAGATCGTGCCCTCGACACCCCCCTGCTTATTCGTGCAGTGCGACGCCGTGACGAAAGATGCCTGGCCCCCGTCAACGGCGTTGAAGCCCATCGAGCAGAGGAAGTTGCTGAAGTTGATCTGGATTCCGCCGATGCGCGGATCGACGCGGTCGCGGAGCGTTGTGACCAAGCGGATCGGTTCCATCTCCCGGATAACGAGCACTTCCGCCGGCACACCGAGACGCGCGGCGAGGGCGCGGACGTTGGCCCGCGCGGCAGCGTGCTCGACCCCGACGACCACCCGGTTCGTGGTCTCATCGTAATCGGCGAGGACGGTGCCGGGCAGCGCCAACCCCTCGCGCGCCATCACGTCAAACCAGCGTTGGACCTGCTGTGGTGCGTACGAGCTCGGCGCGACACGGGCGGCGATAGGCGCCGTAGCCGTGGGGGTCTCCTGGCACGCAGTCATGAGGACGAGGACTGCGGGACCGATCAAGTGCAAAGCGTTATGACCTCTCATAGCTCAAGCCTCCGGCATGAATGTGAGCTTGAATCCCTTGGCCTTGAGACTGGCGGCCAAGCCTGCCTTCTCCACCGACTTCACGTAGGCTTCGTCCGGCTCGATCACCTTCTTCTCCACGAGCTCGAGTAGCGCGTCGTTCAGCGTGAGCATGCCGAGCTTCTTGCTCGTCTGAATGATCGACGGGATCTGGAATGTTTTACCCTCGCGGATCAGGTTCGCAATGGCCGGCGTCGCGAGCAGGATCTCGCGCGCCGCCACCCGCCCGCCGCCGATCTTCTTGCACAGGGTCTGCGAAATCACGCCCTTCAAGGATTCCGACAGCATGACGCGGATCTGGGCCTGCCGGTCCGCGGGGAATTGGTCGATGATGCGGTCGACCGTGGAGGAGGCGGTCGTCGTGTGCAGCGTGCCGAAGACGAGATGCCCGGTTTCGGCCGTTTCGATCGCGATGGCGATCGTCTCGAGGTCGCGCATTTCGCCGACGAGCACGATGTCGGGGTCTTCGCGCAGCGCCGCCCGCAGCG
The DNA here is from genome assembly GCA_046728135.1 of Gemmatimonadota bacterium. Taxonomy (GTDB): domain Bacteria; phylum Gemmatimonadota; class Gemmatimonadetes; order Gemmatimonadales; family GWC2-71-9; genus 20CM-2-65-7. The sequence goes on along the minus strand of JBKPDZ010000161.1, from coordinate 1,603 downwards.
CCGACTTGAAGGTGTCGGTGTGGACGTGCACCTGCCGCTGCGTGATCAGGCACTTCTTGTTTTCGTGCACGAACTCGATGGGGTCTTCGATCGTGATGATGTGATCCGTGCGCGTGCTGTTCACGAGGTCGATCAACGCGCACAACGTCGTGGATTTTCCCGAGCCGGTTGGACCGGTGATCAGCACGAGCCCCTTGGTGAGGTAGCAGAGCTTCTGTACCTCGTCGGACAGCCCCATGTCCTTGACCGTGACGACCTGGGCAGGAATCACGCGGAACACGGCGACCGGTCCCTTGCGATCGCGGGCCGCGTTGACCCGGAAGCGTGCCAGGCCGGCGATCTCGTAGGCGAAGTCTGAGTCGCCGGTCTCCTTCCATGCGCCGCGATTGCGCTCCGGCATGATCGACAGCACCAGCAGCTCGAGGTCGTTCACACTCAGGGCGGGCCCCGACTGTCGCTTGATTTCCCCGTGGGTGCGAAACAGCGGCGGCTCGCCCACGCGCAGATGCAAGTCCGAGCTCCCCGAGCTGACGAGAGCGCGCAGCAGCTTCCCCAGCTTTTGCTCGGCGGCCTCGTATTGCGAAGAGGCGAACTCGCCGGGCAAGGCGGTCGGCGCCGACGCGGGCATGTCGGGGGGAGGACTCTCCACCATCGGCGCGGCGGCAATGACGGATGCTCGTGGCGCGCGCGGTGCTGGGGCAGACGGTTTGGATGTGGCGGCAGCTGGTGGGACGGGACGCTTGGCGGTCACCTCGGCAACGGCCGGAGCCGGCGCAGGGTCGCCAACTGGCGGCGCCGCTTGCTCTTGCGATGCCCGCCGAATCGCCGAGATCACGGCGGTGAGCCGCCCACGCTCCGGTACGATACGCACGCGCACCAGCCCGTTGCCCGCCGCGTAATCGAATTCGGTCTCGGATTGGTGGTCGATCTTGTCCGCGGCTTCCGGCGGGGCGACCTCGACCATCAGCGCGTAGATGTGCTGATCGGTGAGCGGTTGCTTGGAGACTTTGCGCGGCTTCCCGTCCTTCACGAGGGTCACGGGCTCGTCCGGCAGCAAATACAGCTGATCGGCGCGCTCGCGCAGCAGCACGTCGACGAACGGATCGAGCCGTGCGGCCATTGAATCAGTCCTCGGGACGCACATATAAGACATGCGCGCGATTTAGGAGATGGACACCGTCGTCGGTCGCGATCGCGAAGAATGGCTCCGCCGCACCGTTAAGATAGTCGAGGAGCCGCGCGTGGTACTCGGGCAGCTCCAGCGTCGCCCGCCCGCTCAAGGTTGAGCCATCGGCCAGCGTGACCGCGAGGCGCGCCTGCTTCGCCGCCGAGAGTCTGGCTTTATCCTCCGGCTCGGTGCGAGGAACCGTGAGGGAGACCGTGCGGGCTTTCGCGACCAGCAGCACACCATGGCCATCTCCCTTGGGACGGAAGGGGAAAAACCCCTCCGCACGGTTCAGCATGTCGAGTGGGGTCTCGCGGCCGGCGTGCTGCGGCACCCGCTCCATGACGTAGATCTCACCTTCGCGTTTGCCGCCGGCGGTCTGCAGTAAGGTGGCGGGAATCGCGACCCGCGGGATCGAAAAGCCTGTCAACTCTAGCC
>JBKPDZ010000160.1:0-10009 GCA_046728135.1 Gemmatimonadota bacterium | reverse complement strand
GCGTTGAGCAGCCCGGCGTCACCTCAGGAGGTGTTTCGAGTCGCGGCTCCGTGCGCGAGCCGAGCCTGCGCGCATTTCCAGGACGGACGCTGTCACCTGGTCGAGAAGGTCGTCCGCGAGCTGCCGGCGGTCGTGGACACGCTGCCCGACTGCGTCATTCGCGAGGGCTGCCGGTGGTTCAGACAGGAGGGTGGTGCGGCCTGCGCTCGTTGCCCCATGATCGTGACCAACGCGCCGCCACTCGACGATCGCATGGTAGGGGTCACCGATGTAACACGCTGAGCTATCATGACAACAAGGCGCGGTAGCGAACCACGCCACCGCGCCTACGTCGCCGTCACGCAGCTCACCTTCCAATAGCGTCGCTAGCCTGGATCACGGTGGCCTTGAGAGCCGAGACAGCCGCCAAGTGTTCTTGCATCGACAGAACCGCGGCTTTCAGGAGCAGGTACTCGGCCGGCGTCGTGAAACCCGGACGGTGGATATTGGCAATCAGACGCTTGATCTCGGCGTCGACTCGCAGGCGAGCGATCAAGTCGCTCACTTCGGTTATGCTCCGCTCCAACCCGTTGATGTCATGCGCCACGACCGCTGTCATGTGTGCCCCCGTGTAAGAGATTTTGCTTTCCGTACCGTACGATGGCACGGGCATCTCGCAGCGTACTGCGCAGGCAGCACATGAGCTATCACCACTTGAGCGATTCGAGGCCGCCGCGGAAACTGGCTCAAATTGTTATAGCCGCGATCGCTTCCCGCTCCTTAATTGAGGCACCCTTCACCTGCCCGGAGCGGCCATGCACTACCTCATCTTCATCTTCCTGGGTCTTCTCGCGAGCGCGCACGTCGTCGTCATCAACATCGCGGACTACCCCGTCCCCGACCTTGTCAACCGGCTGTGGGCCGTGCTCCTCGCCGGCCCCGTCGGCGCTGTGATCACCGGCGCGCTGCTCCAGAACACCGCCGCGAACAGCGACCCGATGCCCGCCCTGGCCGCCACGCTCGGCATCATCGGGGGCGGTCTCGGCGCGGCCGCGGCCACCGCCCTCGCCGCCGGATTCGCGAAGAAAACGCACCTCAGCCGCTAAAACGACAGGCGGTGCCAACGGCTGCTCACACAACGAGGCACGATGGATCGTCACCCACCGCGCCTCGCTTTCGGACTTCAACACCGTTCCCCCCTCCCGACAGAGAGAGGGGGCCAGGGGGTGAGGCATCACGCCGCCTTCGGTGTCTGCCCACCACCGGCCTCTGGCTCGCTCTTGGTCTTGAACGGGCCGAGGACGTTAGCCGCGCGCTACGCGGCCACACCCAGCTCGCGCGCCACGCGCGCCAGCCGGGCATCGAGCGTCCACAACCGGCTGCGCTCGATCAGCGCGAGCACTTCGTGATGCTCGGCGACCCGCGGCGATTCCGGGGTGGCGAGGTCGGCCAGCACCGTCACCGCCGCGCGCGCCCGTGGGAACGCGCGATCAAGGCTTCGAGGCCGGCATGCACGAGCGCGGTCTTGTCGGCGATGCCGGTGATCCGCCGCGCTCGCGCGAGCAGCACGTCATCCAGGATGAGGGTAGTCCGCATATGCATATGTGTGTATGTGTTATGTGCGGGTGTCAACGGCTGCTCAAACCACGAGGCGCGATGGATCGTCACCCACCGCGCCTCGTGTCTTCGCCTCAGGCGTTGGTGTTGCCATCATGCCGCCTTCGGTGTCTGACCACCGGCCTCTGGCTCGTTCTTGGTTTTGAACGGCCCGAGGACGTTGTGGGCACTTGCCCACGCCGCCATCAGCTCGGCGTCATCCCCAAAGCGGAACCGGACAAGACCGTCCAGCACGCGAATCTGCGCTGTGATCTCGGCCGCCACCGCCTTGAGATCGGCGCTGGCACCGACATGCCCGCGCCGCCCTTCCCGCGACGCTTCGAGCGTGTGCTCGAACTCCGTCACGGCACCCGCGAGCGCATCGACCAGGGCCGGCGACATCCCACGATTCAGCAGGACATCCTTGTGTTCCGTCGCCTTCCCCAGCATCCCGCGCGCCGCCTCGATCAGTGCCTGGTTACTGGCATTGTTGAGCGGCAACCGGAATTGATCCACCAGCTGGGTGTCGTCCTGCGCCGCGACTTCGCCGACCGCCCTCAGATACAAGAGCAGCTTGCTCTGCAGCGCGCGACGCAGTTTCCCGCGCTGCTCACTGGCCGCGCGCGTGACCGCCACGCCGGCCCGCTGTTGCGCGCCGAGCAGCTCGGCGCGTTGAATCAACTCCTCGAGCTTCGCGAGCCCGAGGCCTTCCCCGACTGCATCAGTCTTGTGGGCCCGGAGGAAGTCTCGGACCCGCACGGCCATTTCTAGCCGTCTGCGTAACAAGGCGTTCATAACGCCTCCCTATGTTCCCCCTTCGTTACCTCTCCCGTCGTTCCCCCTCTCCCAACGGGAGAGGGGGTCAGGGGGTGAGGCGGAACGGAGAGGGGGCCAGGGGGTGAGGACCAATCTCCGGCGAGATCCGTTGTGGATCTGCGCGATCAGTGCAGTGAATAAATCGGGCCAGAAAATTTGTGCTCGCGAAATTCGCGCACTGTCCATCGCCGAGGACGCTGCGCGCGGATCGCAAAGCACTCCATCCAAAACGCGCGACGCGTCGCGCCAAACTCAGTCCACGCATTCCAGGACGCCGCGCGTTTTCACCGTGTCGGCGTCCGCTTACGTGCGGACCAGGTCTTCGCCCGGTGCGTCGATCAGCACTTTGACTCGTGTCAGCTCCGCGCGCCGACACACGCGCAGCGCACGTTGTCGATCCGTGGACGCTACTCGCGACGCGATGTAAGGGTTCTGTAAGGTCGGCAGCGTACTCCGCCGGTCGCGTTGGGAACATTGTTCCGCGCGCTCCGCATACCGTCGATCGCTACGCGGGTTCGCTCGAACGTCGCCCACTTCTCATCGACCACACTTCCCGTTCCGCGAAGTGGACGACACCCGTCGTCAGTCCGGAGCTTCGCCGTGTCAATATGAGGTCACGCGCACCAATTTTGGGACAATGCGCTGCGACCATCGCGAAGCGCACGATCGCCACCTCGACGCACCGTGCCATATTGTTGCCATGACATCTGACGCAGACCCTTTCAAAGCAGCCCGTCTCGAACGGCTCGAAAGAGACCTCGCCCGGACTCCCGCAGAGCGTCTACGAATCGCAGAGGAACTCGCTGCCTTGGCGCGCAAAGCGCGCCCGAAGGCTCCGCGCCGCGAGCAAATCATCGGATTCGATACAATCGAGGAGTTCTGGGAATGGAAGAAGACGAATCGCTGAGCTTGGGATCCACACGCTAAAAGCGTGGGCCCGGTAAACCACTGCGCTTAAGCGCAGTGCCCTATTGGGCCCACTCTTCAGAGTGTGGACCAATGCGGTGAAGATTGCACCTGCCACCCTCCCTACTTCAACAAAGCACGCGCGCTTGTCATCCCGAGCGCCGCAAGGCGCGAGGGAACTGCTTTACTGTCGTCCCCCCAACACCGCCTGCAGCTGCCGCAACACCTCCTCGAGCCGCCGCAGCTCCTCCCCATAGCGCGCCCAATCCCCCGCCCGCTGTGCCTCCATCGCGCGGCGGAACGACTCGTTCGCGCGGCGCGCGAGATCGGCGGCGCGGGCCGATACCGCCGAGGCGGCACCCAGCGTCTCGGACACCCGCGCGGGCTCGCGCGGCGCCGCGCCGCCACCGCCGAACAGCTGCGCCAACCCCGCGTCCAACGTCTCCTCCATCACGACCCGATTCTGATACGCCACCACCACGCGCTTGAGCTCGGGGATCCGCCCGCCCTGCGCGCGCAAATACAGCGGCATCACGTAGATCAGCGACTCTTCGATGGGAATCACCAGCAGGTTGCCGCGGATCACCTGCGAGCCGCCCTGATCCCACAGCGCGATCTGGCGCGCGATCTCCGTGTCCTGATTGATGCGGTTGACGATCTGCGTCGGCCCGAACACGAGGCTCTGCTTGGGGAAGCGATACACGACCAGCTCGCCGTAGTGCGCGCCGTCGTTCCGCGCCACCATCCACGACGCCAGGTTGTCCTTGCCGCGCGGCGTGAACGGCACCATCAGAATGAACTCCGCCTGCTTCTCCTCCGGCAGCCGCATCACCATGTGGCGCAGGAACGGATCGGGCCGCTCCGGCGCGATCGAGAGCACCGGCTTCTGCCACTGGTCCTCGCGATGATAGAAAATGTCCGGCTCCGCCATGTGATAGGTGCCGTACAACTCGCTCTGCACGTGGAACAGGTCCTCGGGATAGCGCAGATGCGCGCGCAGATCGGCCGGCATGGAATCGAGCGGCTGAAAGATCCCGGGAAAGATCTTTGTGCACGTGCGCACCAACGGATCGGAGGGATCGGCGAGATACGCGGTGACCGAGCCGTCGTACGCGTCGATCACCACCTTGACGCTGTTGCGCATGTAGTTGATACCGTTCTGCAGCGGCTGCGCGTAGGGATAGCGCGTCGTCGCGGTATACGCATCGAGAATCCAGCGCAGCCGTCCACCCGCATCGATCACCATGTACGGATCGGCATCGAAGATCAAGAACGGCAGCGCCGTGTGCGCCCGCTGCCGGATGTTGCGGATGTACATCGCGCGGCTCGCGCTCGTGATGTCGCTCGACAGCAGGACTTTCAGCGAGCGAAAATACGCCGCGAATACCAGGCGGCGCAGCAGCCCGCCGACCACGACCCCGCCGTTGCCTTTGTAAGTCCCGAAGATGTTCTCATCGCCCGAGGGATAGTCGAACTCCTGCTGTCCCGTGTTGGCGAACACCCAGTTGTCGGTCAGCTCGCCGAAGTAGATCTCCGGCCGCTTGACCGCGAGCGACACGGCCGAGGCCGGCGGCAGATCCTTGATGAACAAGACGGGCAGCCCCTCCTCGGTGACTTCGTTCACCGGCCCGAGCGTCAGACCCATGCCATGCGTGAACGTGAGCCGCTCGTTGATGAACGTACGCGTCGGCAGCGACGCCGAGTTGAGCTCGCGGGGCGACAGCATCACCTGACGGTAGCGCCCATCGACCACGTAGCGATCGTCGTCCACCGACACGAAGTCGTAGTAGGTGCGGATCTCCTGGAGCTGCCCGAATGTTTGAAGCAGCGGGTCGCGGTCCCACAGGCGCACGTTGTCGATGGTGGGGCGGTTCGCCTGGATGTCGCGCTCGGTGAGCCGCGCTTCGCCTGAGAGATCGCGCACCAGCACGCTGTCCAGCTTCCACGCCCGGCGCGTGGCGTCGATGTGGCGGCGCAGCTGCGGCGTCTCCTTGGACAGCTCGTTGGGCGCGACGACGAGCTTCTGGATCGCGGCGGGATACACGACGACGCCGAGCAGCGAGACGGCAAAGTAGATCCCCACGGCGAGCAGTGCGTTGCGTCCCAGGCGCTTGCTGCGCGCGCCGGCGAGCACCAGCACCGCGCCCGCGAGCGCGGCGAGCGCCGCAATCCGGAGGCCGAGAATCGCGCCGTGCAGATCGGCGAAACTCGCACCGAAGAGCGGACCGGTGGTGGAGTAGAGCGTTCCCGGCAGCCGCACGAACCACACCCGCAGCGCGGTAAGCACGAAGAGAAACGCGAGCAGCAGCGCCAGATGCATGCGGGCCGACGGCTCGACCGTCAGCGTCCTGCGGTACAGCACCACGTCGCGGCGCAGCGTGTACAGCGCGCCGCAGGCCAGCAGCGACACGAGACCCAGCGCCGCCAGCAAACCCAGCACACCGGCCACGATCGGCACCGTGAAGACATAGTAGGCGATGTCGCGGCCGAACACCGGATCCTTCACCCCAAAAGGCGTTTGATGCAGGAACTGCAGCACCGGCATCCAGCCGGTCGAGATGGCGAGGCCGATGAACAGCGCCAGCGCGAGCGCGCTGGGCAGCGCCAGGCGGCGCACGAGACGCGTCACGTCGACCGCCGGCGTTTGGGCGTTCATCTGCATCACGACCGGGTTCGGCACGATCCCGCGCTGGGCGAATCGGAGATTGGCGTACAAAAAAGCGAAGGCCAGTCCCCCCGTCAGGACGCCGAGCAGGAGCGAGGCAATCAGCCGGGTGCCGAACACCCGCTCGTATCCCAGCGCGCTGAACCACGGCCACTCGGCGAGCAGCCCGATGACGGGCGAGATGAAGAAGAAGACCAGCATGGTGACGCCGAGGAGCCAGAGAGCAAGAGTACGCCGGCGGCGCCGGAGCGGGAGACGGAGCTCAGCCATGGGCCGGAAGCTACTCGCCCTGCGCCCGAATTGCTGCCATGACGCGGTCAATCAACGCCTGCGCCGTCTCCCGCGTCCGCGGCTGCGCCAGAAACTCGGCATAGTCCACGGGCGGCCCATACGTCACAGTGATCCGCTTGAAAACCCGCGGCACCGACTTGCCGATCGGCAGCACTTCCCGCATCCCCTCGATCGCCACGGGAATCACCCGTGCCCGAGTCGCGAGAATGAGGAGGCCCGTGCCCGCCTGCCCCGCCCCACCGAGCCGTCCCGCGTCCGCGTGCCCTCCGGGAACAGCGTCATCACACCGCGCGGCAAGACTTGAATCATGCGGTGCAGCGCGTGCAGGTCGCGCCGTCCCGGCTGCACCCAGATGCACTTCCAGTTGTCTGCGAGCCACGCGAGAATCGGGGTCCGATAGAAGTTCTCCGCCGCTGCGGGATTCCACGGCAACAGACGCGGCTGGATCAAGGACCGCGGATAGAAGGCCGCGAGGCCCACCAAGAAACTGTCGAGCATCGACTGGTGATTGGAGAGCAGGAGCGTGTTCCGCTCTGTGCCGACGTTCTTGCGGCCCAACACCCGCGTCCGGTTCAAGACGAAGAAGAACAGCCAGAAAACCGTGACGGTGAGGTTCGTGACGAGGTAGGATGTCACCGGCCACAGCAGCCGAAACAGCCGTCCGCGGCGTGGAGGAGCGCCGGAGTGTCGCGCCATCACGGGTTTATACCCGGTACTACCCCCAACGAAGCGCGCGAGGCATGTCATCCCGAGCGCCGATAGGCGCGAGGGATCTGCTTCTCTTCACCGACTGCCTGATGAAGCTGGATCTACCGAAGAATTATTCTTTGGACGGATTCGAGCGGCGCCGCGCCTCATCGCGCCGAATCTCGCGCAGCGCAATCAGGAAACCGATTACACCCAAGAACAGCACGCCACCGAAGGCCATAAGAACGTTACTCATCAGGCGTCCTTCTCCCCTCCAGCCACAGCGATCCCGCGAATAAAGCTACGCCGTGGAGGTCCACACGCTAAAGCGTGGGCCCGGCAAAACCCCTGCGCTTGAAGCGCAGTGCGCCATTGGGCCCACTCTTCAGAGTGTGGACCAAAGCGGCGGGACTGCACCTGCCACCCTCCTAACTTCAACAAAGGCGAGCGCGCTTGAGATCTGCTTTTGTTACCAATCCATCTCTATCCCTTTCCTTCTCCCGACTCCATGCTTCAAGACCCACTGCGAGGACTCCATGCCCACCCCCGTCGTCTTCATCCACGGCCTCTGGCTCCACGCCGACTCCTGGAAGCCGTGGCTCGAGCTGTTCCGCGCCGCGGGCTACGACCCGATCGCGCCGCGCTGGCCCGGCGAGCCCGCCACCGTCGCCGAGGCAAATGCGCACCCCGAGCGCCTCGCCAATGTCGGCATCGACGACGTCGTCGAACATTACGCCGCCATCATCCGCAAACTCCCGGCAAAACCCATCGTCATCGGCCACTCCTTCGGCGGCCTGATCGCCCAGAAGTTGCTCGGCTTAGGGCTAGCGTCAGCCGCGGTCGCGCTCGATCCCGCCCAGATCCGCGGCGTGTTGCCGCTCCCCCTCGCCCAACTGAAGAGCGCCTTCCCGGCGCTCGGCAATCCGTTCAACTACAAGAAGGCCGTGTCGCAGACCCCCAAGCAGTTCTTCTTCGGCTTCGGCAATGCGCTGCCGGAGGCCGAGTCGAACGCGCTGCACGCCAAATACTCGATCCCCGCGCCCGGCAAGCCGCTGTTCGAGGCCGCCTTCGCGAACGTCTTCCCCAACACGCCGGCCAAGGTGAACACCAAGGCCACGCGCGGACCTCTGCTCATCACCGGTGGCGGCAAGGACCACACGGTGCCGGAGGTCGTGTCGCGCGCGGCGTTCAAGCTCTATCGTAAGGCGCCGAGCGTGACCGATTACCGAGTGTTTCCGGACCGGGGGCACTCGTTGACCGTGGACAGTGGCTGGAAGGAAGTGGCGGGCGAGTCACTTTCGTGGCTCAGAAGCAAGGGCTTGTAATTCGAGTCGGACGACACGGGAATGACCCAGCGTGTCGGTGACCGTGAGGGCAACCGTCCGCGGGTCATTCGTCGCGCCCCAGGCTGCAAGGAGCGAATCAATGTCGGTTCGCCACCCGTGCAGGCGCGCCGTGTCGACCGCGGTGGCCTTCGCTACGGGCGGTGTTCCATCAGGCCATGTGGGGCCAGGCAATTTTCAATGAAACACGCCCGCCGGCACTTGACCCGCCGCGGCGTTGGGCGACGGTCCATTCTTCGCGACGATCACATACGCGCTCACCAATGCCGCGCTGATCAGCAGCGCCACCAGCGTCGGAGTGCGGATTCGCTTGTTCATAGTGCCTCCTCAATTGTGGTTCAACGCCAACGCGGGTTTGCCGTTCTGGATCACCCACACCGCCGGCGTCGATTCGAAGGTGCCGCTGCCACGCCGCTTGGTCAGCGTGCCCGCCGTCCCGTCGTACGTCGCGATGTTGCGGAGATACAAAGCCGGATTCTGCCCCTGCTCGAATGCCTGCACGAGCATGTTGAAGTCGTCATAGGCGTACGGCATCATGTGCGTCGCGAACTGCGTACCCGGATACTTTTGCTCGAAGCGGGCGCGGAACGCGAAATCGCGGAGATTGCTGTCGGTGTACCACGCGCCTTCGAACAGCTCGCGGTGCTCGCTCACCGACGGCGCAACCACCGACGCGATGTTGTGGATCTTGGCCTCGGATAGCTGGCGCGCCAACGTGCTGAGCTGCGGCTCGAACGCTTCGACATAGTAGACGTCGGGGTTCGAAGCCCGGGCCTCTGCAATCAGCGGCCGGAAATCGGTCGTCGAGTCCGTGAAGACGTCCTGGTAGGAAATCGTGAGACCCACTCGCGCCGCTTCCGCCTTCAGGGCACGGACGTGCCCCTGTATGCTCGAGTTGTCCCGCGTGAGCAGCGCAATCCTTTTGATCCCCCGCCGCTCCGCCTCCCGTACCCACAGCACCGCCTCGGCGTCAGGCGTCGGAATGTTGGTGAAGTTGTACGCCCCATCCCCGATCCACGTCTGACTGCACACGCAGGTGTGCGGGATGCGCGCCGCGGTCGCCAGCGGCCTCGTCACCGCGCCGAAGACGGAGATGCCCCCGACGATCGCGTCGACTCGCTCACCCGCGATCGCCTGCTGGATCGCGGCGCGGGCCCGGGCGGGATCTTCGCCGACTTCGACAGGCACGAGCTGATACCGATACCTGGTTGCCGGCAGGTCAGCCTTCGCCATCTCGACGGCCTTGAGAAAGGAGTTGCCGAGGACGGCGTAGGGACCTGTCTTCGGCACGATGACTCCGATCCTCACGACGCCGTTCGCCGGCTCGGCCCAGCGGTCGCGGTCCACAAACACGAACACCGCGATGACGGCGAGCGACGCGGCGACCGCGCTCCTCTGTCCCCACCCGTTGGACAAGAGGGGCGCGCCCCGCTTGGCCTCGACGAGCCGGTAGGCGTAGTACGCCACGAACAGGCTGCCGATGAACATCAGGATGCCGCTCGCCTCGAAGCCGTACGGGCCGAGTGTCGGCTTCGGATAGGCCGTGGACAACGACGCGAGCCCGGTGCCGAAGTACAGCGGGAGCGTGATTCCCCAGAGGCCTTTGATCAGACCAAAGCCCACCACGATCCAGAGATTCATGAGCAGGTAGCCCGCGAACGCGGCTCGGGCTTTCGTGTTGCGAAACCACCAGAGGAGCGCCGCCGGTCCCACGAGCAGGACGGCA
>JBKPDZ010000159.1:0-17224 GCA_046728135.1 Gemmatimonadota bacterium | reverse complement strand
ATCTGAATCTGTTCGACGAGATCTACCTGCAGAACAACGCGGATATCTCCGAGACTATCCGGGCCATCCAAATACGTGTCTTTACGCAGGCGGGTGATCCGTACCAGGCATTGTATTCTCGACCCGGGATGAGGGTCGAGGACTAGTTTCCCCGGAGTCGCTCAGCGTCGGCGACTCGCTGTAAGGCAATCCCATACGCGGCCGTCCTGAACGTCACACGCTTTTCCTTCGCCAAGTCACGCACAGACGTATAGGCCTTCGTGATCGTCGCCTTCAGCTCGCGGTTGACCTGCTCGTGGGTCCAGCGGTATTGCTGGAGGTTCTGCGCCCATTCGTAATAGCTTACCGTGACACCGCCGGCGTTCGCCAGAAAGTCGGGAATCACCGCGATGCCGCGCTCCTCGAGAATGGTGTCGGCGGTCGGCGTCGTGGGTTCGTTCGCGGCTTCGACGACGACCTTGCAGTCGACCGTCTTCGCGTTCGCCTCCTTCGTGATCACGCCACCGAGCGCCGCGGGCACCAGCCAGTCGCATGGGATGCTCCACAGCTCCTCGTTCGTGATCCGCTTGCCGCCGGTCCATTCGGGCACGGGCTTGCCCTGCGCGACGTGCGCCAGGAGTGCCGGAATGTCGAGCCCCTGGTCGTTGTACACTCCGCCCTCGACCGCGCTCACGGCGACGACCTTGGCGCCCGCTTCGCTGTCGAGCAGCCGCGCCAAGTGGCTGCCGACGTTGCCGAACCCCTGGATCACGACGCCTCCCCGTCCGCCCTTCAGCGGAATCCCGAAGTCGCGCGCGTACTCCTGCATCACATACATCACGCCACGGCCGGTGGCCTCCTCGCGTCCGAGCGAGCCGCCCAGCGACACCGGCTTGCCGGTGACGACTGCGGGCGTGTAGCCCTGGCGGCTCGAGTATTCGTCGAGGATCCAGGCCATCACCTGTGCATTGGTATTGACGTCGGGAGCGGGAATGTCGCGGTAGGGGCCCAGGACGATCGCGATGCGCTGCGTGAACCGGCGGGTCAGTCGCTCGAGCTCGAGCTTGGACAGCTTCTTGGGATCGACGGTGACGCCGCCCTTGGCGCCGCCGAACGGGATGTCCATCAAGGCGGTCTTCCACGTCATGATCGTGGCGAGGCCGAGCACCTCGTCGTGATCCGCTTCGGGGTGATAGCGAATCCCGCCTTTGCAGGGACCGCGCGCCCCGTTGTGCTGGATGCGATAGCCCGTGAACACCTCGATCCGTCCATCGTCCATCCGCACCGGCACCTCGACCTGCACCTCGCGAAAGGGGGACATGAGAATCTTCCGCATGTACGCCTCGAGGTTGATCAGGTCGGCGGCACGATCGAACTGGTTTTGGACGATCGCGCGACCGGACATCGGCGCACGACTGGGGCGCGGCGGCTGTTCAGTCGCAGTCATGTGATGTTGGATGGTCGCAGAATTGACAGGCTAAAGCCACCCTTCAGGGTGTGAAAAACGGAACGGGATCACGCGGGCCGTAACCGTCGGCCCGCGAGCCGAGCAGCGGGGTTCTGCGCGTCGCTCAAAGCCTGCGCCGGGTTGGGTGCCCGCTCGCGGCGCGTGCCGCCGTCGGTCAGCACACCAATGACGTCCGTAGTCACTGTCGCCGGCGCCTCGCTGGGGTGCTCGATGGCGAACACGAGGCCACTGGGTTGGCTCGTCAGCTTGGACACGATGTCGCTCCAGCTGCGATCGCCGGAGAGGGGCTGCAGTCCGACGATCAGCGGGCAGGCGGCCAGGTCGAGCGCGGCCGGCGGGACGAGTGGTGCGCCCAAGCGGTCGGCGAGATCGCTGCACGCCGGGAATTCCGGGCCGAGCAGGACCACTTGGCCAAAGTGCCAATCGGCGTTCGTGGCGACCTCGGCGAACGTGGCGACGATCGTTTCGTCGCTGGGTGCGACGGGACCCGGCGTCGACGCCAGGACCACCGATCCGGTATCGGCAAACCAGCGCTCCGCGGCGGTCAGGTCCTCCGCACGGCGCGGCGTGTAGGAGCTGTAGCGACGGGTCGTCGCAATCTCGCGCTCCGCGTCGGCGCGCTGCTCGGCATGTTCCGCGGCCTGCGCGGCACCCTCGAACGCCACCTCGGCCGCTTGATACCGGCCGGCCTCGCGCAGGATCTGACCGCGGAGCTTCAGCGTGTCGGTATGCGGCTCGAGCGCAAACGCGCGGTCGAGCGCGAGGAGTGCCCGGTTGCGGTCCCCCAGCTTGTAGGCCGCATAGCCCAGCTCGTGCCAGACGAGTGCCAGGTCAGGATCGGCTTCCACGGCGCGATCGAGCTCCACCAACGCTTCCTGATAACGTCCCAGCTCGGTCAGCGCCGCGCCGCGGAGCGTGAACGCAAACCCCGTCTCTCCGAATATTGCGCGGGCGCGATCGGCGAGCTGCAGCGCTTCTTCGCCACGACCGTTGGTCCGCAGCAGCTCGAAGTACTCGGCCCAGGCGGCTTTCAACTCCGGTTTGGCGGCCAGCAGGTCATCGTAGGCAGACTGCGCATCGCGCACGCGCCCCTCGCGCGCCAGCCAGCGCGCGCGCGCGAGCGCCCGTTCGCTCCGCGCGTCTGGAAACAAGTCGTACGACGCGGTGGTCCGCATGACGCTCAAATCTACCCGGGCCTCACTCGCTGGCTAGCAGCGACCCGTGTATCTACATTTCTGCCGCCATGGATCGAGACCAGTTGCTGCGCGAGCTGACCGAGTTCCTGCGAATCCCCTCCATCTCCACATTGCCCGCACACAATCAGGATTGCCGCGCCGCCGCGGAATGGGTGGCGGCCGCGCTGCGACGCATCGGATGTCATGACATCCAGTTTCTCGGTAGCGAGACACATCCGGTCGTGTGGGGGAAAGGCCCCGATGTGCCCGGTGCCCCGACGCTGCTGATCTACGGGCACTATGACGTGCAACCGCCCGATCCGCTCGCGGAGTGGACGACGCCGCCGTTCGAGCCGACGCAACGCGACGGCCGGATCTACGCGCGCGGCGCAGCCGACGACAAAGGACAGGTCTTCTGCCTGCTCCAGGCGATTGCCGCGTCACCGCGACCGGCCGTCAACTTTCGCTTTCTCATCGAAGGCGAAGAGGAGTACGGGTCCAAGGTCTTGTTCGATCTGCTCAAGCGCGAGCCGCAGCGCGTGCGCGCGGACGCGGCCCTGGTGGCGGACATGTCGTATCTCGCGCCCGGTTGGCCGGCGGTCTACACGACCCTGCGCGGCCTCTGCTACGCAGAGATCACCGTGCGGACCTCGAAGACCGATTTGCACTCCGGCGAATACGGTGGGGCCGCGCCGAACGCCCACGAGGAATTGGCTCGACTGCTGGGTCGCTTGAAGGGCGCTGACGGCAAGATCAACGTCCCCGGCTTCTACGGGCCTGTAAAGCGGCCGTCCAAAGCGGAGCTGGCAGCCTGGAAGAAGCTGCCGTTCAACGAGAAGGACTTTCTCAACAAGCGCGTCCAGGGCAAGGGCCTCGTCGGCCTGAAAAAAGCGTCCGTGCTCGAGCGGCTCTGGGCGCTGCCGACGTTCGAGATCCATGGCATTCTGGGTGGCTTCACGGGTGACGGCGCCAAGACGGTCATCCCCGCGGAGGCCACTGCCAAGGTGAGCATGCGCCTCGTGCCCAACCAGAAGCTGGCGACCGCCGAGCGCCAGCTCGCTGCTGCGGTGAAACGATTCGCGCCAACGTATGTGACGGCCAGCGTGCGATTTCTCCACGGGGCGGATCCCGCGCAGATCAAGATCGATACTCCGGCGTTCACACTGCTGGATCAGGCGTTCAAAGAGGTGACGGGGCGCGGCACCGTACCGGCGCGGGCGGGTGGCTCAATTCCGGTGGTGCCCGCACTGGCCTCCGCCGGTGCGCCGGTGATTCTCACGGGAATAGGGTTGCCCGACGATCGGCTGCACGCGCCGAATGAGAAGCTCGAGCTGAAGCAGTTGTGGGATGGGATCGAGGTGTTCCGGCGGTTTTACGAGCTGCTGGGCAAGGGCGGCGCCTAACGGGCACCGCCGATCTTCTTACTGGCATTCCTGAACTTGTTGATCTCGTGTTGCGTCAGGCCGCGCCCGCCGTACCGCTCCTCGGTCCACGGGTCGCCGTGCATATGGTAGCCGTTCTGTTCCCAGAAGCCCGGCAAATCCTCTTCTAACAACTCGAAGCCGCGCACCCATTTCGCGCTCTTCCAGAAATAGAGATGTGGCACGAGCAGCCGCGCCGGCCAGCCGTGCTCGGGCATCAGCGCCTCGCCCGCCCACTTCAGTGCGATGAGGTTCTCGGGTCGCTGCAGATCCGACAACGGCAGATTGGTCGTGAATCCCTGTTCGGCGACCACCAGGCAGTATTTGGCTTCCGGCCTTACCTTCGCGCGCTCGAGCAACAGCTGGACGGGCACGCCTTCGAAGACGTTATCGAGCCGGCTCCACGTCGTGACGCAGTGGATGTCACAGTTCACGGTCTTGCGCGGCAGCGCGAGGAGCTCGTCGTAAGTCAACGTGAACGGCTTCTCGACGAGACCCGAAACCATGAACGTCCATTGCGACGTGTCGACGGTTGGGACGTCGCCGTAGTGTAGGACCGGCCATTTGGTGGTGACAACTTGACCGGGAGGAACTCTTGAATTTCCCACGCTTAAGCGTGGGCCCGGTGCAGCGCCGCGCTTAAGCGCAGTGAATCATCGGGCCCATTCTTCAGAATGGGATCAACTCCAAATGCGGATTTGAATCCTTCTACCACTCCATCGAGGCTCTTCTCCCACAACGTCTCCCGTTTTCCGTTCCCCCCTTCCCGCTCCACCGACGTCATCTCCACATCCTGAATCCCACACGGCACGATGCGATCAAAATGCGCGAGGTCCGTCGTGACATTGAGCGCGAAGCCGTGCCACGTCACCCACTGTTTCACGTGAACCCCGATGCTCGCGATCTTCTTCCCGCGCGTCCACACGCCCGTGAATCCCGGGCGCCGCTCGGCGGGGATATCCAGGATCGCGAGCGCGTCGATCAGCGCTTGCTCGAGCGTGCGGAGATACCAGTGCAGATCCTTCTTATAGTCGCCGAGGTCGAGGATGGGATAGCCGACCAGTTGGCCGGGGCCATGGAAGGTCACGTCGCCGCCGCGCTCGACTTCGAACACGTCGATGCCCTCGGCGTGCAGCAGGTGCTCGGCGTGCGAATTCCTCCCCAATGTGACCACCGGGGGATGCTCGAGCAGGAGGAGTACATCATGCGCCAGTCGGCCCGCAATGCGGTCTTCGGCGAGCCGGCGCTGCCAGGCGAGGGCTTCCCCATATGGCACGGTGCCTGCTGCGAGGACCTCGAGTGTGTTCATGCCGTTCCCGTCCCGCTTCCCTCGTCCCCCTCGTCCCCCGTACCCCGTCCGCTATTTGCCCAGCGCGTCGTCACGATCCCGGCCGCCACACTCAGCAAGAGCCACACGATCATGCCGATGATGCCGAAGAAGCGGTCGAGCGGTGCCGCAAGAAAGCCGATCAGCACCGCGCCGAAGGCGCCCAGGACCGCGATGACACCGCGCTGCCAGATGTTGTCGAGGGCTGCGCTGCGATACCAGCCGACCGCGCCGCCCACTCCGACCGCGGCAACGAGTCCAGCCGTCAGCTCGAAGTAGCCCACCGTCTCGAACCGTTCTTCCGACAAACGCAGCGCGATCTGTGCGACGGTCATGCAGGCGCCCCCGAACGCCACCCCCGAGGCGAGGGAGCCGATACCGAGGGCGAGCGGATCCTTGACCGTTGCCGCGCTCAGATGTGCAGCACGCGCCCGAGCGAATCGAGCGCGGCCTCCCCGACGGCCTCCGACATCGTCGGATGGGCGTGGATCGCCAAATCGATTTCTTCGACCGTGTATTCGTTCTCGCGGGCGACTGCCAGCTCGTGAATCATTTCAGATGCGTGTGCTCCGACGATGTGGGCGCCGAGGATTTCGCCGTACTTCTTGTCGCGCAGGATCTTCACGAATCCCTCGGTCTCGCCGGTGCCGCGCGCCCGGCCGTTCGCCGAGAAGGGAAACTTGCCGGCCGCATAATCCAGCTTTTTCTCTTTGCACTGATCCTCGGTCAGCCCGATGCTCGCGACTTCGGGATGGCAGTATGTCACGCTGGGGACGTTGTCATACCGGATCGGATGCGGCTTCTGACCGGCGATGATCTCGGCAACGACCGATCCTTCGCGAAAGCCCTTGTGCGCGAGCATCGGCGGGCCCGCCACGTCGCCGATGGCGTTATAGCCGGAGGCGGTGGTCTGCAGATTCTTGTCGACCTTGATGAAGCCGCGGTCCGTCAGTTGAATGCCACATTCCTTGAGGCCGATGTTCTCCGTGTTGAGCGCTCGACCCGCGGCCATGAGCACGGCGGCCGCCGTGACCTGCTTCTTCTCGCCTCCCGCTTCGACGTCGAGCGTGACCTTGTCTTTCCCGACGGTGGCCTTGTTGACCTTGGCGCCGGCGATCACGTCAATGCCGCGTTTGCGGTAGCTCTTGGTCAGCACATCGGACGATTCGGCGTCCTCGATCGGCAGGATCCGGGGCAATGCCTCGATCAGCGTGACCTTGACGCCGAACGCCGCGAAGATGTCGGCGAACTCCATGCCGACCGCGCCGGCGCCGATGATCGCCAGCGAGTCCGGTACGCGTTCCATCAGCAGCGCCTCATCGGACGAGATCACCGTCGTCTTATTGAGCTCGAGGCCGATTTGCGGAATGCCTTTGACCCGGGACCCTGTGGCGATCACGACCGCCTTCTTTGCCTCGTAGACGTCGTTCCCCACCTTCACCTTCTTCCCCGGCTGCAGCACCCCGGTGCCTTTCACGACGGTGATCTTGTGCTTCTTCATCAGGAACTCCACGCCCTTCGAGTTCTGATCGCTGACGCGCCGCGAGCGTTTCATCGCGACGCCGTAATCGGTCTTGACACCACTCACCTCGACCCCGAAGTCCTTCGATTCCTTCAGCAGGTTGGCGATGTAGGCGGAATGGAGCAGCGCCTTGGTCGGGATGCACCCGATGTTGACGCACACGCCGCCCAGTTTGTCCTGTTCCAGGACGGCTGCGCTGAGGCCGAGCTGGGCGCTGCGAATCGCGCAGATGTAGCCCGCGGGGCCTCCCCCCAAGACAATCACGTCGAAACTATTGGCCAACGGTTCCCCCTCGGGAAATGCGGAATGCGGAATGTGGAATGCGAAATGTCATGATTAGCGTCGTGGGCGTGGAAGCCATCCTGTCAAACTTCGCATTCCACATTTCACATTTCGCATTTATAGCAGCATCGCCAACGGGTTTTCCAACATTTGTTTCAGCGTTTTCAAGTACGCCGCACCGGTCGCGCCATCGATCACGCGGTGATCACAGCTCATCGTCACGCGCAGCCGCCGCCGCACCACGACGCCATCGCCCGTCTTGTCGGGCACCGCTTTGGGTACGACGCTACCGATCGCTACAATCCCACCCTCCGGAGGGTTGATCACCGCCGTGAACTGATCGATATCGAACATGCCTAGGTTCGAGACGCTGAACGTCGCGCCCGTGTATTCCTCGGGCTTGAGGCGCCGATTCCGGGCACGCCCCGCCAGCTCCCGGGCCTCGGCGCTGATCTGGCGCAGACTCTTCAGGTCCGCGTTGCGGATCACCGGCGTGATGAGCCCGTCCTCGATCGCCACCGCCATCCCGATGTGCACCTCGTTCCAGTAGCGGATGTGATCCTCCAGGAACCAGGCATTGCAGGCGCGATGCTGCACCAACGCCAGGGCGACCGCCTTGATGATGATGTCGTTGAACGAGATCTTGCCGCCGGCATCGCCGAGCTGCGTGTTGAGCGCTTCGCGCGCGTCCGCCGCGCGCTCCATGTCGATCTCAGTCGTCAGGAAGAAATGCGGGATCGGCCCAAGCGATGCGACGAGCCGCTTGGCGATCGTCTTCCTTATCTGTGTAAGCGGAACATCCTCGTACGGACCCCCAGGAGTCGGGAGCCGGGAGCTAGGAGCTGGGGCGGTGGCTGTTGGAGCTTGGGTTACTCCACCCTCGACGTCACGCTTGATCACTCGGCCGCCCGGACCTGATCCCTGCACGAGCTTGAGGTCGACACCGACTTCTTTCGCGATGCGCTTCGCCAGCGGCGATGCTTTGACCCGCGTCGCGTCCGCTTGAGCAGCAACTGGTGCGGAGGCTGGAGCAGGTGCTGGGGCTGGCTTCGAAGCGGCGGCAGCGGGAGGCTTCGCCGCCCCAGCTCCCGACTCCTGACTCCCAGTTCCATCGACTTTCTCCCCAGGCTTCCCGATCCACGCCACCACATTCCCGACCGGCACGGTCATGCCCTCAGGTACCATCACCTTCAACAGCTGCCCCTCGGCGCGGGCCACCAGCTCCATGACGGCCTTGTCGGTCTCGACCTCGGCGAGCGTGTCGCCCGACTTCACGGCGTCACCCTCGTGCTTCGTCCACTTCACGAGGCGACCTTCCTCCATCGTGGGCGACAACGCCTCCATGTGGACTTTCGTAGCCATGGTCGGGGCTATTCCAGGTAGAGCACGCGCCGCGCCGCCGCCACGACCTTCTCGGGCGACGCCTTGGCGGCGCGTTCGAGCAGTTTGTTGTAGGGCATCGGGACGTCGGCCTGCGTCACGCGCTGCACGGGTGCATCGAGATCGTCGAACGCATCCCGCTGGATGAGATCGACTACCTGCGCACCGATGCCGGCGTGGGGCCAGCCTTCTTCGACCACCACCGCCCGGTTCGTCTTCTTCACCGACTCGAGGATCGCCGCCTCGTCGAGGGGCCGGATCGACCGCAAGTCGAGCACCTCGGCCGACACGTTTTGCTCGGCGAGCTGGTCCGCGGCTCTCAAGGCCACAGTCAGGGTTTTCGAATGACAAACGAGCGTCACGTCCGAGCCCTCGCGCTTGATGTCGGCGCGTCCGATCGGCACGATGTGCTCGCCGTCGGGGACCTCCCCCTTGATGTTGTAGAGCATCTCGCCTTCGAGCACGATCACCGGATTGTTATCGCGAATCGCGGACTTGAGCAGCCCTTTGGCGTCTGCCGGCGTCGCCGGCGCAACGACCTTGAGGCCCGGGATGTGGGACACCCAGCTCTCCCACGCCTGGGAATGTTGCGAGGAGAGCTGCAGCGCCGCGCCGTTCGGGCCGCGGAACACGATCGGCAGGGGGATCTGGCCGCCGGACATGTACAGCATCTTGGCCGCCGAGTTCACGATCTGGTCCAGCGCGAGGACCGCGAAGTTCCACGTCATGAACTCGATCACCGGACGTAGTCCTCCCATGGCCGCGCCCACGCCGATGCCGGCGAACCCCAGCTCGGCGATCGGCGTATCCACGATCCGCTTGGGACCGAACTCCTCCAGCAATCCGCGACTCACCTTGTAGGCGCCCTGATAGACGCCGACTTCTTCCCCCATGAGGAACACGTTGGGATCGCGCTGCATCTCTTCGCGCAGCGCCTGATTCAGCGCATCGCGGTAGGTGAGGGTGGCCATCAGTCGACCAGGACGTCCGTGAAGAGCTCGCCCGGCTCGGGATCCGGACTCTCATCGGCGAACTTCACGGCCGCTTCCACCTCGGCATGGACTTCCGCGTCCAGCGCGTCGAGCGCAGCCTGATCGATGACGCCGTCATCTTTCAGCTTTCCGGCCAGATGCGAAATCGGATCGCGGGCCTTCTGCTCTTCGACCTCATCCTTGGTTCGATACACGCCGTGCAGTGGATCGGACATCGAGTGTCCCATGTACCGATACGTTCGCACCTCGAGCAGGGTGGGGTGGCTCTGCTTGCGGGCCCGCTCGACGGCCCGGCGCGTCGCCTCGTAGACCGTCAGCGCATTCATCCCATCGACCAATTCGGCGGCCATGTCATAGCTGCACGCGTGCTCCACGATGTCCGTCACCGCGGCAACGCGCTCGAATGCCGTGCCCATGCCGTAGCGATTGTTCTCGCACAAGAAGATGACCGGCAGCTTCCAAACCGACGCCATGTTCAGCGTCTCGTGGAACGCGCCGATATTGACGGCGGCTTCGCCGAAGAAACAGACGGTGACTTGGTCCGTGCCCCGGTATTTGCTGGCGAACGCGAGCCCGGCGCCGAGCGGAATGTGTCCACCCACAATCCCGTGACCGCCCATGAAGCCGCGCTTGGCATCGAAGAGGTGCATCGAGCCGCCTTTGCCCTTGGAGCAGCCCGTGGCCTTCCCGAACAGCTCGGCCATCACGGCGTTCGGGGCGATGCCCTTGATCAGCGCCTGGCCGTGTTCGCGATAGGAGCAGATCACGTAGTCATCGTCCCGCAACGCGGCGAGCGCACCGACCGCCACGGCCTCCTGTCCGATGTAGAGGTGGCAAAACCCGCCGATTTTGCCGAGTGCGTATGCCTCCGCCGCTTTTTCCTCGAACCGGCGGATGAGCAACATCTGTCGCAGCATCTTGAGATGCAGCTCGGTCTGCTGGGGAGAGGGGCCGGATGGGCCGGAGGGGCCGGAGGGGGCGGAGGGGGGTGAGCCCTGTTTCGCGGATCTGGCGGTGGCCGTCATTTCGTTGCTGCCTCCACTTGCTCCCACGCGTGATAGCTGGACCGGACCAGCGGGCCCGATTCAACATGCCGGAAGCCCAGCGCCATGCCGTAGCGCTTCAGCTCGGCAAACTCATCGGGGGCGTACCAACGAGCGATGGGTAGATGCTGATCGGAGGGGCGCAGGTACTGGCCAATGGTGAGAATGTCGACGCGGGCGGTACGCAGGTCGCGCATCGCGACGAGCAGCTCGTCCCAGTCCTCGCCCAGCCCGCAGATGATTCCGGACTTGGTCAGCATGTGCGGATCGAGGTCTTTGGCATGCTCCAGGAGCTCGAGCGCACGAGGATACCGGCCGCCGGGCCGGGCGATGCGATACAGCCGCGCGATTGTCTCGAGATTGTGATTGAGGATGTCGGGGCGCGCGGCGACGACGATGCGCAGTGCTTCGGGATTGCCCTTGAAGTCGGGGATCAACACTTCGACCGAGGTTTGCGGTAGGCGCCGCCGAATCTCGGCAATGCACGCGGCGAACACCTCAGCGCCCCCGTTCGGCAAATCGTCACGATCGACGCTGGTGATCACGACATGTTTGAGATCCATCTGTGCTACTGCATCAGCGAGGCGCTGCGGCTCGCCGGCATCGAGTGGTGCCGGGGTCCCGTGGGCTACCGCGCAATACGCGCAGTTCCGGGTACACACGTCGCCCAGGATCATGAACGTGGCTGCCTTGTGTTCCCAGCACTCGCCAATGTTGGGGCAATGCGCCTCTTCGCAGACCGTATGGAGCTTGAGGCCGCGCATCATGTGCTTCAGCGCGAGGTAGTTGGGCCCGCCGGGTGCTTTTACCTTCAACCAGGAGGGCTTACGGGCAGGCTCTGAGGGTGTGACGGAAGGCTGTATCTGGACTAAAGGGGCGGCCATGGACGTCGAAGATAGTCATCCCCGAGGGGGTGGGGTAGGCCATTTTTCAACCAGACGGTTGATCGCCCCCTCGATGCTTGAGCCGCTTTAGCTCCTCTTCGATTTCCGTCGACGTGCTCAGCGTCCCGTCGGCGATGTCCGCAATCTCTTCCGCTTCTTTCCACTGCCGTTCCAGCTCCGCGACCTCAGCTCGCTCGTCCACGGCCATCTCCAGCGCCAGCCCCCGCTCGGCCCGGAGCGACCGCAATGTCAGCTCGCGGCGTGCGATGTCGCGCACCAGCTGATCGGGGCCGCCCACCTGATCCACTTCACGCGCCGCGTCCTCCGCGCGTCGCCGTCCGCCGCGTCGGATGTTCAGATAGGTCAGCCCCTGCCGCAGCACCTGGATGGCTTCAGTCCCCGTGAGCTGCGCGCCTTCCTGACGGCACCGCGGGCAGCTCACCACCACCGCCATGTCGGCATGCCTATCCGGAACGACGCGGGAGTGCTGGACGTGGCGCGCGCGCAGCTCCATCAGCGTGCCGCAGTGCGCGCAGATCGGCGACTCGACGAGTGAGATCCTGCGCCTGCCGACCATCCACAGGTAAACCCCGTCCACCGCGCGATGGATGTTCCATACGATCACGCCGAACCCGCCACCCGCGGCCACATTGGCGGCAATGCCGAGGCCAATTGCCGCCACGGTCAGGGGGACGACGACCTTCAGGCGCTCGCGCTGGCGGTTACGGAGTCGCTCGCCGTAGCGCCAGGTCGCCAGCTCGACACGCGGCGGTTTCCCGACGCGCACGAGGTCGTAGCGTTCCCACCGAATCAACGCGACCTGATCGGTCGATGCCGCGATACGTCCGCTGCTTGCGGCGCGGGCAACCGCTTCGATGCGCTCCAGGCGATCGTCGAACGGCGTGAGATTCCAGCGGCTACAGCGGGGGCAGACGACCCACAGCCGGCCCTTCCATTCGTCGAAAGCAATCCGCCGGCCGACACCGAGCCCGGAAGGGCCACCATCACCGTCAAATGCCGCATTACAAAAGGCACAACTGCTGAACATCCTAGGAAGTAAATCGCTCCGGGGCGAGC
The DNA here is from genome assembly GCA_046728135.1 of Gemmatimonadota bacterium. Taxonomy (GTDB): domain Bacteria; phylum Gemmatimonadota; class Gemmatimonadetes; order Gemmatimonadales; family GWC2-71-9; genus 20CM-2-65-7. The sequence goes on along the minus strand of JBKPDZ010000159.1, from coordinate 4,674 downwards.
GAGGCAATCTCCACGTCCGTGGTGCCGGTCGCCACCAGGTCTCCGATGATCTCCCCGGTCAGGCCCGCGAGCAGGACGCCGTTACGGCCGTGACCGGTTGCGTACCACAATCCACGCACATCGGGGTCTGGGCCCACGATCGGACGGCCGTCCGGCGTGATCGGCCGGAGACCTGCCCACGCTCGCGTCGGCTGGGCTGGAAGGTGCGGCAGCAGCCGTCGTGCCGCCGCGACGATCTCACGAACACCGGAGTCCGTGACGCGGCCGTCAAATCCCACATGCTCCATCGTGCTGCCGAAGATCGCTTCGCCACTGCGGGCAAGCACGTAGGCGTGGTCATAGTACAAGACGATCCGCGGCATGTCGGCCGGCCACGGCGCGGCTCCCATCTGCCCGCGGACGGGCTCGACGGGCAGACGTCGCGGCAGATGTTCGATATCCGTCGACCAAGCGCCTGCGGCAATGATGACGTGCTCTGCCTTGATCTTGCCGGCTGGGATTTCGACCCCGGTGGCGCGGCCGAGAATCGTGTTGAGCCGGAGCACGCGCGTGTTGAGCGTGCGGGCTCCGTGGCGTTCCGCATCGGAGCGTAAGGCGCGAGCCAACGCGGGCGCATGCACCGCTCCGTCTTCCGGGGCGAACAGCGCACCCAGGCAGGGGGCCGTGGCGGGGAATCGCTCCGCGACCTCCTCTGCTTCCAGCCAATCGCAGCGCAGTCCGGCCTGGCGCTGTTCCGCGACGGCGTCACGGAGCCGCTCGGCTTCCGCTTCGTCGAACGCGAGCGACGCGATGCCGTCGCGCCACAAGCCGATGTCGATGCCCGTGGTCTCCGCCAGGGCGGGCGCGAGGCGCTCGTAGAGGTCGCGGGCGCGCAATCCGAGCGCGCGGAGCGCTTCGTCGGCTCGCTCGATTTGCGGCCCCAGGATACCGGCCGACGCGGCCGACGCCGCCGCCGGGTCGGGTCCCGGCTCGCAGATCAGGACCTTGAGCCCGCGCAGTGCCGCGGCGCGGGCGCAGGCGGCGCCGATGATTCCGCCGCCGGCGACCAACACTTCACAGGACGAAACTTTGTGCGACATTTAGGCGTACGCTGCACACGCACCGGACACCACGGAGGATATCATGTTCCGGAGCATCATTGGTTTCGCGATTCTCGCCGTTGTCGCCTGGCTCGCGCTCAAGCTGGTCTTTGGTATCGTTGGGAGCCTGTTCGGTCTCGCGTCGACGGTCCTCACGCTGGCAGTCATCGGCTTCTTCTTCTATATGGCGCTACGGATTCTCAGCCCGGCGACGGCTGATCGCGTCCGCGACATGATCAAGGGACGTCCTTCCGAGTCTTAAGAAGCACCGCCCAAGCGAGCAGCGGAAACAGGATCTCGTGATGACCGGTGAGCTGGATGCCGCGCCCACCGGTCAGCGTCGGGCGTTCGACGACATTGACCCGTGGCCGATAGTGGCGCTGCATGTCGCAGTCGCAGGCCGTGAAGTTCTGCGGTTTCCCACCATTCAGATTGCGCGCGATGGTCAATGCCTTGAGGAACACCTCGGGCATCACCACCGCACTGCCGAGATTGAGCACGACGCCGCCGTCGTCGAGGTCCGGCAGGGTGCCGGCCAGGCGCTTGAAATCCCGATGACTGGTGGCGCCGATGGCCGCGCCGTCGGCAGTGGGATGCTGGTGAGTGATTTCCGCGCCGAGCGCCGCGTGCACGGTGACCGGCACCCCCAGCTCGCTGCACGCGACTAACACTGACGCCTCGCGCCCGGGAAGCTCCTGGCGCGCGCGCAAGTATTCGGCGAACGCCTCCCCGGCGCCCTGTCCAGTCTTGGCGCCGCGCGCGAGTGCGGCATTCATCTCGCGTCCCGTTTCCTCCGCCATGCCGAACGTTCCATCCCCCAGACCCGCCGCCACGTCTTCGCTCGTTCCTCCGTACGCCGCAAGCTCGAAGTCGTGGATCGCCGCGCTGCCGTTCATGGCGACCGCGGTCACCGCGCGCTGCCGCATCAGCGCAATGAGGAGCGGCCCCAACCCGACTTTGATCACGTGCCCACCCAGCATCACGACAATCGCGCGCCGCCCCGTTGCCGCGACGATCTGATCGACGACGTACCGCAGATCCTGCGCAGCGAGGATCGAGGGCAGGGCACCGAAAAAGGCGTCGAACGAGTTGTCCGTGGACCGAGGGGGGTGAGCCAGGAGCGAGGCGTCGACCTTGTTGTGGCGTTTGGCGATCGGAATGGTCTTGAGGCGGGAGAAATCAGCTTCGCGATAGTCCGTCATGGCTGATTGACTCCTGGGACCACGTAGTCCTTGAGCTTCAGCGTGACCTGGCCGAATGAGAAGTTGGACTGGATCGCCAGCACAATGCGCTGCGGGTCGTCCGACAGCCAGATCAAGGTTTCCGATTTTTCTGCGAAGATGCCGCGGCCCTGCGGAATCTTGGGACGGACCACGATCGCCCGCCACTTCTTGCCGGCGACGCTCACGCGCTCTCGGCGCACCACCTCGATGATCACGGGGTTGCGGTCGGGTCGGAAATAGCGCGCATACTCATACTTCTTGCCGAGTTCCAGCGGCACCGTGCGGATCCAGTAGAGAAAGGCGGCGTCATCGAGCGGCTGGGGGACCGTTGCAAACGTGGTGTCGCGCCCGACTTCACGATAGAACCCGGAGTCGGGGAAGATCTCGTAACGGTGCTCGCGATGCTTATCGCGCTCGTCCTGGACGGACGAGTAGCGCCGCGACTGAAAATCAGTACGGCCCACCCAGGATTCGATGGTCTGGTCGAGGTGGTACCAGAGCGCTCCGCCGGATATCAGGAATCGCAGGTGCACCGTCTCGACATTGTGGACGGTGTCGATCCCCATCACCTCCATGGCAGCACTACCGACGTTGAAGATCCCGTACTTCGCATTGAACGAGAACCGCTCGCCGACCGGGAACGGCATGGCAGCCACGGCCCCGACCATCTTGCCGGTACAGACCCCGTCCTGGGCGCCAAGCGATCGGGCGGCCAGGAGCAGCGCCAGCACGACGACGCCCGAGCCTTTGCGCGCCGCGGTGATCAGTCCGCGCGAACGCCACGCGGCAAGGAGCTGCTGCCAGGGACTGGAGCGCGATGGCCGCTGTTTGAGATCGTACCGCGCGGCGCTGGAGACCACCTCGATCCGCCGGGCATGGGCGCCCAGGCGCGCGAGGAGTTCCGCGTTCGCCGCCCACCCTTCGGTTGTGAGGAGGGGCGGGCGCTCTTCGCCGCTCCGAGTCGCTTGCCGCAGCACGACCAGACGCAGCGCCAGGAAGCCGGAAATGGAGTCCTTCACGCCACCGCCGACCCGGAGTAGGCGCGGCGCCCACTGCCTGGCCCACCGTTCCGGCCACGAGCGGTTTCCCGCCGCGCGATATTGCTCGGCGACGACGAGGTCCGCTCCCGATTCCAGCCGTTTGACCATCTCTTCCATCGTCTCCGGCGCGTGCACGAAGTCGGCATGAAGCGTGATCGCGCAATCGCGTTTTGGTCGATCGGTGCGCTGCAATGCCAGCCGTAGCAACTCCTCCAGGCTCTTCGCGTATCCCTGTCGCGAACGGTGCTGGATGACGGTCAGGGGCAGCACGCGCGCGTACGACGTCAGCACGTCCGCCGATCCGTCTGTCGAGGCGTCATCACACGCGATGATCTGATATTCCCGCTCGAACGCGGTGAAGACCTGGCGCACTTTCCAGAGCACGAGTCCAACCGTGCGCGCCTCGTTGTGAACCGGAACGCAGACGTAAATCATGGCCCTGCAATCTAGAGAAGGGTCCTATACACGTCCAAGACTCCGCGGGCCATCACGCTTGCCGTGAAGCGCGCGGGCAACGCCGGAGGGGCCCCGCGGGCGAGCATGTCCACGACCTTTTGTGCCAGGAGCTCGGGCGCGTCGATCGGCACGATTGCCTCAGGAGGGAGAATCTCCGGGATGCCGCCCGCGCGCGTGGCGACCACGGGCCGGCCCAGCGCGAGCGCGTTCAAGAGCACACTGCCGAGCCCTTCGCTACGCGATGACAGCACGAACACGCTCGCCTCGGCGATCAAGGCGTCGACTCGATCGACATGCCCGATCAGGTGCACGCGATCGCGAAGCCCGAGGCGATCGATTTCCGCGGCCAGGGCGCCGCGCCGTTTGCCTTCGCCGGCGATGATCCAGTGCAGGTCCGGGCGACGGGCCTGCGCGTAGTGGGCCGCGCGAATCAGCGTCCCATGGTCCTTCTCCCCGGTGAGCGCCGCGGCGTTGACGACGATCGGTGCCGCCCGAGGGATCGAGAGTTGACGGCGAATCTCCAACGGCGGCGTCGCCGCGCGCCGCACCTCGTCGACGTCGATGCCGTCATGCACGACGACGACGGCATCGGATGCGATGCCATCGGCGACCAGCACGCGCTTGACGGCCTCGGAGATGGCGATGATGTGGTCGGCTCGTCGCCAGGCGCCAAACCGGCCGACATGGAACTCGACGCGGCGCGTCGCGACGAGGATGCGCCCCCCCCGCCGCCCCCGCCCCCCCCGCGCCCCCCGCGCCCCCCGCCGCCGCCTCCCGGTGGCGCCCGCCGCGAGCGTCAGGGCGTGACTGTCATGGGCGTGAATGACATCCGGTTGGAAGGCGGCGATCGTGCGGCGCAGGCGCCACCAGGCTCTG
>JBKPDZ010000158.1:0-4386 GCA_046728135.1 Gemmatimonadota bacterium | reverse complement strand
GGTCAGCGGCGAGGACGGTGAGGTGTTGCTCTTCAACATCCATCTTTCGTCGACGGCCGGGCCATCGATCGAATTGCCGTGCAACGCCGCCAAGCTTCCGGATCAGTATGCCAAGGCGCTATTTGAAGCCTCATCGACGCTCACACCGTTCATGGTTGCACGCGCGAAGGAGCTGGGTTTGCCGGCCGCGGACGACTCGCGCGGATTCATCTTCAACGCGCAACCATTGCACGTCATCCATTTTCTCGATATCGGCACGCGGCCGGCGAATGTGCGCCTGCGCTGAGCGGTGAGCCACGCCACGGCGGCCGACGCATGCGACATCAAGGCCTTCTGCTGCCCCAAGTCGGGCAACAGTGTCGAGGAGTACGAGGATGCATGGGCGCAGCGGCAAACTCGCACCCCCCCCGCCGCCTCCCCGGGCGGCATGCGCGTGGCGGTGGCCGATGGCGCCACCGAAAGCAGTTTCGCCAAGCTCTGGGCGGTCCTGCTCGCCGAAAGCTATGTGCGCAGTGAGCTCACCGGGGCGGAGTTTTTCGCGGGCCTCAAGGCCGCGCGCCGCCTCTGGCGGCGAAGATTGGCGGGACGCCCGCTCCCCTGGTTCGCCAGCGAAAAGGCCGAGCAGGGTGCGTTCGCGGCGTTGCTCGGCGTCCAGATTGACGCTCACCAGAACCGGTGGACGGCGCTGGCCGTTGGCGACTGTTGCCTCCTGCAGGTCGATGACGTCGGTAAAGGGATGCGGGTGCTCAAAGCGTTCCCCCTGCAGCAATCGTCGCAGTTCACCATGAGCCCGTATCTGATCGGCTCGAGGTCGGACGGCGAACCACCGCACGACCGGATCTACATCAGCACGGGCAGCCTGCGCGATGGCGACATGCTGCTGCTCGCGACCGATGCGGTGGCCGCCTGGCTACTGAAACGGCATGAAGACGGGAGACCATTGTGGAGGTGGCTGTACCGGAAGCTGCGTACGCCGGAGAACTTCGCCGCGCTGGTCGCCTACGGCCGTAAGAATGGATTGCGCAACGACGACTCTACCCTGGTCCGCGTCATTCATCACGATGCACCGGTAGCAGCGAAGGAGCGATAGCGATGGCGGCCTGGCCCGACCTGACCGAATACCATGAGGCGGTGCAGCACCCGCAGAGGGCTTTTGCTGACGCGGGATTGAGAGCGGTCGCCCTCGAGCTCGATCGGTTCGGGATGCCCAAGCCGGCCACCGGCGCCAACGCCGTGGTCTACAAGGGGACTAAACCGGGCGGGTTCTTCTCATTCAGGAAGACCTGGGCGATTCGCTGCTTCCTGCGCCCCATCAGCGACCATGCCGAACGCTATGAGGCGATCTCCCGCCATCTCCACAGGGTCCGCCTGCGCTACGACGTGGAGTTTCGGTTTCTCAAGCAGGGCATCCAAATCGGCTCCAAGTGGTTCCCGATCGTCAAAATGCAATGGGCGGAGGGCGACCTGCTGCACACGTATGTCGAGCAGCAGCTCCGCTTTCCCTGGATACTCGCGTCATTGCGGGCCAAATGGGTGACACTGGTTCGCGACCTCGAAAACGCTCGGGTCGCGCACGGCGATTTGCAGCACGGCAATATCCTGGTGCGCAACGGAGCGTTCCAGTTGGTCGACTACGACGGCATGTGGGTGCCGGCCTTGAAGGGCCGCCACGCCACGGAAACCGGCCACCGTGCCTACCAGCATCCCGAACGGAGCGAGCAAGAATACGGGCAGGAGATTGATCGTTTTTCAGCGCTCGTCGTCTATCTCTCGCTGGCGGCGTTGGAGCAGGATGCCAGCCTATGGGAAAATTTTCATACCGGCGACAATCTGATCTTCGTGCGCGAAGATTTTCTGCAGGTGGGTCGATCGCCGGTTTGGCAACAATTACGTCGGATCGGATCGCCGCAGATCGACCAGCTCGCCGCTGCCATGGCAGCCATGCTGCAGCAGCCTCCGATGAAGGTCAGCAATCTCGACAGCATTCTGAGAAATCTGGCGAGCTTCAAATTCCCGACCTCGACTCCGGCGTCGAAGCCGGCCCCCCCCCAGCGAGTCGCTCCCAAGCCCGCGCCCAAGGCCGCGCCGAAGGCTACGCCGACGGTGCCGAGTTGGATGAAAGGGGGCGGGTATCGGAATTCGGATGACTGAGGGTCTCGGCTTCGGCCGTCTCGATCGAGAAAAGAGGCGGCCCACTGCGCCGCCCCTTAGTCCTACTTCAGCAACACGCTCCTGATCACGAGCCCCCGGGACTGAGGATCGTACCCGCCAGATCGTACACCCTGTTCGGCGCGGTCTGGCTGATGGTCCCCCGCAGGTTCAACCCCGCCAAGCCACCGCTTCCCTGGGCGACAATCTTGCCGGAAAACAAGCCCGCCTCGAACCGCCCAGCGAAGCGTCCCTCCCAGTTCCCGTCCGCAGTCACGATCGTGAACGTGCCCGACCCTGTCCCGGTCTCGGTCGCGACGGCAACGTCGGATCTGCCGGTGACTGTGAGGGTCCCCGTGATATCGCCGCTGACCGGCCCCGCCTGGGTCTGATCCCGGATGTGAGCGATGCCGGCCGACACCTGCGTGGTTCCTGGATCCGTCACCGTCAGGCTCGCCGTCGCGGTGATCGGCGTTGTCGCGGCCGCCTCGAACTGCGGACCGGTGAGCTCGGGCGCGGACGCCCGCGGCAAGTCGCAACCCAAGGTCATTACGCTCGCCGCTACGAAGAGTGTAACGCCGCTGCTCCGTCGCATAAAACGTCACCTCCGATGGAGACCTGCGAAATCTCGGAGCGCGGTAGCTGCGGCCGCAAGGTGCAGGGGTATCTGTCTTTCCATTCTAATTCTCAAAAGGCGAGCGAACGTGTCATCCCGAGCGAGCGCGCATGCGCGAGCGAGGGATCTGCTTTTGGGGCGACAGCTCGGAGCTTACGGCGCGCTGTCGAAGACTCGTCCGAAGAATGCCACCAGGTCGATCGTGAGCGGGGCGATTCCGGGCTCTGGAACCCATTGCAGCTGCTCCGTCAGGATCTCCGGCCGCTCGTCGCCCGGCCGCCAGCGCTCGACGAGCCGAGCCTCGAGATCGATGATCCAATACTCCGGCACGCCGGCGCGCTGGTAGAGGCGTCGTTTGACGGTGCGGTCGGCTCGGGCCGTGGACGGCGACAGCACCTCGATCGCGAGCAGCAGGCGTTCGATGTCCGCCCAATCGCGCGGCCGCCGTCCGGCGACGAGGCCCACCACGAAGACATCGGGTTGCACCAACGCCCCGGGCTCAGGGGTCAAATCGGCGGGCGAGATGGCGGCATGCCCAGTCTTGGTCCGCTCGACGTATTCGCTCAACAGGAGGACCAACGCCAGGACGGCGTCTTGGTGTCCGAACCGCGGCGCCGGTGTCACGAGCAGCTCGCCGGCGATGACCTCGTAGCGACGGCCGTCGGCGGGGAGCGCCCGCACCTCGTCAGGGGTCCAGTAGTGCGCGGTCTGCGGCATGCCCATAGTGTGCTCGGCTCGGCGCGAGGAATGCAAGGGGACACCACGCAGCATGAGCAGTCGAGTGTGGTAATGCGGTATCAAATCAATGCGCACGACATCCCGTTCATGCTCCAAAAAGCAGATCCCTCGCTCCGCGCGCTGCGCGCGCTTCGCTCGGGATGACAGCGCTGGCTCCTTTTTTTAAAGAGACAAGGCGAACAGCACCCCGTTGACTCGGCGATTCTGTTGGCCGATGTTTGACATACTTGAGGGGTCACCGCGTAGCCAGTTCGCTACGCAAGAAAGCCGGGGAGCCACGCTCTCCGGCTTTCGCTATTCCGGCTTGATGGTGAACTCTGCCGAGCGTACTATTGCCGTGTGAGCCACTCTAGGACCCTATCAATCCAAGCCGAGCTGCGAGAGCTGGACGAGCTCAGGCACGCCCGGTTAGAAGCCAAACTCGATCGACTAATCGCCGAGGTGCGATCCGGCTTCGGAAGGCTGGACCCTGTATTCGACGCCCGACACTTCGATTCGATTATTGATGGACTTCAGAGGCGGATGACGATCCGCTTATTCGTTTACTTCATGTCGCAGGGCGTGCTGACCGCGGCCATGGTCCTTTGGATGATAGAAACTCTGCGGTAAGGTCCGTGTCGGCCTAGAGCTTGATGTCGCCGCCCGGATCGCTTCGTTTCATCTCATCCAGCATCTGCTTCGCTTCCCTGAGCCGACGCTCCTCTTCTTGCCTATCGATGACCGCGCTTGACCAATCGGGCAAGTTCTGCGCGCCGAAACGCACCCGCAGCACCGCACCCTGTCCGTGCCCTGAAGGGCCGGCTCGGCGAAGGCGTCAGCCCTTAAGGGCTGGCATAGTCGCCGAGCGCTCGCACATTAGCAACCCATGAGACTCTGGCTTGCCG
>JBKPDZ010000157.1:0-4305 GCA_046728135.1 Gemmatimonadota bacterium | reverse complement strand
CCTTTGGGCTATCGGAGCCGAGGCTGGATCGGGGACGGAAGCGCCCTCGGCGGTCATCAGAGAGATAGCGCCAGAGGTGGGTCCGCTCACTCGATCCGCTTTCCTGATCGTCAGCGACTTGGACCAGACGTTCTCGTAGCGGAAGGGAGGACTGATGCCGAGACAGCGAAACCTCGTAACGGTCATCCGCGACATCGTGCAGCGGGAGGTCGGGTCCGCTATCCAGTCGCTGCTCGGGGCTGTCTCCACTCGGAAGAAGGCGACGAACGGTCGGCGCCGTCGCCGCAAGGCGCGCGGGAAGTGGCGCCCCGGTGGTCCCGGTCGTCCGCCCAAGGCCGTTGCCGAGAAGATGGCGCACACGAAGAAGGTGGCGGCGCCCATACCCCCGAAGACGAAGACGGTTCATCGTCGTCGCAGGCGGCGGCGTGGTGCGGGGCGACCATGAACCGAGGGACTCCAGCCCCGTCACCGTAGGAACCGCAGTTCCTGTGGAGGCCCTGAGGCTCCTCATTCCCTCGATCTTGAGCGCCGTCCCAGGAGGCATGGCGCTTGCATCAGCCTCGAAGACCAAGGCGGCGTCGATGACGACGGCACACGAAGCCTGGAGGCAGTTGGCGACCCGCATCCCGAAGGAGCTTCACCGCCGGCTCAAGCTGCACTGCGTGACGAACGACATCTCCGTGATGGACTTCTTGGTAAAGGCGATTGAGGAGAAGCTCGGGCGGAAGACGGGACGCAAGAAGGGGACGTGACGCCCATGCGCGCCCAGCGCGCTCGCCTCACGCGCCGTAAGGTGAGGGCGGCGCCGCTGTCAGAAGGTTAGCTTGCCGAAGGTGGCCGGGTTCCCGATCACGTCGCTCTCGATGTACTGGATGAAGCGTGGCGCCGTCGTCAGGCGCTGCTGCCACTGCGCCTTCGATGACGACGAGACCAAGGTCTCGTATGTTCGTGGCGGGTATCGCGGGAGTCGGGTCTCGTGGGGGTTGAGGACGTTGGGGTCGAGGGGCGCCATGTCAGCCAAGTGCGCCCGCAGGTCGGGTGGGAGCTGCCACCACAACCCGATCAGATGCGAGAGGTTTACGATCCTGTGGTCGGTCTTAAAGGACGGGGGTAGGAAACCGTAGTGCTCAACGATCACAGCCTTCACCGCGTACTCGGCCGACATGAACAGGGCGCCCGCGCCGGTGCCATCCATCGAGGAGACCTCGTTGAACCGGCTTTGGGCAGCACCCAAGCTGCCCCGGCTCTCGTTCAACCAGCTCGCCGTTTCGGGTTGCACCGTCGCCGTACCTCCCGATCAGCTTGGGCGGTGGCGGGCGGGTCGTCAACTGCGTCATACCCACCTGTGCGCCGAGCCGAACTGCCGCGAGATGCCATGGACGTGGTGGGAGCGGGGTGAAGCACACCACGGAGAAAAACGGTGAGACGGGCTCAGCGACCGGAGTGTTGGTCGCCGTGCCGTTCTGCGAGGCGTTGATCTCGAGGAGCCAGGACGACCCACCCGCGTGCCCTTCGTGCGGCACGTAGATGACGATGGCAACGCCCCCGATGACGATGGCGGTCAGCGCGCCGACGACCCAGGCGGCGAGCCGCTCCGTCGCGGCCGCCGCTTCGGCCGGGCTGGGCGCGAGAGGGGTGGCTTTCGGCATGAGCCGTAAGAAGCCTGCCCCGTGATGGGCACGGCGTCCACGGGGTCAGCCATCGGTAGTGGGTCAGTTTGACGCAGGAAGCTGACCGGAGTAGCCGTAACTGCGAGCCCGTTCCCAGCCCCGCAGCGCGACGGCGGGAGGGCACTTCGCCCCTACCCACGTGTGCTCGGCGCGGACTCCGAAGGAGGCCGCGGTGGCACAGGGACCGACCGTCGAGTTTAGCGATGTCTTCGTCGTGCGGGAGACGGAGACCGCGCTCCTCTGCCGGATCGGGGCGAAATTCCACTGGGTGGCGCACGGTCGCCTCCAGCCCGGGAGCACCGTGGAGCACCCAGGCGACCTCGGAGTGCTGGTGCTCCCGTGGGACTTCGCCGTTGAATTTTGGGACGGTGCCATGAGTGACAAAGCCCGCCGGCCTCTCTGCGATCCCGCCGCAATCAATCTGCCCTTGGTCGCTGGGCCTGCCGAGTACCGTGGGAAGCTCGCCGCCGGGCGCAGCAGGGGATGCGCAAGGACAGCGATCCCGTCCCGAAGCGACGGGATCGCGAGGGTCCGCGCCAGGGCCCCACCGTTTTACGAGCGGCACGGCTGTGCGAAAAATCGTTTCCTGCGCGTTTGAATACGCGATCACGAGAGCGGGTCTGACAAGGCCGGACCGAAAACCGAAAGGAGAGAGCGATGCTGGGCGAACAGATCGGTGAAGAGACCGGAAAGGTTATGGTGCGCCGCGTGATCGCGGTCGACGGCGGCACCAAGGTGGAGGTCACGGTGCAAGGCACCGGGAAGCTCCTGGGGATCGAGACCCGGAACAACGTCACCTACTGGGCCGGAATCAGGCCGGACGGCAGCCTCTACGGTGAGGCGCAGGGCCTCGTGGTGGGTAAGGGTGGCGAGCAGGCCACCTTCAAGGCGGCGGGGGTGGGCAAGCTCCTTGAGGGAGGAGCGGTCAGCTATCGCGGAGCCTCGTACTACTATAGCGACTCCCCGAACTTCCGTCGTCTGAACGCGATCGCCGTCGTCTTCGAGTACAGCGCCGACGCCGACGGGAACACGAAGAACAAGCTCTGGGAGTGGAGGTAGGCGCGTTGCTCGTGATGGTCGGCCGGGCTCGCGACGCCTCTCATGGTGTCGCTGAGCCAGAGGGGGCGGGTTCAGAGGAAGCACCGGAGCGGCGCGGACGGACGCGAGCCGCGCCGCTCCTGCCCGCCCGGGCTTCGTGCCTTCGCTGATTTTAGTTAGTCTCTCGTAGATGCGTATCGCGGGTCGGTCGACGCGGGGGGGCGCTCCGGGCGCGGGGTTTCCTTCTCAGGCTGTCAGCGGATTTCTATTGCGCTCGGGACCAGAAGGGGCGTACCGTCCCGGCTCTATGGGGGACGGCTCGTGGAGCGTCACATTCGATAACGTGGAAGTGGTCCGGCGCGGGGATCTCGTGGTGATGTGCCGCGTGGGCATGAGGGTCGTCGGGGTGCCCCAGCGTCGCATGCTGTCCGGCACGACCATCTTGACGGTCGACCACGGGCGGCTCGTGCTCCCACGCGAAGTCGCGCTCAATCTCGGGCTCGTCTAAACGGCGGGTCGGGCCGACGCTCGCCGTCGACCTGGGGACGGACCCAAGCGCGCGGAGGCGCGGTCGCGCCGCCACAAGTGCAACCCACTCTGCCGCGAGGTGGGCGCGCTCCACGGAGTAGGCCGCTCGCACCCCGAGGGCATGGACGCGGTTGCGCGCGTCTTGCGCCTGGACCCTCAGCTCCCGCGTCTGCTCGCAGAGCAGGCGACCCTTCGCGATGCTGATTCGGGCGCGCGTGACGGCGGCGACCGCTTCCCAGATGATCGCGTTCGTCACGTTGGCGAAGTTGTGGAACTCCTGGGATGCCGGATTCTCCGTCCGCCCCAGGTCACAACCCTTCTCGTGGACTAGAGCCCCGTCATTCGCCGACCCGGCCATGTCCTTCCGCTCCGGCGTCCTACTCCGTAACGACGCGGCACACAATGGGCGGGCCGGGGGGTGCCCGGCGGGCTCGCCGGAGCCAGGAGTCTCCGGTAAGTCCATCAGTGAAGAGTCGCACCTCCTTTCGTAAGCCGGCATCGGGCCAGCCGTCGACCACTTCAGGATTCTCCGGGTCAAGGTTGGGGTCATAGTCCGGTCGGTTGGGTCCGGGTCCTAGTTAGTTCCCGGCGCGGCGTCTGCGGGATGACATCCTCCGTCACCCACGGCTCTGCAAGCTGACGCAGAATGCCACGCGGGGCCCGGCTCACTCAGGTGAAGCCCTGAACGCCTATTGTAGCCGCGGCTGTGATCGCTCGGGGGGCCCGTGCACGCGGCCCGTACTCTTACGATACTGATCGAACCATCGGTTTCCAGGACGGCCAGCTTGACCTCCTACACGGACTCCACACCATGCTCAGTCGGCGCTCAGCAAGCACCGGCCGACATACAGTATAGTCCGAGCGGACCTCGGATCAGGGACCCGATCGCTTGTCACCCAGCTGCGACGCGAGGCCCTGAAGAACATGGTCTTGGCGTTGCAGTCGGGCTTTGAACGCATGGTCGTCCGTATGATTGATCTCATCACGCAGCTCGTTCAGGTAGTGTGCGAGTGCGCGGCTGAGTACTTCCTGTTCTTCCTCGCCCAGCGTGAGCGTCATTGTCCTCTCC
>JBKPDZ010000156.1:0-15002 GCA_046728135.1 Gemmatimonadota bacterium | reverse complement strand
AAGTACCAGATCGCTACCGCGATCACGGAGATGTATAAGAGCGCCAACGGGAGCAGGACCTTCCATCCCAGCGCCATGAGCTGATCGTAGCGGAAGCGCGGCAGCGTCCAGCGGACCCAGATGTACGTGAAGAGGAAGACGAATGTCTTGAGGCCAAAAACGGCCAGGGTCGCCAGCGTCTTCAACACGGTGGGATCGCCGGTCGAATCCCAGCTGGTCAAGGGGATGTCCCAGCCGCCAAAGAACAGCGTCGCCATGAGCGCCGACGCTGTCACCATGTTCGAGTACTCGGCGATGTAGAACATCGAGAACTTCATGGAGCTGTACTCGGTGTGATAGCCGGCGATGAGCTCGGCTTCGGCTTCGGGCAAATCGAACGGCAGGCGGTTCGTCTCGGCGAGGGCGCTGATGAAGAAGATGATGAACGCGAGCGTCAACGGGACGATGAACCAGAGTCCCTGCTGCTGCTGCGCGATGACGTGCGACAGCGTGACGTTGCCGGCGAGCAGCAGCACGGCGACGGTGCTCATGCCCAGCGCGATTTCGTACGAGATCATCTGCGCCGAGGCCCGCAGGCCACCCAGCAACGCGTACTTGTTGTTCGACGACCAGCCGGCGAGAACGATGCCGTACACGCCGAGCGAGCTGATGGCGAGGATATAGAGGAAGCCGACCGGCAGATCGGCGACCACCATCGGGACGACGCCCCAGGGTGTCGGTAGCGGCGCCGCGAACGGAATGACGCCGAACGTCAGCAGCGCGGGCACGAAGGACACGATCGGCGCGAGGGTGAACAGCGTCTTGTCCGCCATCGCGGGCGAGGTCTCTTCCTTGAGGAAGTTCTTCAGCCCGTCCGCCGCCGGTTGCAAAATGCCCTGCGGGCCGACGCGATTCGGTCCCAACCGGTCCTGCATCCAGGCGCAGACGCGCCGCTCGAGCAGCGTGAGCAGCGCGACACCCACCATGATCAGGTTGAAGACCACGAAGACTTTGATCGCCGATGACACGATGAAAAACGTCATCGGGCGGCCCCTGCTAGGCCGAGCGAGCCCCCCCCGACCAGCTGGCCGAGTATCCACGCCGCCGGCTGGGCCATCCCCGGCGCCGGTTTGGCCTGGTAATAGCGCTGCGTGCGGCCGTCGCGGTTCGTGAAGGTGCCTTCTTCTTCGGCCACGTTGGCAATGGGAAGAATCACGTCGGCACGTCTGCACGGTGCATCCGGTCCGAGCACCGTGCCCAGATACATCAGCGCCCCATTCGTCTCCACGGCGCAGTCGGGATCGTCGAGCACGAGCACGATGGCGGCGGTCTTGGCGGCTTCGAGCGCCTGCGTGTACTCGCGCGTGTAGCCGAGGTTCTCGGCGCCCTTGGCGTTGGGCGCGCGCTCGGCGCGCAGCGCGAGATTGGGAACGCCGGGGAGCGGGGCCTCTTCGCCCATGACGACTTGGAAGGCACCGGTCCAGTTGAATCCGGTGAATACGCGCTTGGCGAGCGCCAGCGCTTCGGAGGAGGCGCCCGGCGATACGAGCGCGACTGCGGTCCTTCCCTCCGCTCCGCGCAGGATGCCCAGGACGCGGTCGAGCGCTTCATCCCAGTCGGTGGCCTTCAGCTCGCCGTCGCGACGGACGAGGGGGGCCTCGATCCGGTCGCCGCGATTCATCCACTTGTAGTGGCTGCGACCGTGGTCGCAGATGAAGTAGCGGTTCACCTCGAGATTGGGCCGCGGCCGCACGCGCACCACGACTTCATCGCGCGTGTCGAGCGTGATGTTGCAGCCCTGCGAGCAGCCGGTGCAGATGGACGCCGTCTTGTCGAGCTCCCAGGCGCGCGCCTTGTGCAAAAAGTCTTTCGAGAGCAGCGACCCGACGGGACACAGATCCACGACGTTCCCCGCCCACGGGTGATCGAGCCGTGCCTCCGGGTGAATGCCGATGAACGCACGATCGCCGCGTTCCGAAACGTTCAGGACCGGCTCTTGCGCGACATCCTCCATGAACCGGACGCAGCGCGTGCACAGGATGCAGCGGTTCGGCACGTACAGCACGTCGGGTCCGAAATCCTCGACCGGATTGAATCGCTTGGCGAACTCCGCGTAGCGCGTGCGCGCCCGGCCTTCCTGGAACACGAAATCCTGCAGCTCACACTCGCCCGCCTGATCGCAAATCGGGCAATCGAGCGGATGATTGATGAGCAGAAACTCCAGCACACCCCGGCGCGCGTCTTTTGCCTGCGGCGTTTGCGTCTTGACGACCATCCCCTCCGTGACGGTCGTCGCGCACGCGATCTGCAGCTTGGGCGCCTTTTCGATTTCGACCAGACACATGCGACACACGCCGGCAACCGGGAGCCCGGGGTGATAGCAGTAGTGCGGCACGAGGACGCCCGCCTGCTTTGCAGCCTCGATGACGAGGGTGCCCGGCGGCACCGAGACCGGCGCGCCGTCGATCGTCAGGGCAATCATGCCCTCGGCCATCAGCCCACCATCACGGGTTGTCTCTTGCCCGCCAGGTATGCCTCGAACTCACCCCGGAATTTCTTGATCCCGCTCACGACAGGTGCGGCACACGAGTCGGACAGCACACAGATCGTCTTGCCGGTCATGTTCTCGGCGAGATCGAGCAGCAGGTCGAGATCCGTGGTCTTTCCCTGCCCCGCCAGGATCCGCTCGAGGATCTTGGTCGTCCACGCCGTGCCTTCGCGGCACTGCGTGCACTGCGCGCACGACTCGTGGGCGTAGAACTTGGTGAGTCGCATGATTTGATAGACCATGTCAGCGGAGTCGTCGAAGACGATCACGCCGCCCGAGCCGAGCATCGAGCCTTTCTCGACGACGCCCTCGTAGTCCAGGAGACACGCTTCGGTCTCTTCCCGTGTCAGAATGGGAACGGACGAACCGCCCGGAATGCACGCCTTCAGCGTGCGGCCGGCGGGCGGCCCCCCGCACATGTCGTAGATCACGTCCTTGAGTGGGAACCCCATCGTGACTTCATAGTTGCCCGGGCGTTGGATGTTGCCGCAGACCGAAAAGAGCTTCGTCCCAGTGCTCTTCGGGCTGGACAGGCATAGGCCCTTGTACCACGCGGCGCCGCGTGTGATGACGTGCGGCACCGCCGCGAGCGTCTCGACGTTGTTGATCGTCGTCGGCATGCCGAACAAGCCGGCGGCCGCCGGGAAGGGCGGCTTGATCCGTGGGTTGCCGCGCTTGCCTTCGATCGAATTCATCAGCGCGGTCTCTTCGCCGCAGATGTAGGCGCCCGCGCCGCGATGCAGGTAGACCTTGATCTTGCCGAAGACGCCCGCCGCGTTGGCCTCCGCGACCGCTCGCTCCATGATCGTCCACGGCTCCGTGAACTCGCCGCGGATGTAGATGTAGGCGACCTCGGCGCGGATCGCGTGCGCGGCGATCGCCGTGCCCTCGAGCAGGGCATGGGGCGTCCAGCGCATGATCTCGCGGTCCTTGAACGTGCCCGGCTCGGACTCGTCGGCGTTCACACACAGATAGTGCGGCTTCTTTTTTTCCTTCGGCATGAACGACCACTTGAGGCCGGTCGGGAATCCGGCGCCGCCCCTGCCCCGCAGGCCCGACTCCTTCACGAGGTCCGTGACTGCCGTCGGCTCCATCTTGAGCGCCTGCGACAGCGCTTCGTAACCGCCGCGCTTCACCCATCCCTTGTAGGTGCGCGCTTCGACTTCGCCGAAATACTGGGAGAGAACGACGGTCTCTTTGGGGTGCGGTTTGTGTGGATAGCCCATTAGGAATGTCCAATGATCAATGATGAATGATCAATAATCATTGAGAATTGGACATTGATCATTCGGCTCACCGGTACTTTCTCACGATCTCCGGTACTTTCTCCGGGGTCACGTTTTCGAGAAAGTCGTCATTCACGAGCACGGGTGTCGCGAACCCACACGCCCCAAGACATTCCACCTCGACGATCGTCCACTTCCCGTCCGCACTCGTGGCCCCTGCTTCCTCGGCGCCCGTCTGCTCGAGTAGCCCCTTCAGCACGGCTTCGGCTCCGCAGAGGTTGCAGGGCGATGTCGTGCACACCTGCACGAAGTTCTTCCCGACCGGGTGCTGGTGATACATCGTGTAGAACGTCACCACGCCCTTGACGTACGCCGGCGTCAGTCCCAGTACCTCGGCGACCTCAGCCATGAGCCGGTCGGAGATCCAGCCCTGCTCGCGCTGCGCGATCCACAGGGTCGGCAGCAATGCGGCCTGCTTGGTGGGATAGCGCTGGAGTACGGTCTGCAGCTCGTCCAGGACCTTGCCGGCGAACACCGGCTGATACTCTTCAGCATGGTTCACGCTGTGGGTCATCGATCCACCTCGCCCATGACGATGTCCACCGAGGCATTGATCGCGATCAGGTCGGACAGCAGGTGGCCCTCCGCCATCTTCGGCAGCGCCGACAGGTTGATAAATGAGGGCGGCCGAATGCGCCAGCGCACCGGTTTGGCGGTGCCGTCCGAGACGAGATAGTTGCCCAGCTCGCCCTTGGGATTCTCGATCCCGACGTAGGCCTCGCCCACGGGTGCTTTCACACCCTCCATCACCTGCTTGAAATGGAAGATCATGGCTTCCATGTCGGTCATGGCGCGCGTCTTGGAGGGCAGGATGACGCGGGGGTCGTCGACATTGATCGGCCCGTCGGGCAGGCGGTCGAGCGCCTGCTCGAGGATGCGGTTCGACTGATAACACTCCTCGAGGCGAACCAGGTAGCGATCGTACACGTCGCCATGCTCGCCGACCACGACGTCGAAGTCGTACGTCTCGTAGCCGAGGTACGGCTTGTCCTTGCGAACGTCATAGGGCACGCCGCTCGCGCGGAGCATCGGACCCGAGAGCGAGTAATTGGTCGCCTCGGCAGCGGTGAGCGCACCGACTCCCTGCGTGCGCCCGGCCCATACGGCATTGCGCGTCAGGACCCGATCAATCTCTCCGAGAGTCTGTGGAAATGTGCGGGTGAATTCTCGCAGTTTGTCGACGAATCCATCCGGAATGTCGGCCATGAGGCCACCGACGCGGGTGAGACTCGTCGTCAGGCGCGCGCCGGTCCATATCTCCTGCAGATCGTAAATTTTCTCGCGCTGCTGGAACGCCCAGAGAAACGGCGTGAAGGCGCCCAGATCGATCGAGGTCGTGCCGAGCCACACCATGTGCGAGATGATGCGGCTCATCTCGCAGGCGATGACGCGCAGCACCGTGCAGCGCGGCGTGATCTCGAGACCCATCAGCTTCTCGGCCGCGAGCGCGAATCCGACGTTGTTCGCCATCGGCGACAGGTAGTCGGTGCGATCGGTGAGCGGGATGATCTGGTTGTAGTGGCGGTATTCGCCGAGCTTCTCGAACCCGGAGTGCAGGTAGCCGAGATGCGGGATGCAGCGCACGACCGTCTCCCCGTCGAGCTCCACGACGAGCCGGAGGACGCCATGGGTCGCCGGATGTTGCGGGCCGATGTTGACCAGCATGTGCTCTTCATCGAGTCCGGGCTCGACGGCCTCCGCGGTCAGCGGCACGCGCGTGGCGTTGCCCTGCGCATCGAAACCAGGTGTGGCGAGCTCGAGCTCGACGGTTCGCGTGCTCACCGCGCGCTTGCTCATTGACTGGGCGGCTCCGGTACGACGCCGCGCTCGCCGCGCTGCAGGCGGTCACGCATATCGTCGGGCACGTCGCCGCCCGCTTCGGCGATCGATAGCTCTTCCAGCGAGTAGTGCGCTTCCGGATTGGCGTTCAGCGCCTGACGGACCTGCTCGGCCCGCGAGAAGCGTCCGCGCAGCGGGAAGCTTTTTCGCAGCGGATAGCCCTCGGCGTAGGTCTCCCACATCAGGATGCGCCGCAGGTCGGGGTGTCCCTTGAACGTGATGCCGAACATGTCGAACACTTCCCGCTCCAACCAGTCGGCGCCGTGCCACAGGCTCCAGACCGAATCCACCGCCAGCTCGGCGGTGGGCGGGAGCTCGACCTTGATGCGGATGTCGGCGCGGCGCTTGAGCGAGCGGAGGAAATAGACGAGCTCGATCGGCCGCTCGCGATCGCGAAATTCGACGGCGGTCACATCGACGAGATAATCGAACTCCTGGCCGGGTGTCTCCTTCAGCCAGCGCATGGCCTCGAGCAGCCGGTCCCGTGCGACGTAGACGATCCTCTCGCCGTCGCGCGCCAACGCTTCCCGCACGACGCCAGGAATCACGACGAACGAAACTGGTGCACGGAGTTGCCGAACGGCTCGGAGATCTCGTCGATCGTCTCGGGCGGCAGGCGTAGGCCCTTGTCGTCGAGCGGTTGCTCTTCGCGACGCTTCACCGCGTCGAACAGCGACTCGCCTTTGATCTTCTTGTGCAGCAGCAGAATGCCGTACAGCAGCCCTTCGGGGCGCGGTGGGCAGCCCGGCACGTACACGTCGACCGGGACAATCGTATCGATGCCCTGCACCATCGCGTAGTTGTCGAACACGCCGCCGGTCGAGGCGCACGCGCCCATTGAGATGACCCATTTGGGCTGCGGCATCTGGTCGTAGATGCGCCGGATCACCGGCGCCAGCTTGAACGGCAGCCGACCGGCGCAGATCAGCACGTCCGCCTGGCGCGGCGAAAAGGCCTGCCGCTCCATGCCGAAGCGCGCGAAGTCAAAGCGGCTGGCGGCGGTCGCCATGAACTCGATGGCGCAGCACGCGGTCCCGAATGGCATGGGCCACAGCGAGTTGGCGCGCGATGAGTTCACCGCCCAGTCGATGAGTTTCTCAAACTTGGCGAGCAGGTAATTCGAGCTGTGGACTTCGCTAACTGTCTTCATAAACCTCGTCTAACAAAGTCGTCTAACAAAACCGTTTAACAGAATCGTCTAACGAAATCGTCAATAGAATCGTCGAGCAAAACCGTCGAACACGCCGCCATACGTCTTTGTTAGACGCCGTTGTTCGACGTCTTAGTCCCAAGTGAATGCTCCGCGCTTCCAGACGTAGACGTATCCCACGAACAGCACAAGGATAAACACCAGCATCTCAATCAATAAAAAACCCGTGGCGACGGTGCTATTCCCCATAAAGATCACCGCCCACGGGATGAGAAACACGGTCTCGATATCGAAGAGGATGAACAACACGGCGACCAGATAAAACTTGACCGAGAAGCGCTCGTGCGCGCTGCCCAGCGGCGGCATGCCGCTCTCGTACGGCCGCTCTTTTACGTCGGTGGGCCGCCGGGGACCGAGAAAATGCGACGCCACAATCATCGTCGTCCCGGCGATGATGGCCATGCCCAGCAGCATCAAGAATTGGATATATGGCTGCATGGCGCTCGTGAAAAAATTCACTAAGTGTTGTATGGAAGCTATTGGCGGTGTGGCGTAAGTCAAGTTGGCGCCGTTACATTGCGCCCCCATGTCAATCAAGTCGGATCGCTGGATTACGAAGATGTCGCGAGAGCACCGGATGATCGAACCGTTCGCCGACCGGCAGGTTCGCGAAGGCGTCATCTCCTACGGCGTCTCGTCGTACGGTTACGACATGCGGGTCGCGCCGGAGTTCAAGATTTTCACGAATGCCCTGTCAGCGGTCGTCGATCCGAAGCGCTTCGATCCGAAATCCTTCGTCGAGTTCGCGGGCGACGTCTGCATCGTGCCACCGAATTCCTTCGCGCTCGCGAGCTCGGTGGAGTATTTCCGGATTCCGCGGAATTGTCTGACGATTTGCGTCGGCAAGAGCACGTACGCGCGATGTGGGATCATCGTCAATGTGACGCCCTTCGAGCCGGAGTGGGAAGGTTTCGTCACCCTAGAAATCAGTAATACGACCCCGCTGCCGGCCCGGATTTACGCAAATGAAGGGATAGCACAGGTGTTGTTCTTTACCGCTGATGAAGGCGATGAGTGTGAAGTGTCCTACAAGGATAAAAAGGGCAAATATCAGGCTCAGAGAGGGATCACCCTGCCCAAGCTCTAAGTAGACTGAGTGCCTTTAGCTCTCTGGTTGTATGCATACGCAACGGCCAGCGCGATCAATGCTAATGCAAAGAACGACCCGACTCGGTACAACGCCTGCAAGTTTGCCAAATCGACGAGCACAATCTTCAATCCCGCAAACGCAGCCACCGCCAGCCCTGTCGACCGGATGACCTTCTGGTTCAGGCGGAAGCCCAGGAATACCAATCCGCCCGCGAATACCAGCCACCAGACGCTCAGGGCGAGGTCGCCCGCGAGCGACGCCATCCGGCCGAAGTAGTCGTGGAATTCGATCGATCCGCCGAGGAACACCGCGGCGCCACAGAGGATCCACATCCAGACGCGGAGCTTTCCTTCACTTCCCCACCACCACGCCGCGACCGCCGTGCCCGCGATGGAGACGTACCACGCGAGCGCCCACGGATCGGTGAACACCGCCGCCTGATACGCCCGATCGAACAGCGCGACTGAGAACAGCCACGCCCACGCGGCGCTCGACAACGCCACGGCCGCATAGCGCCCACCGGGCCTGGCGCCTTCCCGCTCGGCGGCCAGGGCGATGAGCGCGAGGACGGTCCATCCGATCGCGACGCTCGTGGTGGGCCACGGGAAGGGGAGGGCGAAGGCCAGCAGTACAAAACCCGCGATGAGATGTGATGCACTGCGCCGGAACCACCCGGCCGGCAGATACACCATGGCCAGCGCGGCCGGAACGATCTGGTACGAGTTCTCGATGAGGCGAGGGTGCGCCGCGGCGGCCAGGCTCAGCAGGGCCATGGGATTCAGGATGAAGAGCAGACGGTCCACGGCGACATCGGTGATGTCGCGACCCGCAGGCAGCTCCGCGCTGAACGGGTCACGCTGGAAGTGTTGCCACCAGAGGAGGCCCGTGACGGCGGTCGCCGCGCCCAGGGACAGCCAGCGTGTCGCGTCCGGTTCCGTCATGGCTGCGAAGCCAGTCCCCAGGATTGGCCAGGCGATCACCGGCACACCGAGCCGTGCCTCGGGCCATGAGCGGCGCAGCGTCACCGGCAAGGTGAGCAGCGCAGCGGCCGCAACGAGCCACGCGCCGAGGGGCGCCGCGATCGCCGGTGCGGCTCCCGCGGCGGCAAGAAAGAGGTAGCCGAACAGCGCGAGATTGAAGCTTGCTCGCCAGCTCATGCTGTAGGCCAGGATCCCTGTGCCGAGCCCAATCACCTCGAGATAGAGGAGGAACCCTCTGGGGTTTGGCGCGGTCTGCAGAATCAACGGCGCGAGGTACGCGCCCCCGAGCGCCCAGATCGCAAGGCCTTCGATCTCGTGGTGCAACGCGAGCAAGGTGACGGCAACCGTCGTCGCGGCGAGCAGCAGGATGCCGAGCCGGCGCTCCAGGAGCGCGTATGGCCCGGCGGCGGCCCACAAGCCGAGATAGGCGAGTCCACCTCCTGCCCCGATCATCGCCGCGCCATAGCGGCGCATGCCGCGTCCGATCCGCTCGTGTCCCCAGCTTGCAATCGCGATGCCGGCCACGATCGCGCCGACGGAGCGCGCGATCGGCGGGATCCAGCCGCGGTCGAATGCGTACTTGAGGAAGAGCGCCGCCGCGATGAGCAGCGCGGCCACTCCAATCGCGAGGAGGCCGCGCTGGCCAAACCATTGTTCGAGATCGGTCTTCGCAGACGGCGCGGGGAGTCGCGCTGCCGGCACGGGCGGCAGCGGCGCGTTGCGAACCACGGACGCGGTTGGTGTGTGCGCGCGGAGCTGCTCGGCGTTATTGGCGACGAACGTCAGCCGCCGCACCATGTTTTCGAGCGTCGCGACACGGCGCTCGAGCTGCTCGATCGCTTCCTTCTGCTCGTCGGTCACACGGCGGCGGGTGCCCTGCGCGATCCGGCGGCGGTGATGGCGGCCGTCACCGCCACGATGATGATGAGATCAGGCACCCAACCGAACTCGGTGACGGGAATCGTCATCTGCAGGAAGTACATCACGAAATCGAACAGCCCGATCAGCAGGCCCAGCAGCACCGTGTACTGTAACGTGCGTTTGAGCTGCGCGAGCACTCTGCCCGTGACCAGGGCGACCGCACCCTGGGCAGCGGCGATCGCCACCGCCGCGACGGTCCCACTGAACAGCGTCTCGATGACCGCGGACCGGCCGGGGTGATAGCTGAAGAACCAGGTATGTATGAGTGCGATCGCAAATCCGGCGACCGCCGCGCAGATCGTTGCCCAGATCGAGTAGTAGACGATAATGCGACCCTTGGCGTCTTCCATACAGCTCCTCCTCGTCCCTAGACTATCGCCGCCGCTAGCGCAGCGCCACCGCCGCCTCCACGAGCGCCGCCCGCGCCTGGTCGATCCGGCTCACGAGATCCGCCAGCTCCCTGTTGGCACTCGTGGCGTCTGCGTACCGGATCGCTTCGTTGACGCTGGGAAATGCCATCGTGGCATAGCCGTTATCCAAATCGGCCGCGAACTGCAGGCTGCGGAACCAGGGCCGGCTCACGAGGCCCTCGGGCCGGGTCAACCGACGCTCCACCAGCATGAGTGCCTGGTTCACGCGGCGCGCGCGCAGCGAATCCACGCCGCCGGCTCGGGCCATGGCGCTGTCGCGCGACGCATTGAACGCGCGGGCGACGGCGGTCAACCGATCGAGCGCATCTTTGAGTGCCTGCGTGCTGACCGTTTCCTTCCATTGTTTCTTCGCGATCCCGGAATCGAGCTGCGCCACGAGCCCGTTCATCTCGGCCCCGAAGGCGGCGTAATCGAGCGGCACGATAGCGCTGTTGGCGAGTCGGCTCATGATCACGCCGACGAGTTGAGCGCCGGCGCGATGCGCCTTGTAGCCGGGATCCCCGAACCGGGACATCCAGTCGTAGGAGTCATACATGGAGTGATAGATCCCATCGGGCCCGTCGAACCCAATGCCGCCCGCGGGAATGCCGAGGTGATGATAGAAGCCGGAGAAATCGGACCCGCCGCCCATGTTCCCCATCGTCAAAGCAGTCGTGTCGCCGTTCTTGGCCTTCAGCCAGACGTCGTAGACGGTCCCCGGTCCCACGGGATCCGGCACGACGTGTGTCGTGGAGCGCAAGAGCGGCTTGAGCGACGGCGAGCCGCTGCCGCCGAAGTTCGGTCCCGAGAACGTGCCGTCTTCGTTGATGTAGGCGACGACGTGAGCCCGCAGCGTATCCTCGAGCTCTTCGACCCACTCGGTCGAGCCGATGAGCCCCCACTCCTCCGCGTCCCACGTCGCGAATACCACGGTGCGCGCGGGTTTCAGGCCCTCGCGCGCGAGTGCCGCGAACGCACGCGCGGTCTCGAGCACGCACACGGTGCCGCTGACGTTGTCGCGGGCGCCGGGTCCCCAGGCATCGCGATGCCCACCCACCACGACCCACTCGTCAGGCCAGCGCTCGCCGCGGATCATCCCGATGGTATTCCAGATCTTGTGAAATCCCCGCGCCCCGCGTTCCGTCTTCACGTGGAGTCGCGCGCGCACCGGCCCCGGCCCGACATGATAGCGGAACGGCAGCGCCCCCTCCCAGCTCTGCGGCACCGAAGGTCCAGCCATCGGCTCGAGAAAGCGCCGCGCATTCCCGTAGCTCATGGGGATGATGGGAATCTTCGGGATATCGAGCGAATCCTCCGGCAGGCGGCGCGCTCCCTCGACCGACGACCAGCTCGGCGTCGTGGGATCGCCGTTGCCGTTCATCATGCTGCCACGTTGGATGCCGTCGGCATTGCGCATCGGGCCCTTCGGATAGACGTCGCCGCGGAAGTAGCCGTCCTCCTGCGGATCGGAGTAGACGATCAGTCCGATGGCGCCGTGCTTCTGCGCCTCCCGCGCCTTGATCCCGCGGAACGAGCGGCCATAGCGTGCGATCGCGATCTTGCCGCTCACGCTGATGCCGAGCGAGTCGAGCGTTTTGAAGTCCTCAATCAGACCGTAATTCACATAGACGACGTCGGCCGTGACGTCGCCGTCGCCGGTGTAGCCGTTGAACGGCGGGATCTGCGGTCCCCCTCCACCCCCGGTGCCCGGTTCAGCGAGGTTGAGCCGCGTGGCTTTGGCCCGAGGACCTGCAATGATCCACGCGGCGACCGTGTCGGGCTGGGGGATGAAGACGGTGTATTCCTTGCTCCACGCGTCGATCCCCCACGATTTCATCTTGTCGAGGACGTAATCGCGCGTCGTTGCCTGCGCCGGTGTGCCCGCCATGTGCGGCACAGCGGACAGGTCGCGCGACAGTTGGCGCACGCTGGCCGTGTCGGGGATGGCGAGCAGCCGTTGTTCGAAGCTTTGCGCGTGCAGACGTGCCGACATGCCGACGTGTAGGAACAGCACCGCTGCGATCAGACGGCGTGACATGCGTTCTCCCCGGCGGGTGGCTTCCGTATAAGAGGGGTCATGCACATTCAGAGTAACGTCTCTCACGACCGTGGATTCAATATCTGATTGATCCGTGCCTGCAGATCGACGATGTGCGCGCGGGTGGCACGATCTCCCGCCCGCGGCAACGCCGCGCGCAGCGTGCCCTGCAGGTCTACCAGCTCGAGCCGTGCCTGCGCGCGTGCATCGGCGGGGCGTGGGGGCGGCGGCGTGAAGCCGGGAAACGGCGTGAAGCCGGGAGGCGGGGGTGTCACCAGCGGCGTGTTGATGAGCCGCTCCATCTGATCCACGAACGCCCGCTGCACGTTGCGCCGGTACTCATCGACGCGCACCGCACCACCACCGAACTCCGAGAACACGCCGCGCCGCACGTTGCCGAACAGGTCCGGGATCGTGTACGCATTCGGCTGCGTCGCCTCCTGATCGGCAAGCCGCGACAGACGCGCGTCCTGGAAGAGGGTATTCAGGATCGCGGTCTGCCGTGCGCGCACCCGCTCGACGAATCCGGTCGGCTCGGTGCGCCGGAGGATCTCCGGATCAAACAAGAAACTCGGCGTCGTGAAGACGTTGTCGTTGAGGAACTGGACCGCCTCGGCCTGCTTGGCGCGCGGCACGGGCTGATAGACGGTGCCCGACTGGCCGGCGTACTTGGTGAACTGGTACACGCCGCCGACGACGACCGCCACGTGGTTCATCTCGCGCGCCCACTGGTTGATGAGCTCGCCGTACATGTCGTCGAGGCGATCGTAATTGTCGAGCCGATCGCTCGTCGTCGCCGGAATCAGCATGGGCACGAGTCGCTTGATATTGCGGACGCCGTAGCCGCTCGCCTTGACCGGATCATCGCCCAGCGCTTCGGTGACGATGCGCGGGTCCACCGGATCGCCGTCGCCGATCCAGCGGAAGTAGGGGTTCGCATCCTGCAGTCGCGCCAGCGAGTCCAGCACCGAACGCTCGGCATCGGGCGAGCGGGCCTTCGGGATGCGACGATATCCCCAGTCGATCGCGAAATAGTCGTACGGCCCGATGCCCTGCATCAGGCAGGCGCTGTCGCCCGGCTGCGCCACATAGTTATACCTCGCATAGTCCATGATCGACGGGCTCGTGCCTTTCATCCGGCAGGTGAAGGACCTGCTGCGCAGCGAGTCCACCGGATAGTACGTCGACGCCACCATGTTGTGCCGCAGGCCGAGACTGTGCCCCACCTCGTGGTTCGCGACGTACGCGAGCATCAAGCCCATCAACGAATCGGGGAACGGGAGGGTGCGGGCGCGCGGATCGGCGGCGCCGGCCTGCGTCCAGTACCACGCCTCCACCAGGCTCGCGACGTTATGATAGAAACCGATGTTGGCATTCAGAATCTCACCCGAGCGAGGATCGCTCACGCTCGGACCGTAGGCGTTTTCGATCGTCGACGGCAGCCACCGAATCGTGGAGAAACGGGCGTCGTCGAGATCGAAGTCGGCATCGCCGGCTTGCGGCAGACGTGCGGTGATCGCATGGCTGAATCCGGCAGCGCGGAAGACCGGCTCCCACATCTCGACGCCCTTGATGAGCCACGGCACCCACTTCGCCGGTGTCGCGGGATCGATGTACCAGACGATCGGTTTGATCGGATCCGACACGGCGGCGTTCGGGTCCTTGGGCTCGAGCCGGAAACGCTTGATGAAGCAGCGGCGTGGCCCCGACACGCGATCGTCGTCGTAGTTCTCAAAGGAAACGTTGAAGTACCCCACGCGATCGTCACACAGCCGGGCCATCATCGGTTGGTCGGGCAGCAGCACCATCGAGTAGTTCATCAGCATGGTGATCGTATTGAGCGACCGGTTGGGCGGGCCACCGGCGGGGCCGGGTACCGAGTCCACCTCGAACGTCTGCAACGCGCTCACTTCGATGTTCCGCGGGAACGAGCGTGCCCGCTCGACCACCGAGCGCGCCGGATCCATGCGGCGAATGCGAATGCCGGACTGGTGCAGGTTCAGTTCCGCGACGTCCGTCGTAAAGAGCTTCGTGACTTCGATGACGGCGTTGCTGTCGGGCATGTGCCACGACGCGACGTCGAAACTCATGATGATCGGCGAAATATTCGACAGCCGGACGGCGCGAGACACCGGCTGGGTGCTGTCGGCGCGCATCGCATACGACTCGATGCGGAGGAAAACCTTGTTGCCCATTCGTTCCCACACGACGATCCGGTCGCTGATCTCTTCGCCGGCGTAGCGCACGCCGCGGATCGTCCCGCGCTGGTCGGCCACGAGCAGGAATTCGCGGCCGAACAGCGCTGGGGGGATCTCGTAGAACAGTTTTTCGCCGCTGCGGTGCACGATGAAGACCCCGGCGTCCGTGGTCGTGCCGGCGGTGATGACCTGGTTGTAGGGTCTCGGGGCGGCCGCGTCCGGGGGGGGCGCCAGCGGACGTCCGGTCGCAGCGTGTGCCGTATCTTGTGGCACCGGCCGGGGGACCTGGGCTTGATGGGTGGGCGCCGCGGCATGGGAGCACGCGACGACGCCGAGGACACCGAATGTTGCGACGACGGACGCTGCACGCATCGGATGCTACCTGGCCTGTTGGAAGAACGGGGAGATTAGGCCGTGCAAATCGATCCGTCTAGAGGCATTTTGATCGCATGACGAGGAGTCTGCAGGTGCTCGTGGCCGTCGTCATCGTCGCCGCGATGGTG
>JBKPDZ010000155.1:0-15335 GCA_046728135.1 Gemmatimonadota bacterium | reverse complement strand
GGCTCAGCCCGCTTCCTCGCGTTACACCGCGCCCGAGATCAAAGACACCAGCAGCCTGGACGGGCCGCGCCAGCCGCTTTTCTTCCGCCATGACATCCATGCCGGCCAGGATCAGATCCCGTGCATGTACTGTCACTACTCGGCCGCTATCTCCAGCGAGCCGGGGATTCCGGCGCTGCAGACCTGCATCGGCTGTCACCAGTTGATCGGCGGGTCCACGCCGTCCCATCAGGCGGAGATCAAGAAAGTGCGGGATGCGTGGCGCGAGCGAAAACCGCCGGCATGGATCCGCGTCCACGCCTTGCCGGGGTTCGTACGCTTCCCGCATATGCGACACATCAAGGCACTCGGCACGAACGCATGCGTCACCTGTCACGGCGACGTGCAAAAGATGCCGCAGGTATCGCAAGTCTCGACGCTGCGCATGGGTTGGTGCGTGCGCTGCCACGTCAAAAACAACGTCACGCGCGACTGCAGCGTGTGCCACTACTGACATGAGTAACGTCGATCGCCGCCGCTTTCTGAAGGTTCTCGGCGTCACCGGCGCCGGAGCCGCCGCGGTATCCGCCTGTGGCATTGGGCCGGAGCCGACGGAACGCCTCATTCCGTATCTCATTCAGCCCGAAGATCAGATTCCCGGCACGGCGACCTACTACGCCACGACCTGCCGCGAGTGCGGCGCCGGCTGCGGCGTGCGGGTGCGCGTGCGCGAGGGCCGGGCGGTCAAACTCGAGGGGAATCCCGACTCCCCGATCAATCGCGGCCGGCTGTGCGCCCGCGGGCAGGCCGCGCTGCAGGGATTGTACAATCCCGATCGCATCCCGCATCCGATGGTGCGGAACGCGCGGGGCGCATTCGAAGACATCGATTGGGACGGCGCGATCGAGCGACTCACGGCCAAAGTACGCGAGGCCCAGGGCAAGGGGATCGTGTTCTTGACCGGTGCCGAGCAGTCGTCGTTCGGCGATCTGGTCGCTGAGTGGATGAAGCAGGTCGGTGGCCGCCACCAGAGCTACGAGCCCTTCGGCTTCGAAGCGCTGCGTGCCGGTAACCGCATGGCCTTCGGCACCGCGGCGCTGCCGGCCTACGACTTCGCGAACGCGAAGTACATCCTGTCGTTCGGTGCCGACTTCCTCGACACCTGGCTTTCCCCGGTCGAATTCCAAAACGGCTTCGCGCGCGCCCACGCATTCGATGCCGCCCGCCCCGCATCGATGTCCAAGTTCGTGTACGTGGGCCCGCGGCTGTCGCTCACGGGGATGAACGCGGACGAATGGATCGCCGCACGCCCCGGAACCGAGGGGATGTTGGCGCTCGCGCTCGCGCAAGTCATCGTCACGCAACACCTGGCGCGGCTGCCGACGCCCCCCGATGCCAGCCGGCTCACCTCACTGCTCGCCGGCTATGCCCCCCGTGCCGTCGCGGCGACGATCGGCATCGATGAAGCGATGATCGTGCGTCTCGCGAGAGAATTTGCGAGCTCAGGTGGCGGGCTGGCGGTCGCCGGCGGCATGGCCACCCAAGGTCCCAACGGCGCGGAGATCGTCGCCGCCGTGAACATCTTGAACTACGCCGCCGGCGCGGTGGGCACGCTCGTGAAGTTCGGTGCGGATCTCGCGATCGGATCGACGAATACGTTCGCCGATCTCACGACGCTGATGTCGGACATGGCGGCGGGGAAAGTAGCGCTGGTGTTCGTGCACGGCACCAATCCGGCGCATTCCGTTCCCGGTGCGTTCCAGCAAGCGCTCGCCAAGGTCGCCTACAAAGTCAGCTTCGCGTCGTACCTGGATGAGACGGCCGCTGCGTGCGACTTGATCTTGCCCGATCATCACCCGCTGGAGCAGTGGGGCGACAGCCGGCCGCGCGCTGGGATCACGGCGCTGCAGCAGCCCGTCGTGCAGCCGGTCTTCGACACGCGCCCGACCGGTGACGTCATTCTCAAGCTCTCCGGCAAGACCGGCACCTTCCAGGATTATCTGCAGAACAAATGGCACGCTCGTCGCGCCACGAACTTCGATCAGTACTGGATGGAAGCGCTGTCGAAGGGTGGCATCTACGCCGAGGCTCCGGTCCGTGGCGTACGGCTGGCCCCGAGTGCGAGTGGCATTCGCGCGTCTGCGCCGCCCGAAACGAGTGCCGGCGATCAAACCGTGGTGGTCTTCCCACACCCGATCCTCCACGACGGCCGCGGGGCCAACAAGCCCTGGCTTCAGGAGCTTCCGGATCCCGTTTCGAAGATCGCCTGGCACTGCTGGGTCGAGGTCCATCCCGACACGGCGGCGAAATGGGGTCTCGCGACCGGTGACTTCCTGCTGCTCAAGTCGTCGTTTGGCGCGCAGAAATTCCCCGCGTGGATCACGCGCTCGGTGCGTCCCGACGTGCTCGCCGTGCCGACCGGACAGGGGCACACGGCCTACGGCCGTTACGCGAAAGACCGCTCCGCGAATGCGTTCGAGCTGCTCGGCGCCCAGGCGAACGCCTACGGCGGCCGCGCCTTCAGGGTGAGCGCGAGTGCGACGAAGACCGGCGAGCATCGCAAGATCGTGACCACGGAGGGCGGGCCCCGCGAGCTCGGGTTAGGGACGACGGAGGTGCTGCCGCTCGCGCGCGCCAAGGCGCTCCACCCGGGCGACCATCCGTTCCACTACGAAGAGACGCCCGAGTACGCCAAGGAAGCCGTCGAGTGGTGGGGTGAGCGCCAGCACGAGAAGGCCTCGCTCGGCAATTACCGCGGCGAGCATCCGCGCTGGGGTCTCGCGATCGACCTGGCGAAGTGCACCGGATGCGGCGCGTGCGTGACCGCGTGCTACGCCGAGAACAACATCGCGACGGTGGGCGAGGAGCTGATGCAACGTGGTCGGGAGATGGCGTGGATGCGGCTCGAGCGCTACTGGCGCACCGACGAGCACGGCAGCCCGCAGGGCGCCGTCAATCAACCCATGCTGTGTCAGCAGTGCGGCAACGCGCCCTGCGAGCCGGTCTGCCCCGTGTACGCCGCCTATCACACGCCCGATGGTCTCAACGGCCAGGTCTACAACCGCTGCGTCGGCACGCGCTACTGCTCGAATAACTGCCCGTACAAGGTCCGCTTCTTCAACTGGCACAACTACGCCGAGCGGGACGGGCAGTTCGACGCCTTCCCCGATCCGCTGTCGATGTTGCTGAATCCCGACGTCACGGTCCGCGAGAAGGGCGTGATGGAGAAGTGCACATTCTGCGTCCAGCGCATTCGCGGCGCGCAGAATCAGGCGCGGCTCGAGAACCGGAACGTGCGCGACGGCGACATCGTCACCGCGTGCCAGCAGACCTGCCCGTCCGACGCGATCGTGTTCGGCGACTTGAACGACCGGAACTCCCGCGTCTTCGAGCTCGCCGGCAATCCGCGCGGCTATCACGTGCTCGCGGGCCTGAACACGAAGCCGGCCATCACCTATCTCGCGCGCGTCGTCGCGCAAGGGAATCCCAGCCGTGGCTGAGTCGCAAAGTCCGCCGTCGCGGCTGACCTACGACTATGTCACGCGCACCATCGCGCGGACGCTCGGCTCGCCCTCGAAGGGGTATTTCGTCCTGCTCGGCTCGGCGGTGGCGCTGCTCGCCATCGGCATCATCACCCTGCTGTTCCTGATCCGCTACGGACTGGGTCTCGCCGGATATTCGCACCCGGTCTACTGGGCGGTCTACATCACCTGTTTCGTTTTCTGGGTCGGTATTGCCCACTCGGGGACGCTGATCTCGGCGATCCTGTTCCTGTTCCGCTCCGGCTGGCGCACCGCCGTGTATCGCACGGCCGAAGCGATGACGGTGTTCGCAGTGATGACCGCCGGCTTGTTCCCGCTGATTCACATCGGGCGCCAGTGGTACTTCTACTGGCTGATTCCGTACCCCAACGAGCGCGGGCTCTGGCCGAACTTCAAATCGCCGCTGATCTGGGACGAGTTCGCGATCGGGACGTACTTCACCGTTTCGACCGTGTTCTTGATCATGGGGCTGATTCCGGACATCGCCGCGGTCCGCGACCTGGCGACGGGCTGGCGCAAAAAGCTGTACGCGGTGTGCTCGGTGGGCTGGCGCGGCACGAACGAGGAGTGGCGGCACTACACGCGCGGCTACTTGTATCTGGCCGCGCTCGCGACCCCACTCGTGCTGTCGGTCCACAGCGTCGTGTCGTGGGACTTCGCGATGGCGATCGTGCCGGGCTGGCACGCGACGTTGTTCGCACCCTACTTCGTGGCTGGCGCGATCTACTCCGGCGTCGGCATGGTCATCACGTTGCTGGTACCGATCCGCAAGCTATTTCAGCTGGAAGAAGTCATCACCGTCCACCACTTCGAGAACCTCGCCAAGCTGTGCCTGCTGACCGGCTCGATCGTGAGCTTCTCCTACGTGACCGAGAACTTCGTCGCCTGGTTCAGCGGCAATCCGCACGAGCGCGCGGCGTTCTGGTATCGCGCCTTCGGGCCCTACTGGTGGGCGAGCTGGACGATGAACATCTGCAATGGCCTGCTCCCCTGGCTGCTGTGGTCCAAGAAGGTCCGCACGAACATCACCGCGCTCTTCGTGATTTCGATCTTCGTCAATATCGGCATGTGGTTCGAGCGCTACGTGATCATCGTGGTGTCGCTCGCGGGCGAGCCCTACACGACCTGGACGAACGCGGTCTATAACCCGACCTGGGCCGACTGGGGCATCATGGCCGGCAGCTTCGGCTGGTTCTTCATGTGGTTCCTGCTCTTCGTGAAGAATTTCCCGGCCGTGTCGATCAGTGAGGTGAAGGAAGTGCTTGCGCCGCCGCGCAGCAAGCCGTCGAGGGTGCACGCATGATGCCGCTGCCCAAGCCGCTCCAGGAGATCTTCCAACCGCCACCAACGCCGGGCATCCTGGGGGTCTTTCAGTATCTCGATGCGACGCTCGACGCGATCAAGAAACTGCGCGCGGCGGGGCACACGGATTTCACCGTCTATTCGCCCGTCCCGCGCCACGAGATCGAGGACGCACTGGGCCAGCGGGTCAGCCCGGTGCGCATGTTCACGCTTATCGGTGGAATCGCGGGCTGTGCGATCGGTGCCTGGCTCACGCTGTGGATGTCGTATGACTGGCCGATCGTGCTCGGTGGCAAGCCGGTCGGCTCGGTGCCGCCGTATGTCGTGATCATGTTCGAGATGACGATATTGTTCGGCGCACTCTCGACCATTCTCGGGATCTTGTTCAATGCCGCCTTCGCGGCGCGGCGCCTGGGCACGATTCAATACGACCCGCGCTTCACGAACGATCGCTTCGGCATTTTCGTGCCGGCAGATGGCGGTAGGGCGACGGCGGCGGAGAAGTTGCTACGCGATGCCGGCGCGGAAGAGGTGCGTCGTGGGTAAGTGCCGTGCCGCCATTGCCGCCATTGCCGCCATTGCCGCCCTGGCCTGCAATCCCGACGACGTGGTGCACAAGGTCGGGTGGTTCGCGACGATGCGGCACCAGCGCAACATCAAGCCCTACGCCCGTCCCATTCCGCCGGTCGCGGGCGCTGTTCCGGTATCGGGTGCCGAGCTGCCGCTCACGCGCGAGACGGCCGATCGCCTGACCAACCCGCGCACCCGCACCGCCGAGTCGCTCAATCGCGGGCAGTGGGTCTATCAGACCTATTGCCTGGTGTGTCATGGCGAGAGGGGCGAGGGCAACGGTCCGGTATCGCTCGCGGGCGGCGGCCCGTTCCCCGGCGTGCCCTCGCTCGTCGATCCGACGCGGCCGAAGCTGACCGACGGCATGATCTACGGCATGATCGTCGAAGCCCAGCGGATGGGTCGCGGCTTGATGCCCCGCTACGGGGACAAGGTTCACGGCAACGATCGCTGGGATCTTGTGAACTACGTGCGGAGCCTCCAGCTGAACGCTCGGGGGGGCAACCGGTGAGCGCCGCGGTCGCCAGCCGGACCGATCTCGTCCAGAAGGCTCGCCAGGCGTCGGTCGGGCGATTTGCTCTGTTCGGCGCGATCGCCGCGATTCTCGGCGGCATTGTGCTCGTCGGTGGACTCATCAGCGGACATCCCGAACGCACGTGGTGGGCTTATCACGCGAACTTCATGTTCTGGGCCGGACTCGCGCAGGGCATGGTCGTCTTCGCCGCGGTGCTCAAGCTTGCCAAAGGACACTGGGGCGGCGTTGTGATTCGGTTTGCGGAAGCCGCGACCGCCTTCACGACCGTGACGGTCGTGCTGTTTATCGGCCTGGTGATCGGCCGGGACTACATTTTTACGTGGGTACATGAGCCGCGGCCCGATGTCGGGTGGTGGCTCACCACGAAGTGGTTTTTCCTTCGGAACGGCTTGATCCTGGTGGTCATGTCCTGGCTGTCGTGGCGATTCGTGCGGCACGACACCGCGCCCGATGCACAAGAGCTCCAGAGTGGCAAAGAGGTCGCGCGTCTCACGGACTCCGGCGTGATCAGCCGCGATGCCGCCATCCTGGTTTTGGCGTTTGCGTTTGGACACAGCTTGCTCGCGTTCGACTTGATGATGTCGCTGGCGCAGAAATGGGTGAGCAACCTGTTCGGTGCCTTCTACTTCATGGGCAGTTTCCTGGCAGCGTTGATGATGTTGGCGGTGCTGGCCATTGCGCTGCGCCGGGTCATGGGTCTCCGCGGCATCTATACGACGCGCCAGCAGCATGACCTCGGCAAGTTGTGTTTCGGATTCACCGTCTTCTGGGCGTACCTGATGTGGGCGCAGTTTCTTGTGATCTGGTACGGCAACCTGCCCGAGGAGACGTATTTCATCTTCTATCGGCTGACCGGCGCGTGGCGCCCCGTTGGTATCGCGGTGTTCCTCATGGTGTTCCTGATTCCGTTTATCGGCCTGCTCGGGGTGAAGCCGAAGACATTTGCGCCGACGATGGTGGGCTTCGCGCTCGTGAGTCTCGTCGGCATCTGGCTCGAGCGCTATCTCGAGGTCGTGCCCTCGATCAACGGCGGGAACGGTCCCCTGATTGGCATCCCCGAGCTTGGGGTGACGCTGTTTTTCGGTGGTCTCTTCTTTCTCTCCTGGGCCTGGTTCGCGGGCCG
Source organism: Gemmatimonadota bacterium (assembly GCA_046728135.1). Taxonomy (GTDB): domain Bacteria; phylum Gemmatimonadota; class Gemmatimonadetes; order Gemmatimonadales; family GWC2-71-9; genus 20CM-2-65-7. Next base: position 8,284 of record JBKPDZ010000155.1, on the reverse strand, counting down.
CTATCCGATCATCTCGCCTCGTCTCGCCGCAGACGCCTTGGAACGCGAACAGCATTAGCGGTTCGCCGTGGAACGCCGACATCCGACTCGTTTGACGGAACTCGGTGTAGGACAATGGAGTTGAAAGACTACTTACCACTTGGTTTTCTTTCTTTACCTGCGCGGAGGCGTTATGTCGATGAGTCGTCTGTTGGCAATCGCGGCGATTGCGTTCGCCGTGGGGTGCGGCAGCAGCACGGGATCCGGCGCGAATCCTCCGCCTCCTCCACCTCCGCCACCGCCGCCGCCACCTCCTGCGGGAGGACATTCCACGACCATTACTGTCTCGAACAATCAATTCTCTCCGACGCCCGATACGATCCCTGCGGGAACGATCACGTTCTCTTGGGCTGCTAACGCCGTTACTCACAATGTGACTTGGCAAACTGGCCCAGGCACGCTGCCAGCGGGTTCAGGCAACAAGTCCTCGGGCGACTATACGGCGACGCTTGTGGCAGGCACCTACACCTATCATTGTACGATTCACGCCGCTCTCGGGATGGCCGGCACAATCGTCGTCACTCCCTAACCGATTTGGTCAATGCCGTTACGCTCCCGGGGCAGACGCAGCCTCGGGAGCTTAGTTTTGGGAAATGAACGTCTGGCAGGCTGCTGCTGACCTCGTCCTACAGGCTCGATCGGGCGCGCTCGCGACTGTCGCGCGCGCGCGCGGTTCCACGCCCGTCCCCGCCGGCACCAAAATGCTCGTGGGACCCGAAGGCCGACTCCTCGGCTCGGTCGGCGGTGGGTGTGTGGAAGCGGAGGTCATCGGCGCCGCGCTCGAGGTGCAGGCGCACCGCCGACCCGCGATCCTGACCCATCACCTGAACGCGGATCTCGCCGGCGACCTCGGCCTCTCCTGCGGTGGGACGGTCGACATCTTTGTCGAGCCGCTCGTCGCCGACGAGCAGTATGTGCGTGTGCTCGAGCTTGCTGCCACCGCCGATTCAGGGCTCGTGCGCACCGCGACGGCGTGGGATCGGGTGGAAGGACCCGTGAAGACCTTCGAGCCCCTCGGCGCGAATCGATCGTCTGGAGCCGCGGCGACGCTCACCCGCGATGGTCGGTTCATGGAGGAGCGCCTGACGCCCGCACCGCGCGTGTTCGTCTTCGGGGCAGGGCATGTCGGAGCGGCGATCGCCCGCGCGGCGGCAGCGGCGGGATTTCGCGTGGTGGTCATCGACGACCGCGCCGATTATGCGGACGCATCGCGCTTTCCCGACGGCGTGGCGGTCCTTGCCGCCGACGTCGAGGTCGCACTCACTCGCTATCCGCTGACGGCCGCGGACGCGGTCGTCATCGCCACCCGCGGGCATCGCAACGACGCGCTGATTCTCGAGCGAGTCGCACCGTCAGACGCGGGCTACGTCGGCCTGCTGGGAAGCCGCCGCAAAAAGATCGTGGTCACGAAGGGTCTCACAGCGGCGGGCGTACCGGCAAAGAGCCTGCGCCGCGTGCGCGTGCCTGTGGGGCTAGCGATTGGCGCCGTGACGCCCGAGGAAATCGCGGTCAGCGTGGTCGCCGAGCTGATCGCCTGGCGCCGGAGCGCCTCTTAAGGCAGCGGTTTCACCTGATCGAGCAGCCGGTTCAGCGAATCAACGGACACGGGACCGGCAATCTCCACTCGCAATCTTCCAACGAACCGTGCGAAGAATCGGTTGTACGCCTTGCCGAGCGAGTCGGGGGTTGCGGCATTGCTCGCCGGCCGCTGAAAGATCTGGATCACCGTGGACGAGTCGAGCGCCTGCTCGACGACGACCGTGCCGTCAGTCCCCGGGGCGCGGCGGAAGTGCCGCACGATCAGACCTGGAAGTCCCACAGGGTCCTCCCCGCCGAGCAGTAACTGCGCGGCCCGGCGATCGATCACGGGCCAGGTCTTCGCGGCCAGGGGCGGCACGAGCGGGCCGTCCACGAATACCCGCGCCGCCCCAACCGCTGCGGGCTGGCGTTCCGCCCGCGCGGGTGCCGGCGCTGCGCCGGGCTCACCCTGCGCGGTTACCGCTACGGCATCGAGCCGTAGGGTTTCGCGACCAAGGCGGGCCCGGACGCTCTCGGGTGCACTGGCAGCGGGAGCTGGTGTTTGCGAAGGCGCTTTCTCGGCGAGCGAGACTGTTGGGGTGGCGCGCGCTTCCTCGTCCGTCGGGCGGGGCTCCTGTGCGTGGCGGCCGGCGCCTCGCCCAGCCGGGGCCGCGGCAGCAGACGCGTTTTGTCGTGTCTCCACCGAGGCCGCTCGATCTGCGGCAACGACCACGGGCTGCGGCGCGTTCGTTGTTTGTCCGCCCGCGCCGGGGTTTCGGAGGTAGTAGCCGAGGCCGAGCGCGAGGGCGATCGATGCCGCCCAGGCGAACGAGGTGCGCACGTGCCACCGCGAGCGCCTTGGAGCACGGCGCAGCGCTTCAAAGGGCGGAATCGCTCGTTCGGGCGGCCGAACAGATCCGAGAAGCGTGCTGGCCCGTTCCAGCAACGCCCGCTCTTCTTCGAGACTCGCTCGACATGTCGCGCACTGCTCCAGATGCGCCTCGACGCCGGCTCGCTCGGCCGCGGGCAGCTCGCCGTCGAGGTACGCGTTGAGCGTCCCCTCATCCACGTGCGGCATGCTGTTCTCCTTCCCGTCCGGCGTCATAGGCTTCAACCAATCTCCGGCGCGCGCGCGCCAACGTCGTTCCAATTGCACCGCGCGCCAGTCCGGTCTGCGCGGCGATTTCGTCGTACGACATGCCTGCATCCCACAAGAGCAACGCCTCGCGATCACGCGGGGTGAGCTGCTCCAACGCGGCGCGCACCCGCGTGCGCTGAGTGTCCGCGTCGATCTCATCTTCCGGCGCACTGCTCACGGTTTCGGGCTCGCTCTTGAGCAGCGTGAGGTGCCGCTTCTCTCGCGCGGCCCGGCGCGCCTCGTCACGTGCCATGTTGGCCGCCACCACGAACAGCCATCCGCGCGTGTTTTCCGGCCGGTGCACCAGGGCGCGCGCGAACGCTTCCTGAGCCAGATCCTCCGCGCGCTCGGCGTCCCAGACCTTGCGGTACAGGAAGCGCACGAGCGCGGGATAGGTGTTGCGATACACTTCTGCGATGTCGTCGGGCATGGGCTAAAGCGGACTGCGAAATGCGGAATGCGAAATGTGCACGTTGGGCTTCGTGACGCTCGCCGTACGATTTCGCATTCCGCATTCCACATTTCGCATTCCGTTATCCGCGAAATTCTCTCACCAGCCGCTCCAATTCCCCGGGATTCCACCGCGTTTTGCCACCCTCAGCAATCTTGATACTCGCATGCCGTCCGGCCACTAACACGGCCGGCTCGAGCGCGGCGGCCTCCCGCAAGTCCGGCAGCGCCTTGAGCAGCGCGAAGTACGCGTCGCTATAGGGAGCGATGCTGACTACCCGCAGCGAGTCGCCGTGTCCCAGGTCGGTCCAGGTGCTGTCGCGGAGGATGAAGAGCCGACCGCCGATCCGCTGCGTCGGATTGATGCCCGACCGCGCGCGACGGATTTCATCCAGGTCTGACGCATTCACTGTCCCCGTCACCACCACGCCATCGAGGTACGCGGCGTCGGCCAGCGACTTCTCTCGCGCCGCCCGTCCCACGGAGACCGCGCCCGCTTGCGTGGCCGGTGCCGGCGGCGGCGCTTGCATGAGGCGATTCTGCGCCTCTTGTCGCAACGCGACCGTCGGTTCCTGCACGAGATAGGAGGTGTACTCGGTCAAGATGCCGTACCGCAGCGCGAGTTGCTTCAATGCGTCCATGACCTCGCGCGTCTGACCGTGGAGACGAATGTCGCGCGACAGGGCGCCCGCCTTGCGAGCGGCCCAGAGCTGTTCGATGTAACGCGCGTCGGCGTTTTCCCGATCATTCACACTCGTCCGAAACTCTTCCTGCCGGCCTTTCCGACGACCTTGCACCGTCACCGACCACTCCCCACTCCCGACTCCCCTGTATCGCCCAAAGACGACCATTTCGTCGCCGGCAAACAGGTCCGGCAGGCTGCCCCCCCCCGGCTGCAGGTCATACAGTTCGACACCGGAGCTCGCGTTGATGGTGACGTCGGTCAACACCGGGCTCGCCACTTTCGCGGCCAGGGCACCGACTGCCCGTTCGATGTTCTCGCCGGGCCGGATGTACTCGGTGGCACCGCGGGCACGCTCCGTGAGACGATCGAGCAGATAGGTATTCACATCATCCCCGACGCCGAACGAGAAGACGCGGAACCTGCCGCGCCCCTGTTCAGCGCGATCGACGATACGCTCGGGATCGGTCTCGCCGGTGCTCGCCTGGCCATCGGTCAGGAATACCACGACGCCGAGCGACTGCTCCGCGGGCGACTCCGCGAATGCTTCCGTCAAGGCGCCGGCGATGTTCGTGCCGCCCTCAGCATCCAGACTGCGGATCCAGCTTTCGGCATCATGACGCGCGTCACTCGTCACACCGGTCCACCCCTGCGCATAACGCCGGACGCCACCCGAGAATGCGACCAGCCGGAAGCGGTCGCCTTCCCTGAGCGACCCGAGCAATTGGATCAACGCCGCCTTGGCTTGCTGGATCTTCTCGCCAGACATCGAGCCCGACACGTCGATCACCGCGACGACGTCGCGGCGCAGCGCGGCTGCATCGGCTGCCGCGCCAGGCGCCAGCAGTAGCATGAAGTAGCCGTCTTCCCCGACGGGGTGATGTGGCATGAGCGAGAGACCGACCAATCCACGCGCCAGCGGCAGCAGCAGCTCGAAGTCTCCGCCGGCCGGGCTCCCCCCGTCGGCGAGAGTCACCTCGACGTGATCGTCGCGACGCGTAACCTGGATCTGGTGCGTGGGTGAATAGGGATCCCCGAAACGCCCGCCGCTGTCCACGTCTAGGCGGAAGCTGCGTGGTGCGGCGTGCCGATTGCGATCGCCGAGGTAGCGGAATCGCCAGGCGTCGCCCGCGCGGTCGAGCAGCTGCGTGTATTTCAGCGTGATCTTGCGCGTGTCGCCCGGTGCGATCGGGAACACGTGCGCCCGAATGAGTCCCTGACCGGCCAGCTCGATCAGCGCGGGGTCGCGTTTCTGGCGCACGATCGCTTCGTAAATCGAGCGGGCCTGCGTGGCATCCATCGCTTCGCCGCGCAGCTCCTGATCGCCCTGCCAGAGAGAGTAGCTCGAGAAGACGGCCTCGCCCGGAAGCGGGAAGTGGTACATCCCCTCCTCCAGCGCGGGACCGTTGTTGCGGAACCACTCTTCCACCGTGACGCGAGCCACGCGCCCGATGATGCTCACTTGCACGGCGCTGCGGAGGCGCTCGACTCGCCCGTTGAGATCCTGCGGAACAGGACGAACCGGATCGATCCACCCTTGGGCGACGAGCGGAGACGAAAGGGAGCACAGCAGGGCGACGGCGCCCAGCACACGCGAGCACTGCATGAGGAACTCCGGTAAGGGACGCCATGAGAGACGGGGATCCCCCGGAGGCTTGCACACGCCGCCTTGAGGCTAGGCTATGGCGCACTGATTCGGGCCCGTTTCCAGTATCTCCGCATCTGCCTCGGAGACCTCGCGCAGGCCGAGATTGACCTCTTTCATGGTGCGGTACGTATCGGGGAACGGTGTGCTGTGGTCCGCAATCCACTGCAGGAACACGCGCTCGTCCTGAATCGCGACGGCCCCATTTGTGGCGGCGATCACATCGAAGCGCGCGGCGATCGCACGGTCTGCCCGTCGCTCCCCTTCGCTGGCGTAGTGTCCAGGGAGGACCAGCAGGTCCCCGGGCCACGTCTGTCGCACTCGCTCCAGGCTGTGCCATAACTGCTTCGCCCAGGTTTCGGAGTGTCCCGCGAGGTCGGGCCGGCCGATCGACTGCACGAACAGGAAGTCGCCCGTGAGCGCCATGCCGTCGTCGGCCACGAGCGCAATGCTGCCGAAGGTATGGCCCGGCACGTGCACAGCACGCAATGTGGCACGGCCGAACGCGATTGTGTCCCCGTCTCCGAGCGCCTGAAACGCCAGGCGGCCCGGCGTCTCATCGTACGGCGAAACGGCGTCAGCCGCGTGCAGAAAGTAAGGCACCCGCCAGTGCTCCGCTGCGCTGCGGGCTCCGCTCAGGTAGTCCGCGTGGATGTGGGTATCGATGACGGCCGCCGGCGTCGCGCGCAGCTCCTTCAGCACGGCGTCATAGCGGTCGACATGACGGCCCGGATCGACGACGACGGCATCGCCGTCGCTCACGAGGATGTAACTGAGCGCGCGCTTCCCGACGCGATCGAGCTGCACCACGTGGGAGATGGACGGAGTGGGCGACAGCGGGCGCGCGACGTACACGGTCTCCCACGCGGCCATCCCGCCGATGACCGAATAGGCTTCGTAGCCCCGCTCGCGCAGGAATGCCGTCGCCTTTTTACTCGAGTTGCCGTGGCCACAAATCACCGCGATCGGCCGTGCCGCGTCGAGCCGAAACGTGGCGACGTCCGGCGTGGCCAAGAGCTTGGAGTTCGGATGTGCGTGGAAATCGAGCTCGGCGCCGAGGGCAACGTGACCGCGCTCCACCTTCTCGGGTGCGCGCACGTCGAGCACCTGGAGCGGCTCCCCGCGGTCGAGCCGCTCGGCGAGCTCCTGCGGCGCGATTTGCGGAAGCGAGTCACGCGTCATTGCAACGCCATCGCAACGCCCAGCAAGGCGGCCGCGGCGTTTTGCGCGATCGGAAAATTTGTTCGTTCCTTGAACGCCGTGAAGCTCACGTCGATCCGTCCCTCCACGGGCCCCACGATCGGGAATCGGTAACCCGTTGCGACATTCGCGCCCGCGAGGGCAAAGCCTTTTTGTCCCGTCTGTCCGACATACCGCACATCTCCACCGGCCGCGGCATACAGCCCATCGTAGATCGCCACGCTCAGACGCGGCGCGACGTGGCAATCGAAGAGCGTCTCGCCGTTCTGTTGCGTGTGCTGCATGCCGAAACCGGCCTCGAAGGCCAGACGCCCACGTAAGGGCACGTCGAAAAACATTGGCGCCGGCGTTGTCCCCTGCGACCCGGGAAGGTTGACAAAGGTCTGATTGGCATCGACGTAGACGCCGGAGATCGAGCCGTAGAGATGCATGCGCACATAGCCACCAGCTGCGCCCACCTGAAGCCGCCACGGCCGGAAGCTTGCGTTCCCACGGTTCGGTCGACCCACCGCCGAGACCAAATGTTGGGACACTCCAAACAACACCGCGTACACATTTGAGGGGAGGATCGAATCCGTGCGGCGCTGCGCGAGCCATTGCACTTCGATGCGGGCGGACATGGTGGGACTGATCCTTGGCTGAACTCCCACTGCCCCCAGCAGGCCGGTCTGGATGGATTTACCGCCATCGACCTCGCGGCGGCGGAGCAGGCCACCGGCCGCGACATAGATGCTCGACTTGAGCATGATGTCGACACGAACGGTCAGGCGGGTATCACTGCTGGATGAGCTGGGAAGCAATCCGCTCGCTTCTCTGAACTTGGTGTGAGACGCCTCCAGACTCGACTCCAGTCCAATCCTGTTACTGACCGGGGCGATCAAATAGAAACTCGATTGGATCGTGCCACTGCTCGGCAGTTCCCACCGATCGACCTGGTCGGCCACGCCCGTGCCTGCCGGCTTTTGTCGCAGGATGCCGCCTTGGATGCCCAGCTGCGGGACCCAGGCCTGGCCGGCAGCGGACGAATGTGTGACGGTCGCCAGGAAAAAGATGAGGACGAGGCGTTTCATCGGCTCAGAAGCTAGTGTTTTTGTGGGGCTCCCGTTTTAAAACCCTGCGTCTATATTCCCGGCATTGTGAAACAGTTCACAAGCGTCACATCCCCTCAGTCCATGTTTCGGAGGAGTCCCGCCATGCGCTTTGCTTTGCTCACGGCCGTCGTAGCCATCGGCGTGCTCGCCTGTGGTAAGAAGGGCGACCAGAACCAGAACCAGATGCAGGCCGCGCCTCCCGCGCCGCCCGCGGCCGGTGGAGCAGCCGCGACGACGGGCCCCGTCGTCGAGGTGAAGATGACCGGCAACGGCAGCACCAAGGCGGGCTTCGAGCCGAGCTCGATCACGATTCCGGCTGGTGCCACGGTGCGGTTCACGAACGTCGCGGGCGGCCCACATAACATCACCTTCTGGCCCGATTCCGTTCCGGCGGGCGGCGCGGCAGCGCTCAACGCCGGGATGAAGAACACCGTCGACAATCTGTCGGGTCCGTTCCTGACGCAGCCGAACGAGACCTATGAGGTATCGTTCGCCAACGCCCCGAAGGGGACGTACAAGGG
>JBKPDZ010000154.1:0-9580 GCA_046728135.1 Gemmatimonadota bacterium | reverse complement strand
TCGGGTGCCGTCGATCTCATCGTCGCGGGCCACACGCACCTACGGGTGAATACGCTGGTGCATGGCATCCCGATCATCGAAGCGCAATCGAGCGCCCGTTCGATCGGCATCGTGGATTTCGTCCGCGCCGGCGGGCGGCGTGAGGTACGCACCCAGCTCGTGACCCCGTACGCCGACCAGGTGAAGCCCGACACCGGGCTGACGGCGGCGCTCGGACGCCAGCAACAGGCGGTCCGCAACATCACCGAGCGCGTCGTCGCAAGACTCAAGGTGCCGCTGAGGCGCGAGGGCGACGAGTACGGTCTCGGACGGCTCATTGCCGATGCGCAGCGCGCCGCGGGCCGCGCCGACGTGGCGATCACGAACAACGGCGGCATTCGCACCGATCTTCCCGAAGGCGTCGTGACGTGGGGGCAGGTCTATCAAGTCCAGCCGTTCCAAAACCGGCTGCTGCGGCTCACGGTCAAGGGCGACGTGCTGCTCGAGGCCCTGGAGCAGTGCGTCGCTGGCCGGGATCACATGCCCGATTGCCACGTCGCGGGCGTGGAGGTCTGGTTCGACGGCAGCAAGCTCGCTGGACAGCGCATCACGCGGACCCGCCTTGCGAACGGCAATGCGATCGACAAGGGCGGCACCTACACCGTGGTCGTCAGTGACTTCATGGCGACGGGCGGCTCGGGCTTCCGGATGCTGATCGGCGCTCCGCGCGAAGATCTCGATGTGCTCGACATCGACGCCCTGACTCGCTACCTCGCTGTGCTGCGGTCTCCTGTCGAAGCGCCGACCGACGAGCGCTTCCACCGGACCGACCGCTGATGCGGGTTTTCATCAACGACAAGGCAGTCGAAGTCCCCCGCGGCGCGCGCGTACGCGACGCGGTCGCGCAAGCGGATGACGGTCTCGCACGCCTGCTCGATGGCGCGGCCTACGTAACCGACGCCGCCGGCCGTACCATCGATGCTGGTGATGCCGTCGGCGAAGCGGGCTCGGTCTATCGCGTGGTCGTCTCCGCTCGCCGCGAGGGCCTGCCGCGCCTCACCAAAGACGCATTACGCCGGTGGCCCAAGGCCGAGCTGCATGTACATCTGGACGGCGCGCTGCGGCCCGCCACCATGCTCGAGCTGGCGCGCGCGCAAGGGATCCTTCTGCCCGCCGACACGCCCGCGGCCCTCGCCAAGGCGATGCTGGTGCGAGACGCAAAAAATCTCGAGGAATACCTGCAGAAGTACGAGATCACCCTCTCGGTCCTGCAAACCGCCGCGGCCCTCGAGCGCGTGGCGTACGAGTTCGTCCTGGATAAGGCCGCAGAGAATGTGCGCTACGTCGAGGTGCGGTATTCGCCGCTCCTGCATCGTCCCGCGTTGACGTTGGCGCAGGCGATCGAAGCGCCGCTGGCCGGGATCCGCCGCGCCGCGGCGGCAACGGGAACGAAGGTGGGGCTGATCGTCTGCGCCATGCGCACCAAGCCGCCCGCGGAATCGCTCGAGCTGGCGCGCGCGGCCGCCGAATATCATGCCGAGGGCGTCATCGCGTTCGACCTGGCAGGGGCGGAGCGCGGGCATCCCGCGCGCGACCACCGCGCCGCATTTGAGTATGCCGCCGGGCACGGGATGGCGTGCACGTGTCATGCGGGCGAGGGCGACGGTCCGCACTCGATCGATCAGGCGCTGCACCAGTGTGGAGCACAACGCATCGGTCACGGTACACGTCTCTTGGAAGACACGACGTTGCTCGACGAAGTTGTTCAACGCCGTATTCCGTTGGAAATGTGCCTGACGAGCAATGTGCATACGCACGTCGTGTCGTCGGTGGCGGAACATCCCTTTAAGCGCTATTTCCAGCAGGGCGTCGTCGTCACGTTGAACACCGACGGTCCCCTGACCGACGGCATCACGCTGACCGACGAGTACTTCCTGGCGCACGCCGTGCTCGGCCTCTCGCCTGACGATCTGACGCGCGTGGTGCTGAACGCGTGCGAGAGCGCGTTTCTCCCGGAATACGAAAAAGTCGCGCTGGTATCGCGCGTGCAGAGCGAACTCGACGAGATAGGGGGAACCTCCTGATGTCCTGGCGCCGAGTCGTCCTCGCGTTCACGATCACGTTCGTCTCTGCGCTCGTCGTGTTTACGCTGCCGCGCTTCGTGTTCAACACGGTGCGCGGCGCGACCGTGCAAACGCCCGCTCAGGATACGGCCAAAGCTCAGGTGGTTGCCCCCCCCCTTCCCGCGCCGCGCCCGCTCGGCTCGCGGCTCACGGGAATCTTCGGCCTCATCCTCATCCTCGGGATCGGTATCGCCCTGTCGCGGAACCGGCGGGCGATCAGCTGGCGCGTGGTGGCGTGGGGCGTCGGTCTGCAGCTCGCGTTTGCGATTTTTGTGCTTCGGGTTCCGCTCGGGCTAACAATCTTCGGCTGGCTCGGCGCGGTGGTCACGAAGATCCTGAGCTTCTCCTACGCCGGCTCGGAATTCGTGTTCGGCGAGATCGGCAAACAGCACTCGAGTCTCGGGGTCGTGTTCGCGTTCCAGATCATGCCCGCGATCATCTTCGTCTCAGCGCTGTTCGCCATCCTGTACTACCTCGGCATCATGCAGATCGTCGTGAAAGCGTTCGCCGTGGTGATGAACAAGATCATGGGCGCGAGCGGAGCGGAGAGCCTCAACGTCGCCGCGTCCATCTTCATGGGCCAAACCGAGGCGCCCCTGACGATCCGGCCGTTCCTGCCGCGGATGACTCGCTCGGAGCTGATGACCGTGATGACGGCGGGCATGGCGCACGTCTCCGGGTCGATCATGGCGGCCTACATCGCGTTCGGCATCGAAGCACGGCATCTGCTGACGGCCGTCATCATGACCGCGCCGGGCACGATCATGATGGCGAAGATTCTGGAGCCGGAGACTGAGGTGCCCGAGACCCTCGGCGGCGTCAAGGTCGAGATTCCGCGCACCGACGTGAACGTGCTCGATGCCGCCGCACGCGGCACGAGCGACGGGCTGTATCTGATGCTGAACGTGATCGCGATGCTCGTCTCGTTCATCGCGCTCATTGCGCTCGTCAACGGATTGTTCGGCTGGGTGCATGGTGGTGTCGCGTGGTTCCCACCGACGCTGCAGACGGTGCTCGGCTGGATCTTCCGGCCCATCGCGTGGGTCATGGGCGTACCGTGGCACGACAGCGGGGTCGTCGGCTCATTGCTCGGCGAGCGAATGGTGATCAACGAGTTCATCGCGTATGCCGATCTGGGCCCGATGAAGAGCACGCTGAACCCCGTCTCATTCACGATCGCCACATTCGCCTTGTGCGGCTTTGCGAACTTGAGCTCCGTCGGCATTCAGATCGGCGGCATCGGCGCCCTCGCGCCGGACCGGAAGCACGACCTCGCGCGTCTCGGTTTCCGGGCAATGATCGCCGGGACGCTCGCGAACTTTCTGTCGGCGACGCTCGCGGGAATCCTTCTTTGACGGGGAAGGGGGATGGGGGACGGGGGACGGGTGCAGCGACGGAGGTGGTAAGGGAACGTCTTGGAAAACTGCAGCCGCGTGTCGCGATCGTCCTCGGCTCGGGACTCGGGTTTCTCGCCGACGAAGTCGACAATCCCATTCGCATTCCCTACAACACCATCCCCGGTTTTCCCGAGCCTGGCGTCGCCGGGCACAAAGGCCTGCTTGTTGGCGGGACGCTCGAAGCGGTCTCCGTGCTCGTGCAGGCGGGCCGCTTTCATCTTTATGAGGGCCATCCGGCCGGGGTCGCCGGGCTGCCGGCGCGGGTGTTCGCTGAGCTCGGCGTCGAGATTCTGATCGTCACAAACGCCGCGGGCGGCGTCCGCCGCACCTTCCCCGGTGGAACCCTGATGCTGATCGCCGACCACATCAACCTGATGTGGCGCAATCCGTTGATCGGGCAGCCGCAGCCCGGAGAGCAGCGCTTTCCCATCATGCACGAGCCGTACGACGGAGAGTTGCGGGCACTCGCGCGCACCCTCGCGCGCGAGCTGGGGATCCGGTTGGAAGAGGGTGTCTATGCGGGTTTGCTCGGCCCCTCGTACGAGACGCCCGCCGAGGTACGCATGCTCGAGCGGCTCGGCGCCGACGCCGTGGGCATGTCTACGGTTCCAGAGGTGCTCGTCGCACGCTCGCGTGGCGTGCGCTGCCTGGGGTTTTCCATTATCACAAACCCCGGGGCGGGGATCACCGGGGAGTCGCTATCGCATGAGGAAGTGCTTGCGGTGAGCGAGCGGGTGGCGCGCCAATTGTCGGTTCTCTTGAAGGGTATCCTCAGGCGCATAGCGGCGGCCTAGACCCACCGGTTCCTGACGTTCCATTTGCAACCCTTTTGCTCCAGGCTCTGTCATATGGACTGATAACTGCCGCGCGCTCGCCGTCAGCGTTCGCTACCGGGGTTCACCCTTCACCTCAGCTCCCGGATGCCTATGCCGACGACGCTCTCGTTGATCCTCGCTTTGGTGGGTACCCAGCCCGCCGTCCGTGTCGATTCACCGCCTCCACCCCCGGCGCCTCCAGCGCCCCAGCAACTGCGCGCCGTGCGCCTCGCCGGCGGCCAGTCTGTCAGCATCGACGGCGTGCTCGATGAGGCACTCTGGCAGACGGCGGAGCGGATCACGGGGTTTACGCAGCGGGATCCCACGCAAGGCGCCGTGCCGACTGAGAGCACCGTCGTGTACATCGCGTATGACGACGCGGCGCTGTACATCGGTGCGCGATTGTACGACGCGCATCCCGATTCGATCGTGGCACGTCTTGCGCGCCGCGATCAGGGCACGAACTCCGACCGCTTCCAGATATACATCGACTCCTATCACGACAAACGCAGTGGCTTCTACTTCGGGATCAACGCCGCCGGCACGCTCTATGACGGTACGCTGTTCAACGACGACTGGGACGACGACACCTGGGACGGCGTGTGGGAAGGGAAAGTGACGCGGGACGCGCACGGGTGGACCGCGGAGATGCGGATTCCGTACTCACAGCTGCGGTTCGTGAGGCAAAGCCAATACGTGTGGGGCATCAATTTCCGCCGGGATATCGCGCGCAAAAACGAGTTCGATTACATCGTGTATACGCCACGGGACGGACGCGGCTTCGTGTCGCGATTCCCGGATCTGGTGGGGATCGAGCGCATCGAGCCGCCGCGGCGCCTCGAAATCTTGCCGTACGCCACAAGCCGCGCCGCATTCACACGCCAACCGGCCGGTAACCCGTTCAACGACGGGTCGAAGTACGAGCCCGGCTTCGGCGCGGACGCGCGGATCGGTCTCGGATCGAATCTGACGCTCAATGCCACCGTCAATCCTGATTTCGGCCAAGTGGAAGTCGACCCGGCGGTCGTGAACCTGAGCGACCGTGAGACATTCTTCAACGAAAAACGGCCGTTCTTCGTGGACGGCTCGTCCATCTTCCAGTTCGGCTTCGGCGGCCAAAGCAACTTCTGGGGCTTCAACTGGTCGGGGCCGAACTTCTTCTACAGCCGGCGGGTCGGGCGCTCGCTGTCGGTGCCGGGAGCACCGGACAAAGGATACGTGGACGGTCCGGACGGGGCGCACATCCTGGGCGCGCTGAAGCTGACGGGCAAGGTTGCCGGCAGCTGGAATGTGGGCGGGCTGACCGCGGTCACGGCCCGCGAGCGCGCGACGCTGCAGGACAGCCTCGGCGCGCGCTGGGGCCAGGAGATGGAGCCATTGGCGACGTTCGGCGTGTACCGCGCGCAGAAGGAGTTCGACAAGGGCCGGCAGGGGCTTGGATTCATCTCCACGGTCGCGGGTCGGTCGTTCGACGATCCGGCGTTGCGCGATGTCCGCAACAGCAATTCGATGACCGTCGGCAGCGACGGGTGGATCTTCCTCGATTCGTCCAAGACCTGGGTGACGACGGCATGGGTCGCGGCCTCGCGCATTGCCGGATCCCCCGCGCGCATGACCGCGGTGCAGCGCAATTCGGTGCACTACTTCCAGCGGCCTGATGCACCGAGTGTACGGGTGGATAGCAACGCGACGTCGCTCACTGGTACCGCGGCCCGGTTCACGCTCGCCAAACAGCGGGGCAATATCTTCGTGAACTCGGCGTTCGGCGTGATCTCGCCCGGATTCGACGTGAACGACCTCGGGTTCTTGTCGCGCTCCGGGTACATCAACATGCACTTCGGTGGCGGGCGAACCTGGAGCAAGCCGGGCAAAGTGTTCCGGTACGCCGAGACGGGCGGCGCCGTGTTCCGGAACTACGACTGGGACGGCAACATCAACTGGTCTGGCGCGTTCAACTTCGGATACGTCCAGTTCAAGAACTATTACTGGTTCAACTGGAACGTCGCCTACAACCCGTGGACGGTCGACAATCGCCGCACGCGCGGCGGGCCATTGATGTTGTTGCCGCCGGCCTATCAGTTCGGCGTCGACATGGGCTCGGATAGCCGCAAGTCATTGACCCTGGGCATGGGCGCCTTCACGTACTTCCGCTCTTCCCAGGACGTGGAATGGTCAACGTACGTCAACATGCAGTATCGGCCGGCGCCCAACGTCTCGGTCAGTGTGGGGCCAAACCTCTATCAACAGTCCCAGCCCTATCAATACATCACCGCGATCGCCGACACGACGGGCGGCGCGCCGAACACGTATGGCACCCACTATGTTTTCGGCGGACTTCATCAGACGGAGCTCTCGGCGGCGATCCGCCTGAATTGGACGTACACACCGAAGCTCTCGCTGCAGCTGTACGCGCAGCCGTTGATCTCGGCGGGGCGCTACGACTATTACCAGGAATTGGCGCGCTCGCGCAGTGCCGCGTTCACGCGCTACGGTCGCGACAATGGCTCGACGATCGCGTACGTGGATTCGACGAAGTCCTACACCGTCGATCCGGATGGCAGCGGTCCCGCGCAAGCGTTCTCGTTCAGCAAGCCCGACTTCAATTTCAAGTCGCTACGTGGCAATGCGGTGCTCCGGTGGGAGTACATGCCCGGCTCCACGTTGTACTTCGTGTGGACGCAGAGCCGGTCGACCGCGGACGACGACGGCAGCTTCCGCTTCGGCCCGTCGATGCGTGGCATGCTACAGGCTCCGGCGGAGAACATCTTCATGATCAAGGCGACATACTGGTGGAATCCGTGACCGTCGCGTAGGGCACCGAGATGGTTTTGGTAGGGGCGCAGCATGCTGCGCCCCTACGTTATTTCATAACCCTTCGGTCGGCGGCCGCGGTGGTGCTGGAACGAAATGATTCAGGGGTCCATGCCCGGCACCCAGTCCCGGTGCCGCGGCAATCGCACGATGCACGAAGTCGAGCGCGTCCTCCACAGCCCGCTCGAGTGGCCGGCCGAGGGCGAGGCCCGCGGTGATCGCGGCGGAGAGAGTGCAACCGGTCCCATGCGTGGATGACGTGTCGATCCGCGGATGCGTGAAGCGGCGCGTTGCGCCATGTTGCACCAACACATCCACCAGCGTGTCGGTATCCTTCAGATGGCCGCCTTTCACGAGTGCGGCCCGCGCGCCCATCGCGAGCAGCCCGCGCCCGGCTTTTTCCATCTGATCGGGCGTCCGTACGGTTTCCTCGACGAGGATCTCGGCCTCGTTGAGGTTTGGCGTGACGAGCAGCGCGAGTGGCGCCAGCCGGTGCGCGATCAAGTGCTCGGCATCGCGCTCGAGCAGCCGGTCGCCGGACGTGGCAACCATCACGGGATCGAGTACGTAGGTGGTGAGCCGATGCTGGGCGATGCGCTGCGCCACGGTCTCCACGATCTCCGGAGATCCGAGCATCCCGCTCTTGAGTCCCGTGGGCCGCAAGTCGGCGACGAGGGCGTCGATCTGTTGCGCGACCAACGCCGCCGGGACCGCTTGCCACGCGACCACCCCGAGCGTGTTTTGCGCCGTTACGGCCGTAATCGCGGTCGTGCCGAACACGCCGAACTGATGGAAGGTCTTGAGGTCGGCCTGAATTCCCGCCGCGCCGCCGGAGTCCGAGCCCGCGATCGTGAGCGCGATTCTCATGCGTTCCACGGTCGTGGCTTGGCGAAAGCAACGCCGCAGGCAATTTTACTGGCACTTGTGGCCGGCACGACGCGGGGGGCGAGGGGGGCGGTGGGGGCGGGGGGGGCGCGCATCCGGAGTAATCTGCAGTCCATCGTCCGCGATCTTCAACGCCGTAAGGCGCGCGGGCGGCGCGGTCTGGCGGTCGTGGAGGGCGTCCGGCTGGTGGAAGAGGCGCTCGCGGCCGGTCTCGAGTTCAAGGGCGCGCTCGTCTCCCCTGAGCTCGCGCGCACGACGCGCGGCCAGGCGCTCGCGGCCGAGCTCGCCAGTCATGCGATCGCGGTCGAAGAGGTCGGCTCACGCGCCTTCGGGGCCCTCGCGGGCACGGACACGCCGCAGGGGATTCTCGCGATCGTGCAGCCGCGCGCGTGGGGGCCGACGGATATCGCCGGCGGGCCGATGCTAGTGGTCGACGGCGTGCAGGATCCCGGCAATGTCGGCACGCTGATCCGGACCGCCCACGCGCTTGGTGCGTCGGCGAGCCTGTTGCTCCGCGGCAGCGCGGATCCGATGAATCCGAAAGCGTTGCGCGCCGCGATGGGGGCGACGTTTCGGCATCCGGTCGTGCAGCTCGACGACGCGCCGTTCATCGCGTGGGCACGCGCGCACGGCATCACATTGTGGGCAGCGGCCGCGGACGGCGTGCCGCTGGATCGGGCGATCGATTCCACAACCGCACGCAAGGAGCTCATAGCGGTGATTGTCGGCAATGAAGGAGCAGGGATCCGGCCGCAGCTGAATGCGATCGCGGCGCAGCGCGTCGCGATTCCGCTCGCGCGCGGCGCGGAGTCCCTCAATGTCGCGGTGGCGGCCGGTATCCTGCTCTATGAGGTCATGCGTGGGCGCTGATATCGTCATCGTCATCGGCGCGGTGCTGCTCGGACTCTGCGTCGGCAGCTTCCTCAACGTCTGCATCCTGCGGCTGCCGCGCGACCAGTCGCTGCTGCGGCCGCGCTCGACCTGCCCGAACTGCAAGCAGCCGATCGCCTGGCGCGACAACATCCCGCTGTTTTCGTGGCTCTGGCTGCGCGGCAAATGCCGTTGGTGTCACAAGCCGATCTCGAAGCAGTACCCGCTCATCGAAGCGCTCGTGGGCGTGTTGTTCGGCGCGTCGGTCCTGGCGTACGGCCAGACGTTGCATGCCCTCGCCGCCGCCCTGTTTGGGACCATCCTGCTCGGTATCGCGATCACGGACGCGCGCCACTACATCATTCCCGATGAATTCACCTGGGGCGGGCTCGTCATCGGTCTGCTGCTGGCGCTCGGCGGTGGCGTGCAGGGATTTTTGCAGGCGCTGCTCGGCGCCGCGATCGGGTTCGTGCTGTTGTGGCTCGTGGGCTTGGCGGGGACTTGGGTCTTCAAAGAAGACGCGATGGGTGGTGGCGACGTAAAGATGATGGCGATGGTAGGCAGCTTCCTCGGGTGGCGCGGCGTCTTGCTCACGGTGTTCGCGGGTGCGGCGCTCGGGTCACTGATCTTTGTCCCGTTGTCGATCAAGAAGAAGCGACTGGTTCCGTTCGGGGTATTTCTCGCGGTGGGCGCAGTGGTC
>JBKPDZ010000153.1:0-13116 GCA_046728135.1 Gemmatimonadota bacterium | reverse complement strand
CGCTATGACCACTGGCCACGGCGGAGGAAAGAGCAATACGGAGGCCAGAAATGGAATGAACACAACGGACGAGCCGACGTGAGCGCGCGAAATGCGGGGCACCGGCAGAAATGCTGAGTCGCTGGCAATTCCCAACAACGTAAAAGCAACTAAAGCATTCCAGAACGCCGTATTTGCAATTGGGGGGATGTACCATTCGGTGGCAAATAGCACCGAACCCGCTGCGAGACTAACGGCGGCGAGTAAGAACCGAAAGCTCCATCGGTCGAAGTGGGGCTGATTCTCGCCCATCGAATTCCTTCGCTCAAAAACTCACGCACAAGAAAACGCGGGGGGACCCTAAGTCATCGCTAGATCGAAACCGTTCCATCTGCGAAAAACAACTTCGCGACTGCCGTGAACAGAAAAGCGAGCAGTTGCAACATGAGCGTCACCCCCTTATTGGGTCCAGCGAGTGTTACGGCCTCGCCTAGGAGTGGCACGCCTCTCTATAGCGTGCCCGACGCTCCGCTCGTCTACTGTTCGCTACGCTCCGCTCTAGCTAGCGGTGACCAGGGGCCCCCTGTTTTCGATTTGAACAACCACTACGCAACCTTTCGCGACTGCAACGCACGACGCATCGCCTCGATAACCACCCCCATGCCATCCACCTTGTTGACGATCGCCCGCACGCCCAACGTCCGCAGCTCATTCTCGGCTTTCGCCGGCATCCCGCCCGTGACGATCATCACGGGCGCGGTGAGCCGCTTGGACGTGTCCACCAGCCGCTGCACCACCTGCACCGCGTTTAGGTCCGGCAACGCGTAGTCGAGCACCACCAGATCGGGACCCACGCGGCCGATCTCGAGCAACCCGTCCACACCCGTCGTCGCCTCGATGACGTCCAGCTCCGGCGCCTCGCGCTGCAGCGTGCGCACGAGCGCCTTGAGATATCCCGGATCGTCCTCGACCACCACCACGACCTGCCGTTCGTGGGCGCCCAACAACTCACTCGGCACAGCCATGCCGTGCGCGCGCAAAAACTCGGCGAGATCGGCCGACGCGACACGCCGACGCCCCGTCGGCGTGCGATGGCCTTTTAAATGGCCTTGATCGATCCAGCTCGCAACCGTCGCCGGCGTCACCTGCAGCACGCGCGCCACACGCTGCGTCCCCCAATAGCGCTTGGTTCTAGTAGGAGCCACGAAACACGAAATACCGCTAAAATCAAAAGTCCGCTAGATGGGAGTAAACCTTGAGTCGAAGACCTGGGATGGGGTATTGCAACCGACAGCGAGGCCGAGCGGCCGAGAGGCTAAGGGGTTGTGAGGGGCGAGGTTAGGGGCTATCGCCTGGCGTCTACCCAGCGATTGGTCGCGTCGAGCACGGCGAGCACCGCGCTGCGCTCGGCCGATTCGCGAATTTCGCACGTTCCGGTGAGCAGCTGCGCTTCGCGGCCGCCGAGGCCGTGCACGGCCACCAGCACGAACTTGCGATCGAACGCCTCGATGATCTGCGCCCCTTCGAGCGCGATCGAGTTGTCCGGCATCAAGGTGTCAAGGCATGTCGCGGCCGCGCGCGCCGCCGCTTCCACCCGATTGCGCGTCGTGTCGGTCCCGATCTCTTCGGCCTGCGCCTCCTTGTCGCCGAACGCGAGCTTCACGCGCACCTGCACGCGCTGCGGCCGATCCGACGGGCGCACCTCGAGATTCTTGAACACGACGACGCGGCGCTTGGAGCGCTCGCTGATCGCTTCTTCCTGCAGCGCCTCGATCGGCCGCACGTCCGCCGTCTGCGCCACGCTGATCTTGCGATGGTCGATCTTGAAACCGAGCTGGGCCATCAGCGCCGATTCGATGTTGCGCACCACCTGCTTGGGCTGGATGTCGCTCGTCGTGAGGACGTGCACCTCGCTGACTTCGCCGAGCGGCGTCACGACCACGCGCGCCGACAACACGCCGGTCAACCCGGTGATCAGGTTCTCCACGCGCTTCATGCCCCAGGGATCGGGCGTACTACCGCCGACTGGCAACGCCGGCTGATCCGGTGCTGGGGAAGGATTCGACGTCACGTAGACTGCTCCTCTCCGCTCGTGGCAACCTGATTGCGGCCCGCCCCCTTCGCGCGATACAGCGCGCGATCGGCGGCGACCAACACATCCTCATCTTTCCGGTTCGGCCGGTACTCGGCGACGCCGATGCTCGCCGTCACGAGGCCCGCCGGATAACCCATCCCCACTCCCACTTCCTCGACCGCGGCGCGGATCTTTTCCGCCACACCCCGCGCCCCTTCCTCGCCCGTCCCTACCAATACCACAACGAACTCGTCCCCGCCATAGCGGCCCGCCACGTCGGTCAATCGGATATGCGCGGTGCAGCGCCGCGCCGTCTCCTTGAGCACCGCGTTCCCCGCTTCGTGACCGAACTGGTCGTTCACGCGCTTGAAGTTGTCGAGGTCCAGGAACAGCACCGCAAAATGTTCGCTGGTGCGGTGGCAGCGCGCCACCTCGGTAGCCAGCCGGTCGCGCAACACTCGGAAGGACGCGAGCCCAGTCAGCGCGTCGACCGCCGCCTGCTGCTGCGCCAGCGCCGCCTGCCGCTCGAGATAGCGGGGACACGACTTGAGACTCGTCCGCCCTTGCGCCGCCGCCACCGCGAACTCGCGGCAGGTCTTGTAGCCGCAGGCGCCCGAATCCCAGGCGCGGCCGTTCGGCGCGAGGCCGATTTGATCGAGGATCTCCTCCACCGCCTCGACCGAGGGCCCCATGCCGTTCACGCCGATCTGGAATGCCGAACCCACCTTGATGTTGATCCCCTCGGCCAGCACCGACGCCGGCGCCCGCGGCGGCTCCGTGGCCCCCACAATGGCACGCCGCCGGAACAGCTCGTCCTTGGGACCAAGCAGCGGATGATCGAGGCAGCCCTCGCAGGGCAGGATATCCACGAAGCCGAGCTCGATGCGGTCCACCGCGACGGCGCGCGCGATCCCTTCCAGCGCCGCGAGGCCGCGCACCTTGCGGAAACGGCGGCTCGACTGCCGCTCTTCCTTTAATAATTCGAGCGGCATGCCGCCGGCGGTGCTCCAGTAGCGGCGCCGCTCCTCGGGAATGCGGCTGTAGTACAGCGCCTGGTCCTGCACCCGGATGCCCCGCTTCTTGAAGATCCCCTCCAGCTCGGCCAGGGTGATGGAGGCATCCACGTCGGCGCCGCCCTCCGTCAGGCAGACGCCGGTATACACGATCGGCGTCTCTTCTCCGTACAGCGCCTTGAGATAGCGCGCCTCGGCCTCGATCGGCGTCGCGACCGGCGCCAGATACGGGATCAGCTCGGGATACTGGCTCTTGATCGTCTCGACGATGACGGGGCACGTGCTCCGGATGGTGGTCCCCCCCGTCCCCCATTCCTCCTCCCCCCACAGGTCCAGGTACTGCTTGGCCACCAGCTCGTCGCCCAGCACGCCCCGGTGGTCGGTGCTGAAGCCGGCCGCGTAGCAGGCGTTGACGACCTGCTCGGGCGTCGCGGGATAGAACCAGGCCGCCGATTCGACCGACAGGATGAGCACGGCGTTGCGCGCCAGCGCAAACTCGAGCGCCCGCGTGGCGTCGCCGACCGCGATGATGGCTTCGTGAGGACAGGCCGGGAGGCAGAGGCCGACACGCATGCAGGCCTCATCCACAATCCAGACTTTCTCATTTTCGACCGCGACCGCGTCGGAGGGGCACACCCGGACACATGCCAAGCATGCTACGCACAACTCGGGGTCGATTCTAAAATCCACCAGGAAACTCCGAGCAGGGCGCTAAAGGCTCTTGGATTGGGGTTGTCGGGCGGGGGCTAATCTATCGCGTATTCCTTGAGTTTGCGATAGAGGGTGCGCTCGCCGATGCCGAGGTTCTCGGCGGCTTTGCGGCGGTTGCCGTGCGTCTGGCGCAAGGCGGCGTCGATGGCGGCGCGCTCGACCTCCGACATGGTCATGCCAGGCTTGTAGATAACCGGGCCTGGGGGCTCGGGGCTCGGTTCTAGGGGATCCAGGAGTCTGGAGCCAGGAGTCTGGGACTCCGATCCCCCGACTTCGATGACCTCGACGCGCTCCGAAGGCCGCTCCTCTATCCGCCGCCGGAGGGCTTCGAGCTGCATCCTCAGTTCGACGAGAGTCCTGAAGATGAACTCCAGCTCCTGACTCCCAGCTCCTGACTCCTGGCGGGCAGGGGCTGCGATGCGGACGGGCAGGGTGCGTGTGCGTTCGCGGATGTCGCGGGGAATGTCGCCCGCGCGAATCTCCCCCTCGGGCGCGAGCACCACCATCGACTCGATCAGATTCCGCAGCTGCCGGACGTTGCCCGGCCAGTCCGCGTCGACGAGGATCTGCAACGCCTCGGGCGTGATGCCCTTGAACGCGCGGTCGTGCGCCTTGGCGAACTCGGCGATGAACGTGCGCACGAGCAGCGGGATGTCGCTGCGCCGCTCGCGCAGCGGCGGGAGATAGATCGACAGCACGTTGAGCCGGTAGAAGAGATCGTCGCGGAACGTGCCGAGCGTGACCGATTCTTTCAGCGACTTGTTGGTCGCCGCGATCACGCGCACGTCGACCTTGATCGGCTGCGTGCCGCCGACGCGGAAGAAGCTCCGGTCCTCGAGCACCCGCAGCAGCTTGACCTGGGTGGCGGGCGGGCATTCGCCGACTTCGTCGAGGAAGATGGTGCCGCCGTTTGCCAGCTCGAAGCGTCCCAGCCGCCGCTCGGCGGCGCCGGTGAAGGCGCCTTTCTCGTGCCCGAACAGCTCGCTCTCGAGCAGCGTCTCGGGCAGCGCGGCGCAGTTCACGGTGATGAACGCCTTACCGCGGCGCGGCGAGAGGTCGTGGATCGCGCGCGCCACCAATTCCTTGCCGGTGCCCGACTCGCCCTCGATCAGGACGGTGGATGTGACGGGCGCCATTTGCTCGATCTTGACCAGCACTTCCTGGATCGCGGCCGACTCGCCGAGGATGCCGGTGCGCTGTTGCAGGCGCCGGCGCTCGATGAGACGCCGCACGGTGGCCGTGACTTCGCCGGGATCCGCGGGCTTCACGAGCCACGCCGTCAGTCCCAACTCCCGACCGATCTGGCTGGGATCCTCGTCCGTCGCTTCGACGAGACCGAGCGTCGAGACCGCATGCTCGCGCGCGGCGGCGAGGAGACGCTGCGCGGTGGATTCGTGCAGCCCGCCGGTCAGAATGATCGCCGCCGGCTCCTTCCCTTGAACCGCTTGGCGTACGTCATCCAGCGAGGAAACCATGGCGGTATCGAAACCCGCTTGCTCGAGCGCTGCGTTGACGCGGACGGCGTGCTCGAGATCATCGGTGGTAATGAGGACTCTGTCAGCCATGAGAAGCGGTGTCAGGTGTCTGGTGTCTGGTGTCAGCGCCGCTCACCAGGTTCACAGCATGCTCGAGAAACTGATCGAGTACCGCCAAGCCCTCTTTCACGCCGTTGGTCGAGCCGGGGAGGTTCACGATCAGCGTCTTGCCTCGGGTACCGGCGCGGCCGCGCGACAGCCAGGCGCGTGGGAAGCCGGGCCCCGAGGCCGCACGAATGGCCTCCGCGATGCCTGCGGCTTCGCGCTCGAGAATCGCCGCGGTCGCTTCGGGAGTGACATCGCGCTCGGTCAGGCCGGTGCCGCCCGTCGTCAGCACGACGTCGACTTCGTTCGAATCCGCCCAACGCACGAGCTTCCCGGAGATGCGATCGGTCTCGTCGGCGACGATGCTCCGCACGACGACTTCGTAACCGTGCTCCGCCGCCCAGTCGAGGATGGCGTCGCCCGACGTATCAGCGCGCTGGCCCACGGCGCCCAGATCGGACACTGTCAGGATGCCGATGCGAGTTGCACGTTGGCCCGTCTGCACGTCGGCACGTTCTGTCATTGCTTCGTTCGGTGCGGCACGAAGGGCATCTTCACCACTTCAGCCGCCACCCTCTTACCTCGGATATCGATTTCGATCTTCACACCGGGCTTGGCGCGGTCCTTCGGCAGATATGTGGTTCCGATCGCGGCATTGACCGTGGGGGTTACCGTGCCGCTACGGACGACGTCCACATCCACGCCATCCAGGAACACCGCGTAGCCATGGCGTGCGACCGCTTTCGGCTCCGTCACCCTGAATCCGACGAGCCGCCGGCTCACGCCTTCGAGCTTCTGGAGCTTCAGCGCTTCGAGGCCGGTGAACGGCGCGCCTTTCTCGAGCTTCACGATGAAGCTCAGCCCCGCTTCGTATGGCGTCGTCGTGTCGTCGATGTCGTTGCCGTAGAGCGGCAGCCCCGCCTCGAGCCGCAGCGTGTCGCGCGCGCCCAGCCCCACGGGCTCGGCGCGTCCCGCGCCGACGAGCGCGTGCCACAGCTTCTCGGCGTCGCTCGCGCGGCAGTACAGCTCGAACCCGTCCTCGCCCGTGTAGCCGGTGCGCGAGACGAAGCACTGCACGCCCGCGACTTTCCCCTGCGCAAAGTGGTAGTACGGAATCATCGCGACGCCGAGACTCGTGAGCTGGCCGATCAGCGCTTCGGCCTTGGGCCCCTGCACCGCCAGCAGCGCGGTCTCATCCGAGATGTCGCGCAGCCGCACGTCCGCGCCGCCCTTCTGGTCGACGATGTGGTCCCAGTCTTTCTGGATGTTCGACGCGTTCACGACCATCATCAGCTTGTCGTCAAAGCGATAGACGAGGCAGTCGTCGACGAAGGTGCCGGCCTTCGTGAGAATCCCGGAGTACTGTGCTTGCCCCGGTGCCAAGGCGCCGACGTCGTTGCAGGTGACGCGCTGCACGAAGGCGTTGCGGTCCGAGCCGGTAATCTCGAACTCGCCCATGTGCGAGACGTCGAACACGCCGACGTCCTCGCGCACCGCGCGGTGCTCGCTCGAGATGCCGGTCGGGTAGCTGACGGGCATCTCGAACCCGGCGAACGGGACCATCTTGGCACCGAGGGCGACGTGGATGTCGTGCAGGGGCGTCTTCTTCAAGGTTTCGGTGGTCATTAGCCCATCAGGGTTGCGAGAAGCGCTTTTTGCACGTGGAGCCGGTTCTCCGCCTCGTCCCAAACACGAGACTGCGGTCCATCGATCACATCAGCAGCGACTTCTTCGCCGCGATGCGCGGGCAAACAATGCAGGAAAATGGCGCTCTCGTCCGCCAGCTTCATCAGGTCCGCATCCACGGTGTAGCCCCTGAACGCGTTGCGCCGGGCCTCGGCCTCGCCCTCTTGTCCCATCGAAGCCCAGACGTCGGTGTTGATCACGTGCGCGCCTTCGACCGCTTCCTCAGGCACCTCGGTGACCATGACGCAGCCGTTTTTCTTGGCGGCTTCGTATTTGGCCATGTTCGGCTCGAACCCCTCGGGGCACGCGAGCCGGAGCTCGAAGCCGAGCACGGCGGCGGCTTCGAGCCAGGCGTTCGCCATGTTGTTGCCCTCGCCGACCCAGGCGATGCGCTTCCCCTCCCACCCGCCGAGGTGCTCCTTGACCGTGAAGAGGTCGGCGAGGACCTGGCAGGGGTGGGTCAGGTCGGTGAGCCCATTGATCACGGGTATCGCGGCGAACCGCGCCAGCTCTTCGACTTCGGCGTGGTCATAGGTGCGGATCATGATGCCGTCCACGTAGCGCGAGAGTACGCGGGCGGTATCGGAGATGGGCTCCCCGCGACCGATCTGGATGTCCTTGCTCGAGAGGAACAGCGCCTGGCCGCCGAGCTGGTAGGCGCCGACCTCAAAGGAGACGCGTGTGCGGGTGGACGACTTGGCGAAGATCATCGCCAGCGTCTTGCCGGCGAGGGGTGTTGCCCGGTAGGCGCGGGCTTTCATCCGCTTGGCGAGGTCGAACAGCTGCTCCACCTCTTTGCGGGTGAAATCGGTGATCTGGAGGAAATCGCGCTTCAAACCCACCCTCTACCCCCTCTCCCGTTGGTCCTCACCCCCTGACCCCCTCTCCCGTTGGGAGAGGGGGAACGTCAGTCAAAATGACAGGTGAGTGTGACGGATTTTACCCGCGGGCCCGGGGAAGAACAAGGCTGAGACTGATGACGCGGCTATCGGTTGGCACCACTGCCGCGGGCCTTCGCGTCAAAACGGCCACGCGGTTGTCACAAAACGCTCCAGGGCCGTGTGAGCCGCCTCACGCGCCGTGCTCGCCCGATAGCGCCCATGGAAGGGCACGTGCGTTGCCCCTTGCCGGTGCGGTGTTGCAGTTCAACCGTACTCGAACGCGAGGTTGGCTCAGATGAAGACGTCAGCAATCAAGACCTTCACGGTCTTTTTCACACTCGGGCTCCTCGCCGCGTGCGGCAACGGCACCGGTCCGGCGACGAGCCGGAACAACCCCGGCACCGGAAGCTCGACCCTCCAGGTTGTCGCCGACATCGATGCGAACGACGATCCCACAATCGTCGGTGGTTTCTCGACCGACTACTCGGTTTCGCTGCGTACCGGCGCCGGCGCCGCCGTCTCCGGCGCGACGGTGACGATCAGCAATCCGGCGCTCCCGGGCGGCAAGGTCACCCTGCCCGAGACCGCGGCCGGGTCCGGTGACTACCTGATCACCGGGAACACGTTCCCGAGCGGGGACTTCCAGCTCGATGTGGTGCAGGGCACGAACAATGTGCACGGCGTGGTCCTCGGCGGGCCTGGAGTCCACAACATCCTGCAGCCCATGAAGAATGACACGGTCGCGGCCAATCAGCCGCTGCTCGTGCGCTGGAGCGTACCGTCCCGCGCGAAGTCGGCGGAGCTGGAGACCAAGGATCTCGGCACCGTGACGCTGCCCGACACCGGATCCTATCTCATTGCCGGCGCCAACAACCCCCCGCGCCCCGACCAGCGGATTCGGGTGTTCCGGTTCAACGAGGTCGATATCGCAGGTGGGTTGATCGGCTCGCGGCTGCGCGTGAAGGTGCGCAAGACCGTCGAACCCATAGTCGTGCGCTAGACGAAAACTAGGGGGACCTCCGGAGCTACAGGATGTACTTCCGGAGGTCCTCGTCCTCCACGATCCGCAGCAGCCGCTCCCGCACCGCCGGCCCGTCGAACACGATGTGCTTGGAGGGATAATCGGGCAGCTCGAACAAGACGTCCTCGAGCAGCGTCGTCATCACGGTGTGTAGTCGCCGGGCGCCGATGTTCTCCATGCGCTCGTTCACCTTCGCCGCGATGCGCGCGATTTCTTTCACGCCGTCGGGCGTGAATTCGAGCGTCGCCCCCTCGGCCTGGCAGAGCGCCGCGTACTGCTTGGTGAGCGCGTTCTCCGGCTCGGTCATGATGCGCACGAAATCGGCCTCGGTGAGCGACGACAGCTCGACACGAATCGGGAAGCGGCCCTGCAGCTCAGGGATCAGGTCGCTCGGTTTGGCGATGTGAAAGGCGCCGGCCGCGATGAAGAGAATGTGATCGGTCCGCACGTACCCGTAGCGCGTCTGCACCGTCGAGCCTTCGACGATGGGCAGCAGGTCGCGCTGCACGCCCTCCCGCGACACGTCGGGACCGGCCGTCTGCCCCCGCGTGCCCGTGATCTTGTCGATCTCATCGATGAAGATGACGCCGTGGTTCTCCACGCGGTCGAGCGCTTCGTTCACCACATCGTCCATGTCGACGAGCTTTTTCAGCTCTTCATCGATCAGGATGCGGCGCGCCTCGTGCAGATGCACCGTGCGGCGCTTTTTCTTTTTGGGGATCAGCTCCTGAATCATCTCGCCGAAGTTGATGTCCGGCCCTTCCATCCCCTGCGGCGGCTGCATCATCTCGAGCATCGGGAAGCTCTGCTGCTGCACCTCGATCTCGACATCGCGCTCCTCGAGCTGTCCGTCTTTCAGCTGCTGGCGCAGCTTCTCACGCGTGCGGCGGCGGCGCTCCTGCTGCTCCGTCTCAGCCTCCGGGATCTTCGGTTGCACGTCACCCTTGGACGACACCACGAATAGGGGCCGGGCGGCGGCTGCTCCCTGCTCCGTGCTCCCTGCTCCCGGTTGAGGGACGGGGGACGGGGGAGGGGGGAGGGGGGGAAGCAAAAGGTCGAGCAGCCGTTCCTCCGCCCGCTGCTCGGCCGTGGGATAGACATCATCCTCGCGCTCCGACCGCACCATATTGATCGACACGTCCACGAGCTCGCGCACCATCGACTCGACATCGCGACCGACATAGCCCACTTCGGTGAACTTCGAGGCTTCGACCTTGAGAAACGGTGCACCCGCCAGTCGCGCGAGCCGGCGCGCGATCTCGGTTTTGCCGACCCCCGTGGGACCGATCATGATGATGTTGTTCGGCATGATCTCGTCCCGGATCTCTTCGGGCGCCTGGGCGCGCCGCCAACGGTTCCGGACCGCGATCGCCACGGCTTTCTTCGCCGGCTCCTGGCCGACGATGTAGCGATCCAGTTCCGCGACGATCTTCTTTGGCGGCAGCTCCTCCAACCACGGGAGCGTTTCCTCCGCACCTGGGGCTACCGGAGCGTTCGTGGAGGTTGGTGGCTGTTCTGGAGGTTGTGAAACGGGGGCTTTGGGCATGCTATAACTCGAGAACAGTAATGTTCGTGTTTGTGTAGACGCAGATCTCGGCGGCAATCTCCAATGACTTCCGCACGATCTCGATCGGTTCCAGCTTCGTGTCTTTGAGCAGCGCCCGGGCGGCCGCCAGGGCGTACGAGCCGCCGGACCCGATTGCCAGAATGCCGTCATCAGGCTCGATCAGCTCGCCGGACCCGCTGATGACGTAGCCGTGCTCCTTGTCGGACACGACGAGCAGCGCCTCGAGCCGGCGCAGCACGCGGTCGGAGCGCCAGTCTTTGGCGAGCTCCACCGCGGCCCGCGGCAGGTTCGTCGGGTAGCGCTCCAACTTTTCCTCGAACTTGTCGAACAGCGTGAACGCGTCGGCCGCGGCGCCGGCAAAACCGGCGAGAATCTTCCCGCCCTTCAGCGTTCGCACCTTGTTGGCATTGGCCTTCATCACGGTGTCGCCGACCGTGACCTGGCCGTCGCCGCCGATGGCGACTTTGCCATCGCGGCGGACGCAGAGAATCGTGGTGCTATGTATGCGCTTCAAACCTGGCTCCAAGCTCCCGGCTCCTAAGCCCTTGGGTGCGCCTGATGGTAGACCTTTTTCAGCCGTTCGACCGACGTATGAGTATACACTTGGGTGGTCCCCAACGAGGCATGCCCCAGCAATTCCTGCACGGATCTGAGATCAGCGCCTGCGTCGAGCAGATGCGTCGCGAACGAATGCCGCAACGCGTGCACGTGCAGATTGGTTCCCCGCGCGACTGTCTGGAACAGCCGCTTCATCGCGCGCTGAATCCCGCGCGGACCCAACCGCTTGGCCCGTCGGTTCACGAACAACGCACGACCTTCCCCGCGCATGCGCAGGTAGCGCCGCAGCGCGGAGGTGGCGCGCGAGCCGACCGGAACGATGCGCTCTTTCTTGCCTTTGCCACGCACCTTGACCTGATCGGCCACGAGATCGACGTCGCCGTCATTGAGCCCGGCGAGCTCGGACAGACGCATGCCCGTCGAATAAAACATCTCGAGCATCGCCAGGTCGCGCGTCTCGGTGAACCCGCCAGCGGCTGCACGCTGCTCGGCGTTCCGGAAGAGCTCGTCGGTCTCCTGGCGATCGAGGTACACGGGCAGCGTGCGGTCGATCTTGGGCGTGCGCGTCGCCCGCGCCGGATTCACCTGGATGCCGCGCGTGGCGTTGAGGAATCGATAGAACGTGCGCAGGGCCGACAACGCGCGTGCCACGGACCGCTTCCCGACGCCGCGCTGCTGCTCGGCCGCGAGAAAACCGCGGATCGCCAACCGGTCCACGCCCGCCCACGTCCAGGGACCGCCGTAGTAGTCCTGACAGAAGGCGGCGAAAGCACTCACGTCCCGCTCGTAGGCTTTGACCGTGTGCGGCGAGTCGTTGCGCTCCTTGGACAGGAACGTGACGAAGTCGGTGATTTCGGGAGAGATGGGTTGCCCTGTCATGGTGTTCCCACCCTGAACGGTGGGCCCACTGAATCACTGCCCCTAGGGGCAGTGCCCTGTTGGGCCCATGCTTTAGCATGGGAACAACCAACGGCGGCGGCAAATCTCTCCATCTCCACCAGCGCCCGCTCCGCCAGCGCTTCCTTCTTTTTGAACTTGTCCCGCGGCGGGTTGGCGAGCGGCTCCATCAATCCAAAGTTCGCGTTCATCGGCTGGAATCGCGCTGGGTCGGTCTCGCGCAGGTAGCGATACAGCGCGCCCAGCATCGTCGTAGGCGGCGGCACGAGCGGCTCCTCACCAGCCAGGAGCCGGGCCAGGTTGATGCCGGCCAACATCCCCGTCGCGGCGGATTCGGTGTAGCCCTCGACACCCGTTAGCTGCCCCGCGAAGAGTAGCTGCGAGTCGTCCTTCGCCGAGAGATGTGCGGTCAGGGCGGCCGGCGCATTCAGGTAGCTGTTGCGGTGAATGCTGCCGAAGCGCAGGAACTCCGCCGCCCCGAGTCCCGGAATCGTGCGAAAGATCTTCTGTTGGGCGCCAGTCTTCAGGCGGGTCTGGAAGCCCACGAGATTCCACATCTGCGCCGCGCGGTCTTCCTGACGGAGCTGCACGACTGCGTACGGCTCGCGTCCGGTCTTGGGATCGATGAGACCGATCGGCTTCATCGGGCCAAACCGCAGCGTCTCGACCCCGCGCTGCGCCATCTCTTCGACCGGCAGGCAGCCCTCGAAGTAGGGGGCCTTATCGAACTCGTGTCCGGGCACATACTGCTCGCCCCCGAGCAACGCGGCCACGAACGCTTCGTACTGATCTTGCGTGAACGGCGCGTTCCAGTAGTCGTCGCCGCCGCCTTTGCCGTAGCGCGACGCCTTGAACAGCCGGGACAAATCGAGTGAGTCGGCGGCGACGATGGGGGCGATGGCGTCGTAGAAGGCCAGCGACGGGGCGCCGAGGCGACGCGCAATGGCGTCGGCCAGCGCGTCGGATGTGAGCGGACCTGTCGCGACGATGCCCGGTGAGGGCAGCTCGGTGACTTCCCCCCGCACCAGGGTGATGTTGGGATGGCCGAGCACGCGTTCCTGCACCCGCGCCGAGAATACCACGCGATCTACCGCCAGTGCGCTGCCGCCCGGGATTCGCGCCTCGTCGGCGGCCTCTAGGACGATGCTC
>JBKPDZ010000152.1:0-13504 GCA_046728135.1 Gemmatimonadota bacterium | reverse complement strand
GATGCAGTCCGTGGCGGACCGCGTCCTGCGGGATCTCGGCTTGGCCGAGCACCAGGCTCTGATGGTGGCCCACCAAGACCGGGCGCATCCGCATGTGCACGTCATGGTGAACCGGGTGCACCCGGAGACGGGCGTGGCATGGGAGCGCTGGCAGGATCGCCCCAGGATCGAGCGCACGCTACGAGCGCTCGGGGACTCCGCGAGGTCGCGGGACGGCTCTACCAGCTCGACGGCCAGGAGCCCCCGGAGCCCGCCCTGCTGACGAGCGGCGAGCGCCGGCAGGCCGAGCGCACGGGCGAGCCCGCGTTCCCCGATCGTGTCCGGGCGCACCTCGCCGAGTTGCGAGCGGCCCGCTCTTGGCCCGAGCTGGAGGAAGCTATTTCCGCACACGGGCTCCGCCTGGAGCGCAAGGGCCAGGGGCTCGTGATCACGGACGGGACGCACCAGGTCAAAGCGTCGCGTGTGGCGCGCGACCTCTCCCTCCGCCGGCTGGAGGAGCGATTCCGCATGCCCTATCCGGGCCGGGAAGCGGAGCAGGCCCGCCGGGAGCCACCGAGCCGCGACGTGGCCCAGCTCCAGGGAGCCCTGGCCGAATACGAGCGCGTGGCGGCGCTCGAGCACGAGCGGGACCGCGCGACGAAGGAGCTCTCTGCCGCACAGGCCCGGCGGTCCGCACTCGACCACGCGATCACCGCGGTGCAGGCGGCGGAGAAGGACTTCGACCGCGCGCTGGCCAGGGTCTATCGCGATCCACCAGCCGCGCGGGAACAGTTCCGGAACGCCATCGCTCAAGCCGGGCCGGAGCGCGCGGCGGAATGGTTCACCGCCGAACCGGAGCGCTTTGGCGCGCTCCTAACCGTCGACCGGCCGCGGGCCCTTGGGCTCGGCGTCCGGCGCGACGAAGCGCCCGCGCGCTGTGAGGCGCGCCGGGCCGCCGCCTCTGGGCGGGCGCTGGCCGAAGCCGAGCGCCACGCCGCCACACTGGCTGGACGGGACGCGCCGGACCGGCTGGAGTCCCGCGTGGTGCCCTGGGTCGAGCGCGCCCTGGCGCACGTGAAGGAGCGCATCGGTGAAACGGAACGGCTTCTGGACCAGCTCACGCAGGAACTGCGACGAGCGCCCAACCTCGAACTCCTGCAGCGCAGCATCGCCCGCGTGGTCGCTCGGCTCGAGCCGGGCGAGATCGCCCAACTGCGGCTCCTAGTCACCGCCCCGCAGGTCGCGATCGCCTTTCACGGGCGGCGCGTGCTCAAGGACCTGCTGCTCGGCCGAGAGGAGGAATGGGAGGATTAGTGATGATGCCAACCGAGCGACGAATCGCGGTGCCCCACACTCTTTTGGCGGACGCCATTCCGCGAAGTCGAGCTCGTCGGACGGACGATTCACTTGCGGAACCGTCGGCTCCCGGGGAAGGGAAATGCAGTGAATCGTAACGACCGCCTCCGGGACCTGGCGGAGCGCCTCCCGCCCGGAGGCTTCTTGACGCTCAGTCGAGACGGCCTGCTCGAGCTCGCGGCGGAGGACGACGGCCCCGCCGCCCGCGCGACTCTGCCGGCGGACCTCACGGTGGCTGAGCTCGCGGCGCGGTTCCACCGCGGAGCCTCCACCGTCCGCGCGTGGTGTGAGCGCGGCCGCTTCGAGGGTGCCTACAAGCTGAACGGTCGCGACTGGCGCATCCCGCAAGCTGCACTGGACGCCTTCCTCGCTGATCAGCGCGGCGAGAGACGCGTCGCACACCTCGGTGCGTGGCGTGCGGTGCGCGAAACGACGTTGGCGCGGCGGCGGTGAGCATGGAACAGAGCACCGAGCTATTCTGGGTAACCCGGCTCACGAACCGCCTTGAGCGGGTCGCGCGACGGAACCCCTCAACACAGGAGACGAAGATGAGTGCCAGAACGAAGATCTACTGGCGGGACCGCGGTGGCGCGCGACGCGCTTACGCGGACCTGCGGGAGTACGCCGACGTCGGCGGGAAGCGCGAGCCGCTCGTGGCGATCGGCGAGAAGCGCGCGACCACGGATCCCGCGATCGCGCAGGACGTGCTCGCGAAGCGGATCAAGGACCTCGACGGCTTGCGGCGGGGCAGGGCACTGCACGGCCTGGCAGGTCAGGTCACACTCGAGGCCTTCGCGAGCGTGCATCTCGTCGCGAAGGCGAAAAGCAGCGAAATCACCGAGGACTGGCTGGAGCTGGCCGAGCTGCATCTCGACCGCGCCGTCGAACACTTCGGCGCCGCGCGAGACCTAGCGAGCATCACCACGACAGACGTCCGTGGGTGGGCCGAGCACCTCAAGGAGTCGGAAGGCCTGAGCGGCGGCACGATCCGTCACCATCTCAATTCGCTGTCGAATCTCTACAAGCGGGCCCGCGCCGAGCGCGTGGTCCCATCGGGCTACAATCCGGTCGGCGACCTGTTGGAGAAGCCGAAGGCACGGCGTGTCGAGGCGCGCTGGCTCGAGGTTCCCGACGCAGCGCTGCTCCTCGAGGCCGCACGGCTCTATCGCCCGAAGGAGAACGTCGGCCGGCCGGCGCTGCCGTTCGCACACGAGCTCGTCGCTACGTTCCTGCTCACGGGCGGCCGGGAGTCGGAGATCCTGGGCCTCGAGGTTGCCGACGTGTCGCTTGATCGCGGCGTCGTCACGTTTCGCCCGAACACGTGGCGCCGCCTCAAGACGTCGACGTCGCACCGATCGGTGCCGCTGTGGCCGCAGCTGCGCGCGATCCTTGAGCGCTACCTGGCCGAGCGGCCGCCCTCACGTCTCTTGTTCCCTAGCTATCGCTCGGGCGCCGAAGCGATGGTCACGGACTTCCACAAGCTGCTCGACGCCGTCGCCGCACGGGCCGGCTGGGGGGAAGGCGACATTCGCTCGAAGATGTTCCGGCACACATACTGCGCCGCGCGGTTGCAGACGACCGACCAGGGCGCGCCGGTGAGCGTCTATACGGTCGCCAAAGAGATGGGGCACGGCGGCGAGTCGATGGTGCGGCGCGTCTACGGGCACCTGGGCGAGGTGCGGCAGCGCTCTGAGGTCGTGGAGTACCGCGTTGAGCAGTACGTGGCTAAGTTGGGGGAGCGGCTGGCAGCGTTGCAGGCGCGGAGTTTTGGCACCACCATTGGCACCACGGCGGTAGACAGCCAGCCTTCACGTGCAAGTGTATTAGCAGCAACGTCGCGGGCGTAATTCAGGGGTAGAATGCCAGCTTCCCAAGCTGGACGTCACGGGTTCGAATCCCGTCGCCCGCTCTGAGGCTTCTTTAGCGGTCCCCCCACGATCACCGAGTCCGTCTTTCCACTCGCGAGCAGAGCGACGAGATCCCGCTGGTAGTACGGATCGGCGGTGTCGACCGCCGGCCACTCCCCGTAACGGTCCGGCGCGAACAGGCCAACCATGTGCGCCATCGCGCCGTAGAGCGTATCGCGGGTCGTATTCTCGAACACCCCAACCACGCGGTAGCGATGCCCGGCCTTCAGATGCAGGCCCTCCCCACGGATCGCTAGCAGCTTGCGCGGCATCGAGAGCACATGCCCCAAAGAGTCGCGCTTCGCCTTTACCTCCACCAGCGTCTTGCCGCTTTGTGCGTCCACGAGCTTCACGAGTACGCCGTAGTCGTGGAGATGACCGGTGACCACCAGCAGGTGCCCGGAGAGCGGTGGGCTGAACTCATAGCCGATCTCAAAGTGGCCGGGGGGAACGTTGAAGCGGTTCTCCTCGGGGTTTGTCTGGATGTTGACGTCGAAGTAGGCGGGAAGGACGTCGAGCGGCCGGGGGTACCGCCGGGCAGGCAGCATGTACATGACGATGCGCCAGTACGCGACGGGGACTTCGGGCCCCGAGTCGTTGTGCCACATGGCGTACACACCCATCTGCTGGCCGGTCCGCATGGGCACGCCGATCGAGCGCGGGACGCGGAAGTCGCCGGTATCGGACTCCTCGGCGACGCCCAGGAGGCGCTCGAGCGCCGGATAGATGAACTGACGGCGCGAGAAGTTCACCATGATCAGGTGATGGAGCAGGCGGTGCGACAGCTCATGACCCCGCTCGTCGAACAAGTCGACGCGGTACCCCTGAATCCAGCCGTCCATCGGAAAGACGAACTCCTGCACGGGGATGGCCGGCATGTCCATCATCATCCCCGGCATCTCCGGCGTCACGGGCACGCGATACGGACCGCCCGTGAGCAGGATGCGGTGGTGCGTCGAGTCGACCTGCACGTGTAAGGGCGGCGGCAGGCCAGGCGGGGAGCCGGGGGACTGCTGAGCAGCCGCGAGGACCGGGATCAGCTGGAGGACGAGGAGAACGGATAGGCGCATTAGAGCGGAGACTCCAGACTATTAGAAGACGTCACGGGGTTTAAGGTATTGCCGCACCACTACTCCTAAGCGATATTAGCCGTTGAAGTTGCGCCGTTAGCTTCAGAAACTCCTTGAACCTCTAGGCGGTCAGCAGTGATTCGCGTACAGGCGGTCGCGCCCGACTCGTTGGGTGCGGCTCTCGAACTCACCCCCGGCACCGAGCTGCTCGCGGTCAACGGCCGTCCCCTCGAGGACTTTCTCGACTGGGAGTTCCTGACCGCCGACGAACAGTTCGTGCTCCAGGCCCGGCTCCCCGCCGGCGAGGAGATTGAGTACGACGTCGAACGCCCGGAGGGGATGCCGATGGGCGTCACGCTGGAGCCGCCGCGCATCCGGCGCTGCGCCAATCACTGCGATTTCTGCTTTGTGGATGGCAACCCCCAGGGCATGCGCGAGGCGCTCTACATCCGAGATGACGATTACCGTCTTTCGTTCCGCTACGGGAATTTCGCCACGCTCACGAACCTGAAGCCGTGGGATTTGGAGCGCATCGTCGAGTACCGGCTGTCGCCCCTCTACGTGTCCGTCCATGCCACGGATCCCGTAGTCCGTCGCTGGCTGCTGCGTAATCCTGAGGCTCCGGACGTCATACCGCAACTGCGCTGGTTCGTCGAGCGGGGGATCGCGTTCCACACGCAAGTCGTGCTGGTGCCCGGCAGCAACGACGGGCCGCAGCTCGTGCGCTCCTTGACCGACCTCTACGGCCTGGGGCCGGCGATCCTGTCCGTGTCGGTGGTGCCAGTGGCGCTGACCGAATTCAGTAAGCATGCGCTGGTGCGTCAGCCGACGCGCGAGGAATGTCGCGCCGCACTTGCCACCGTGGACGACTTCGCCGCGCGCGCGGTCGCCGATCGCGGCGCGCCGTGGTGCTACGGTGCGGACGATCTCTACCTGCAGGCGGATGTGCCTTTGCCGCCGGCCGAATGGTACGGTGAGTTCGAGCAGCGGGAAAACGGGGTCGGCTCTGTGCGCTATTTGCAGACGCGCATTCGGGAGGCACGGATCGAGCCGGATGGCTGGCGCGACAAGAAGATCGGCATTGTGACCGGGACCGCGATGGGGCCGCTGATCCCGCAGATCGTTACGGATCTAACACAGATCACGGGCGCCCATTTCGAGATTCTGGCTCTCGAGAACACACTGTTTGGCCCGACCGTAACAACGGCAGGGCTACTGCCCGGCAAGACGGTCCTCGGGGCGTTGCGAGACCGCGGCGATCTCGATCTCGCGCTCCTGCCCGCCGAGGCGGTCAACGACGACCTGCTATTCATGGACGACCTCGAAGCGCACGACCTGGCCTCTCAGTTGCCCATGCCGATACGGCTGTCATACGACTTTGCGGATGCGTTGGAAGAGCCAACGGGCGGCAATGGCGGCAACGTTGCCGCCTCTGCCGCCTCTGCCGCCGTGGTATCGCCAAAGACATGAGCATTCCTACCGTCGCCATCATCGGTCGCCCCAACGTCGGCAAATCGACGCTCTTCAACAGGATCATCGGGCGGCGCCAGGCGATCGTGGACGCACAGCCGGGGGTGACTCGCGACCGGCATTTCGCGCCCGCGGAGTGGAACGGCCGGCGGTTCTGGCTCGTCGACACCGGCGGGCTGGTCCCGGGTTCGGCGGATCCGATGAACCGCGCCATTCGGGCGCAGGTGGAGCAGGCGGTGGCTGACAGCGACGTGCTGCTGTTCGTCGTGGATGTCGAGTCGGGCATTCACCCCATGGACCTCGAGATCGCCCAGTATCTGCGCAAGGCCAAACGGCCGTTGTTGCTCGTCGTCAACAAGGCCGACAATCTGCCCGACGAGACGCGTCACCTGGCGTTCTACGAGCTCGGCATCGGGGATCCGTTCCCGGTATCCGCGGCAGTCGGGAAGAGCAGTGGCGATCTGCTCGACAAGCTCGTCGCGCTCCTGCCTGAGGCTCCAGAAGCCGAGGCAGACGAGGCGATCCATGTCGCCGTCGTCGGCCGGCCGAATGTCGGCAAGTCGAGTCTGGTGAACAAGCTACTGGGTCAGGATCGGCTGGTCGTCAACGACGAGCCCGGGACCACGCGCGATGCCATCGACACACCGTTCGAGTACCAGGGCCGCACGCTCGTCTTCATCGACACCGCCGGGCTTCGCAAGCGCAGCAAGGTCGAAGAGGATCTCGAGTTCTACTCGACGCTGCGCACCACGCGCGCGATGGAGCGTGCCGATGTCTGCCTCCTCGTCGTGGACGCCAAGGACGGCATGCACGTCCAGGACTTGAAGATCGCCAACGAGGCGTGGGAGCGCGGGGCGGCCGTCATTGTCGCCGTGAACAAATGGGATCTGATCGAAGAGAAGGTGACCAACACGGCGCGAGACGGCGAGCGCGACATCAAGGCGCGCGCGCCGTTCCTGGAGTTCATCCCGTTCTACTACGTCTCGGCCAAGACCGGCCAGCGCGTCACCAAGCTGCTCGACGCGATCGTGACCGTGGCGGAGGAGCGGGAGAAGCGAGTCCCGACCGCCGAAGTGAATCGCGTACTGGAAGAGCTACTGGCGCGACAGCAGCCGCCGCAGCCCGTCGGCGAGTCGGTGCGGCTGTTTTACGCGACCCAGGTCGGGACGGCCCCGCCGCGGTTTGCCGTCGTCGCGAACCGTCCGGAGGCAATCCCCGAGTCCTACACGCGGTACCTGCACAACGGCTTCCGCGAAGCGTGGGAGTTCACCGGGGCGCCGCTCACGATCAAGTTCCGCCGCAAACGAGGCCGTCGCTGAACGCCGTCCTGGCGACTCTTGCTTCGTACCTGCTCGGCGCGACGCCGACGAGCTACATCGCCGGCAAGGTGGGGCGGGGGATCGACCTGCGCGAGCACGGCTCCAAAAACCTGGGCGCCACCAACGTCTACCGGATCCTCGGCTGGAAGTACGCGATCCCCGTCGCGCTGGTCGATATCGCCAAGGGTGCCATCCCGGTGTTGTTCTTCTCCGGCTGGGCTGGAGCCACCGAGCATCCATTGGCGCCGGTCGTGCTGGGCGGCGCCGCAGTGCTCGGTCACATGTTCTCGCCGTACGTCCGCTTCAAGGGCGGCAAGGGCGTCGCCACCGCCGCGGGGATGTTTCTGGCGCTCGCCCCCGTCGCCGTGCTGCTGGCGATTCCGGTCTGGGGGCTGTGTCTCTGGCTGACCGGCTACGTCTCGCTCAGCTCGATTATTGCGGTCCTGAGCGTCCCGCTCTCGGTCGCCCTGTTGCAGCCGGGCTCACCCTCTGTCTTTTGGGCGAGCGTCGCACTCGTGGCGCTGATCATCTTCGCCCACCGGCGCAACATCTCCCGCCTGCTGAGCGGGACCGAGAGCCGATTTCGGACGCGAGGCAGACCAGCGTGAAAGTCGCGGTCATCGGTGGCGGCGCCTGGGGTACAGCCCTCGCGGACCTCCTCGCTCGCAAGGGAGAGCAGGTGGTGCTCTGGGCCCGCGAAGCTGAGGTCGTGGACGGCATCAACCGACGCCACGTCAACGACATGTTTCTGCCGGGCGCCGCGCTGGCAACGGCCCTGCGCGCCGAAGCAGACCTCGCCGTGGCGATCCGTGGGGCCGAAGCCGTCGTGTCGGTCGCGCCGTCGCACGCCGTGCGGCCGGTCATGGCGGAGGCCGCGCAGGCGCTCGATCGATCTCAGCCGCTCGTCGTGAGCGCCTCCAAGGGACTCGATCCCGACCGGCTCGAGCGGCCGTCGTGCGTCCTGGCCGAGGTGTTGCCGCAGGGCGTACCGGTCGCGGTGCTCTCCGGCCCATCGTTCGCGTGGGAAGTCTTCCAGCACCAGCCGACCGCGGTCGTCGCGGCCGCGACCGATCACCGCGTCGCGCAACGCGCGCAGCGTGTGTTCTCGACCAGCTACTTTCGCGTCTACTCGCACACCGACGTCGTCGGCGTCGAGCTGGGCGGGGCGCTGAAAAACGTGATTGCGCTCGCTGCGGGGATCGTCGAGGGGTTGGGGCTGGGCTTCAATACGCGCGCGGCACTCATCACCCGCGGCCTCGCGGAAATGACGCGCCTCGGTGTGAAACTGGGCGCCCAGCCGATGACATTCGCGGGCCTAGCCGGAATGGGAGACCTGATCCTCACCGCCACGGGTGCCTTGTCACGCAACCGTACGCTCGGTGTCGCCTTGGGGCAGGGGAAGACGCTCGAACAGGCGCTGGCGGGCAAACCGGCCGTCGTGGAGGGCGTCAACACGACGCGGACCGCCGTCGCGCTCGGCGCGCGTCATGGCGTCGAGCTGCCGATCGCGCGCGAAGTGGCCAACGTGCTGTTCGAGAACAAGCCGCCCCGTGAGGCGATCAGCGACCTGATGGAGCGAGAGCTGAAGGCGGAAAGCCGATGAGCAGCGGCACGCCCGCGCAGCCCGTGCAAGAGTTCTTCTCGATCGGCGAGGTCTGCCAACTCACCGACCTGAAGCCGCATGTGCTGCGCTACTGGGAGAGCCAGTTCCGATTCTTGAATCCCGCCAAAAACCGCTCCGGCAACCGCGTGTATCAGCGGCGCGAGATCGAGCTGATCATGCTGGTCAAGCATCTGCTGTACACCGAGAAATACACGATCGAAGGCGCCCGGCAGAAGATCGAGCAGTATCGGCGCTCCGGCGAGCTCAAGCCCGAAGCGCGACGCGCCCTCGCCACCGAAACCGTCAAGGAGCTCCGGGCCGAGCTGAAGTCGGTGCTCGGCATTCTCGAAGGGAGCTAACGTTGCGGGTGGCTGTGGTCATCCCCGCGTTTCAAGCAGCCGCCACGATCGGCGACGTCGTCGCGCGAACGTGCGCGGCGATCCCCCACGCTGACGTGATTGTGGTCGACGACGGATCGACGGACAGGACGGGGGACGAGGGACGGAGGAGGGGGGCGACTGTCGTCACCCATCCCCGCAACCGGGGCAAGGGCGTAGCGCTGCGCGCGGGCGTCGCCCGGGCGTGCGCGAACGGAGCCGGCGTCATCGTCACACTCGATGCGGACGGGCAGCATGCACCCGAGGAAGCCCCCCGGCTGCTCGGACCCATCACTGACGCGCGCGCCGATCTCGTGCTTGGCGCACGCCGGCGCGGCTCGGAGATGCCGCTCTCGCGCCGCTTTACCAATTGGCTCTCGGCGCGCCTGGCGTCGCGGATTGGGGGCCAGCGGGTGAGTGACGCCCAGACGGGGTTCCGCGCGTTCACGATTGAGGTGGCCGAGCGGATCCGGCCGGCAGGCGACCGCTACGAATACGAGGCTAACTTTCTGCTCGACACGCTGCGCGCGGGGTACCGGGTGGTCTCGGTCGACGTGCCGACGATCTATGGTCCGCGCAGTCACTTCCGATCGTGGGCGGATACCTGGCGGATGGCGCGTGCCTTCGCGCGCCACGCCGGCCGCATCGTTGCAGGAGCGATGTGACCACACCAAAACAAGATGGGTTGCGGATTCTGGTCTCCAACGACGACGGGGTGCTGGCGCCCGGGATCGCGCTCCTCGCCGATGTGTGTTCGACCGTGGGGCAGGTCACCGTCGTCGCTCCTGACCGCGAGCAGAGCGGCACGTCGCATTCGCTCACACTGCACCGGCCGCTGCGCGCCCATCGGCGATCTGACGGCGCGTTTCAGGTGGACGGCACGCCCACCGACTGTGTGCTGCTCGCCCTGGGCGCGCTCATGCCCGCGGGGCCGAACTGGGTGATGTCGGGTGTGAACCACGGCCCGAACATGGGCGAGGATGTGCTCTATTCGGGTACCGTATCGGCTGCCATGGAAGGCTTGGCCGCGGGCGTTCCAAGTATCGCGATTTCCTACGGCAGTTTCGATCTCGAGCACCTCGAAAGTCACCGCAAAGGTCTCGAACGCCTGATCCAGAGCATCGTCCAGGTCGAGAGCTTTCCCGCCGAGACGCTGCTCAACATCAACCTCCCGCCTATCCCCGGCGAACAGGTGAAAGGCGTGAAGGTCACGAACCTCGGCAGCCGTGTGTTTCACGAAGAGATCGCCACCATGAAGGATCCGTGGGGCCGAGAGGTACACTGGATCGGCGGAGGACGCGTGACGTGGTCCGGCGGCGCCGATTCGGATTTCCAGGCGGTGAAGGACGGCTACATCTCCGTCACACCGCTGCACGTCGACCTGACGAATTACAAGCTCCTCGAAGTCGTGCGGCAGTGGGACTTGGGTAAGTGACTGGAAGCCGTGACACCTACGGCGGCTACCGCGCCAGGCTCGTCGAACAATTGCGCGCGCAAGGCATTCGTGATCTCGCCGTCCTTCGCGCCTTCGCGGCCACCCCCCGGCACCTGTTTGTCCCGGAGGCTCTACGGCATCGGGCCTACGAGGACGCCGCCCTTCCCATCGGCGGTGGGCAAACGATCTCGCAGCCGTTTACCCAGGCGAGATACCTCGAGACCCTCGGCCTCACGGGGAAGGAGCGCGTGCTCGAGATCGGCACGGGGTCGGGGTATCAGACCGCCTTACTCGCGGCCCTCGCCGAGCAAGTGTTCACGATCGAGCGGATGCGCCCACTCGCTGAAGGCGCCCAGGCCGCGCTGCGCGCGGCTGGCGTTACGAACGTCTCCGTGCTGGTGGGCGATGGGACACTGGGCTGGAGCGCCTACGCGCCCTACCACGCGATCCTGGTGGCCGCAGGAGGCCCGGAGATCCCGCCACCCCTAGTCGAGCAGCTCGCGCCCGGCGGCCGTATGATCATTCCCCTGGGCGC
This sequence comes from Gemmatimonadota bacterium, assembly GCA_046728135.1. GTDB lineage: Bacteria > Gemmatimonadota > Gemmatimonadetes > Gemmatimonadales > GWC2-71-9 > 20CM-2-65-7. The sequence continues at coordinate 2,453 of JBKPDZ010000152.1, read as the reverse complement.
AAAAGGCGCCCAGACACTCACGCTGGTCCATCGCACCCCTGAGGGCATCCGCACGTCGCCCATTGGCGAGGCCCGCTTCGTCCCGCTGGTCGGCGAGCACGGCTTCGATGCTTGAACGGGTCATCGATGGTCTCCTCCACACACTCCTCGACCTCGGCTACCCAGGGATCGTTGTGCTCATGGCGCTGGAGTCGTCGATCCTGCCCGTACCCAGTGAGTTGGTGATGCCACCAGCGGGGTATTGGGCGGCCAAGGGCCAAATGAGCTTCCCGCTCGCTCTGATTTGCGGGGTCGTCGGGAGCGTGATCGGCGCGCTCGCGAATTACTACGGCGCCCAGTGGATCGGCCGCCCCTTGATTCAGCGCTACGGTCGCTACGTGCTGCTGAGCGAGAAGAACCTGCTTCGCTCCGAACAGTTCTTCGCTCAACATGGTGAGATCAGCACCCTCATCGGCCGGCTGTTTCCGGTGATCCGCCACCTGATTTCGATTCCGGCGGGACTGCATCGCATGCCGCTGCCCAAATTCATCCTGTACACGGCCGCCGGCGCCGCGGTGTGGTGTGCGATTCTCACCTGGATCGGCTACTTCCTGGGCCAGCATGAAGGGGTGCTGCGGAACGAAGAGATTCACCGCTATGTGACGCGGGCTCTGCTGGTCTTGATCCCACTGACGCTCATTGTCATTGGGATTTATGTCCTCAAGCGCCGACGCCCAAAATGAGCCTCCGTCGCTGGATCATCCGGGGGCGGGTTCAGGGCGTGGGGTTCAGGTGGTTTGTCATGCGTGAAGCGCAGCGCCTCAAGCTGGGCGGCTTCGCGCAGAATCTCCCCGACGGATCGGTTGAAGTGATTTCTGAAGGACCCGACGCGGCACTTGAGCAGTTGGAGGAACAGCTCCGTCGCGGCCCCTCGTACGCGCGCGTTGACGATGTCCAACGACTTCAAGTTCCAGTTGAACTGGATGTCCCGAGGTCATTTGATATCAGATAAATCGCGAGCTCTGGACGAGCTCAAGCGCACGATCCGCGACGTCAAGAACTTCCCGAAGACCGGGATCATCTTCAAGGACGTCACCCCGGTGCTGCTCGATGTGAAGCTATTCGCGCAGGCGGTTTCCATGATGGCGGAACCGTACAAGGGCGCCCGGATCACACGTGTCGTCTCGATCGAATCGCGGGGCTTTCTGTTCGGTGCGCCGATTGCGCTCGAGCTCGGGGCGGGGCTCGTGCCCATCCGGAAGCCCGGCAAGCTTCCCGCCGCCGCACAGCGCGTCGAATACGCCCTCGAGTACGGCACCGACTCGCTTGAGATGCACCACGATGCCGTCCAGCCGGGGGACCGCGTGCTCGTCGTGGACGACGTGCTTGCGACGGGTGGCACGGCCAACGCTGCGGCGCAGTTGGTGGGAAGCACCGGCGCGGCCGTCGCGGGGTTCAGTTTTCTCATCGAGCTCGATTTCCTCAACGGCCGTCAGCGCCTGCAGGGCAGGCGCGTCGAGGCCTTGCTGCACTACGCCTAACTCACGTAGATTTCGCCGCTTACGCGCCCCGGCGCCTCTGCGCCCCCGGACGAGCCCCTGTAGCTCAGGTGGATAGAGCAGCGGTTTCCTAAACCGTTGGCCGGGTGTTCGAGTCACCCCAGGGGCATGCGACGTTTACTCGAATCAGGGATAGAACTCAGTAATGGCCACGCAAACCGCAGCACCCACCGGCAAGCCCGGCTCGAAGGCGAACCCCGCGGCAGTGCCAGTCGGGGCTCAGAGCACCCCTTTTTCCGATCGTGTGGTCGCGTGGGTCAGGGCGCACCGCCAGGTGTCTTCGTGGACCGGCACGATTGTGGTCATCGCGGCAGCACTGTTTCTCTGGACATTGTCGACGAAGCGACGTGCCGAGGATATCGCGAGTCGCAATCTGGCGGGTGCGCGGTTTGCATTCGACAATCAGAATTTGCCGCTCGCGGCGAGCGAGCTCGCCAAGGTGATCGAGGACTATTCCGGCACCAACGCTGCGCAGGAAGGCCGCCTGCTGCTCGCGAACGTGCGGCTGCTGCAGGGGCAGCCGCAGCAGGCCGTTGCCGTGCTCAAAGACTACGCCGGCAATGCCGGCAAGGCCTATCGGGCGCAGGCGTACAGCCTGCTGGGAGCCGCCTACGAGAACATGGGGCGCACGCGGGAGGCCGGAGAGGCCTACGAGAATGGGTCAGCGGCGGCCCGCTTCGATTTTTTGAAGGCCCAACTGCTCGCTGACGCCGGTCGGGCCTGGACCACGGCAGGAGATACAGCGAAGGCAGTGGCGGACTACCGCCGGATCCAGCAGGAATTCTCCAAGGAGGCAGCCGCCACAGAAGCCAAGGTGCGGCTTGCCGAGCTCACGAAGGGATCAGTTTCCAAATAAGTTCAGGCACGGTTGAGTCGTATAATAGATGTTATGTTAAGCTGAGACGTGTGTGAATG
>JBKPDZ010000151.1:0-13846 GCA_046728135.1 Gemmatimonadota bacterium | reverse complement strand
GTGCAGGGGTAGCAGTGTACCCCGGCCACGGCGAGACCGTCGAGGCATTGTTCAACGCGGCAGACGTCGCCCTGTACGAGACCAAGGAACGTCGAAAGAGCAGGGCCGCAGGGCTTGCTCCCTAACTGTCCGCCCATAGGTTTCGAGCCATGGACACCAAGAAAAGCATGAGCGTCTCGACGCGCGAGTCCGAGGCCCCGGCCCTGTCCGAATCGTCTGCCGGCCTGCTGCGCGAGCTGGTCGCGCACCTGCGGCAAAACCGGACGCAGCTGCGCGAGGAATGGGCCCGACGCATCACACGCGCCGAACTCCTGACGGCCATGACGGAAGAGGAAATCTTCGCCGAAGCGACCGCGGTCTACGACAACTACGTGGAAGCGCTCGAGACCGGCACCTTCGAAGCGCTGCAGGCGTACTCCCGGCGACTGTCGGAGCGGATCATTCCGCGAGGCGTCGAAACAGACGAAGTCGTCGGAATCGTGCTCTTACTGCGTGACGTGCTGGCCCGCTCGCTGTTCAACAAATACCAAGACAACGTCGAAAAGCTGAACCGCATTCTCGACTCCTACGAACCCGCGGCGAACCGCATCGCGAACACGGTGGCCGTCGGATTCGTGGAAGAGCGCGAGCGCATCATCCGTCAGCAACAGGAAGCGATCCGGGAGCTGTCCACGCCGGTGCTGCAGGTGCGTGAGCGGCTCCTCATTCTGCCGATCATCGGCGTGATCGATCCGCAGCGCGCCCGGCAGTTGACCGAACAGCTTTTGCGTGCGATTCGGGCCAACCGCGCCAAGGTCGTCGTGATCGACGTGACCGGTGTGGCGGCGATGGACTCCGGTGTCGCGAACCACTTGGTGCAAACGGTCGAAGCATCGCGCCTGCTGGGCGCCACCGTCATCGTGACGGGCCTGTCGCCCGAAATCGCGCAGACGCTCGTGACGATCGGCGTCGACTTGAGCGAAATGGCCACCGTCGGTGACCTGCAGGGCGGCATCGAAGAGGCCGAGCGGCTGCTGGCCGACCGTGCGGCCCTCCCCGGGCCCCAGCCGGGTCGCGAACCTGGCACGGAGCTCACCCGCTAGCCCCCCCCACCCGCCCCGCGGAGGACGCTGTGGAAGTACCAATACTGCGGCAGGGGCAGTATCTCATCGCTTCCATTCAGTCTGCCCTCACTGACGCCGACCTTTCCCATCTTCGTGAGGCGCTGATTGCCCAGGTCGGGCGGTCGCGCTGTCGCGGCGTCATCGTCGACGTCACCGCGCTCGACGTCATGGACTCGTTCGCGGTGCGGACGTTGCGCGACATCGCGCACATGGCTCGCCTGCGCGGCGCCGAGACGGTCATCGTGGGCATCCAGCCCGACGTGGCGTTCGCAATGGTGCAGCTCGGGTTGACGCTGAAGGGCGTGGCGACCGTGCTGGACCTCGAAGAAGGTCTCGCCTTCCTCGACGGGCGCACCAAAGAGCGCGTCGTGGACACCAAACCCAAAAGACCGAGCAGCCGTGGGTGAAGAGCTGCGACTGCCAATTGCCGCGGACGTTGATGTTGTTGAAGCCCGACAACAAGGTCGCGCGCTAGCCGCCGTCGCGGGATTCTCGAGCGGTGAGCAGACCGTCATTGCCGCCGCGATTTCCGAAATCGCCCGCAACATCCTGATGTATGCCAAGAAAGGCGAGATCATCCTCAGTCTCGTCCAGAACGGCGATCGTCAGGGCGTCTCCGTCGTCGCGATCGATCAGGGTCCCGGGATTCCTGACATCGAGCGCGCGATGCAATACGGCTACTCGACGTCGCACGGCGTCGGCGCCGGGTTGCCGGGCGCGAAGCGGCTGATGGACGAGTTCGAGGTCGATACCGTGGTGGGACGCGGCACGACGATCACCATGACGAAGTGGCGGCGGACGATTTGAAAATCGACACGGCGTTCGCCACGCTCCCGCTGCCGGGGCAGACGGAATCGGGGGACCTGTGTCTCATCAAGCGTGTGGGGAAAGGAACGCTGATCGCGGTGGTCGACGGGCTGGGCCACGGCCAGGAAGCCGCGTCGGCCGCGCACGCGGCGGTCGCGGCGCTCGACCGTTATGCCCGCGAGCCGCTCAGCGACCTGGTCCGCCGCTGCCATGACGCACTGGTCGGACTGCGCGGTGTCGTCCTCGGCCTCGCCTACCTCGATCCGCAGGCGGCGACGATGGCGTGGCTGGGCGTCGGCAACATCGGCGGCATCGTGTTGCGCGCCGATCTCGGCAATCGTGCCTCGCGCATCTCCCTCGTGCCGAGCGCGGGATTCATCGGCGCGGAGCCGGCGCATCCCACGACGCGCTCCGTACCGCTGGCCCTGGGCGACACCGTCATTCTCTTCTCCGACGGCATCAAGGATGGATTCGCCGAGTCGCTCGTGCTCTCCAATAGTCCGCAGGAGATCGCCGACTTCGTCATCACGCGCCACGTGAAGGGCAACGACGACGCACTCGTGCTGGTAGCACGCTACGCCCGCTAATCCCCCGGACATAGCCTCAGCGGCCCCTGCCGGTTCCCTCACGACCGGCCCGCTGCGACCGGTCGTTTTGCGACTCGCCGCGCCCGCCGTCGCCATGATGGCCTGCCATTTCTCTTTCAACCTCATCGACAGCATCTGGGTAGGCCGGCTCATCGGACCGGCGGCACTCGCGGCCGTGTCGACCGCGGGGTTCTACATCTGGGTGGCGCTCAGTCTCGGCGAGATGGTCGAGATCGGATTGATCGCCGTCGCCGCGCGACGGCATGGCGAGGGATATCCCGACCGCGCGGCGCGCGTCGCCGCGGCGGCAGTGGTCTATGCGCTGGGCGCCGGTCTGGTGGTCAGCGTCGTCGGCTGGTCGGCGGCCGGCACGATGTTTCGCGTCATGAAGGTGCCGGCCGAGGTCGCCACGCTCGGGCACGCGTATCTCTCGACCTGGCTCGTCGGGGCGCCACTCGTGTTTGGGTTTTTCGCTATCGAAGCCACGTTCCGTGCCTCGGGCGATACGCGCACACCGTTCATGATGCTCGCGGGCTCCGTGGGCGTCTCTATTGCGCTCGATCCACTGCTGATCGCGGGCGTGGGTCCCTTCCCGCGACTCGGCGTCGAAGGTGCGGCCTTGGCGTCGGTGATGGTGCGCGGCGGCGGATTCCTGCTCGGACTGGTCATCGCGCTGCGGCGCGGACTGGTCCGCGTCGCTGCACCGGACTGGCGGGCGATCCCAACGATCGTCCGCATCGGCGCACCCCTGTCGTTGGCCGGGGTGCTCTTGTCGATCATCTATATGTGGCTCACGCGGTTTACTTCACGTTTCGGCACGCCGGCGCTCGCCGCCCTGGGCGTGGGCCATAAGATGGAAGGGCTCGGCTTCATCGCGATCAGCGGCTTCGCGTTGGCCGCCAGCGCACTGGTGGGCCAGAATCTTGGCGCAAGGCAGGAAGCACGGGCGCGGGAGGCGGTGCGGCTGACCGTGGGCTATTGCCTGGTGGTCACCGTGACGACGGCCGCCGCGTTTCTGTTGATCCCGGGGCGCCTCGTGGCACTGTTCACACACGATGCCCAGGTGATCAAGGATGGCGTGCTCTACCTGCGGGTCATCTCGTTCGCGCAGATCGGGCAGAGTTTCGAGCTGATTCTCGAGGGTGCGTTGGCGGGGGCGGGTTACACCGTTTGGCCGCAGATCGTGAGCACGAGCCTCACGGCGATGCGCATTCCCCTGGCCGCCTGGTGGTCGCGCTCAAGCGGTTTGCTCGGCATCTGGTTCGCGCTGAGCGTCACCGCAATTTCACGCGGCATGGCGATGATCCTGTTTTGGAGGGGGGGAAAGTGGCGTGCCGTCAGGGTCTGAGCGATGACGATCGTTACGCTGCTGACTGACTTCGGCACCGCCGACAGCTACGTGGCCGAGATGAAGGGCGTGCTCTCGACATACGCTCCGACGGCGACGCTGGTGGATATCACCCACGAAGTGTCGCCCGGCGATGTGCGCGCCGCACAGTACATCCTGAGCCGGACGTGGATGTTCTTTCCCGAAGGCACGATTTACGTGGCGGTCGTTGATGCCGGTGTTGGAACAGACCGTCGCATACTCGCGGCAACGCGATTTGGTCGCTACTTCCTGGCCCCGGACAACGGGCTGCTCTCGTTCCTGTCCTTGAACGCGACGTTCGTCTCCATTCCCGTGCTCCCTGAAGCCGCGCCAACGTTTCATGGCCGCGATGTCTTCGCGCCGGCCGCGGGAGTGCTGGCGACGGGCGGCTCGTTCGAGTCGTTGGGTACGGCGATTACCGATCCGCTCTACGCGCCGTTGCCGATCCCCAAGACCGAGGGAGACGCGGTCGTCGGTGAAGTGCTTCACGTCGATCGCTTCGGCACGCTGGTGTCGAACATTTCCCCAACCGCCTTGCAGCCCGGAGCGAACATTCACGTCGCGGGGGTAGACGTGGGTCCGTTGCGTCGCACGTTCGCGGACGTCGCATCGGGAGCGCTGGTGGCGTTTACCGGATCCGGCGGGACGGTTGAGATTGCCGTGCGGGACGGCAATGCGATGAGGATGTTGGGGGTCAGCGTGGGCGCGGAAGTCAGGGGGTAAATACGTAGGGGCGCAGCATGCTGCGCCCCTACTGAACCCGTACGAGTTACTGGATCAGGCCGTCCAATCGCCTGACGGCGTCGCAACCTTCACCTGCGCCATGACGCGATCCGCAAATCCCGGGCTCGGCGCAAACTTCGGAAGCTGGACCAACTCGAGAATGACTTTGCGCTCCCGGTCGGCTTCGGTCCGGCACAGGGAGCAATCGGCAAGGTGCATGGCCCGGGCAGCGGGGAGGAGACCCTGTGCCCAGAGCTCGATTTCGTCGGTAGTGAGATGCATGGAAATGTCAGTCATTGGGTGTCCTACGGCCCGGTTCTGGGCCTGGTTTCAGTCCCGGCGATCTGCTAGAAACCCGCGCAATTCATTACGGGCCCGATGGATATAGGTTTTGACGGTACCGAGGGGCAGATCCAGCGTGTCCGCGATCTCCTCGTACGAATACCCCTCGACGTGACGTAGCAAAATGCACGACCGATACTCCGGCCGCAGCCGCGCGATCGCCCGCTCGATTGCCGTGCCCAGCTCGCGGTTCTCGACTTCATCGAGCGGGTTCTCCGCGCGGTCGCCGAGCTGCAGCGAAGTCGCGCGGACCTGCTCCGGCGTCTCGGCGTTCGGCGCACCGTCGAGCGACAGTGTGTCGATGCTCTTGCGCCGCAGATGATCGATCGCCGCGTTGTTCGCGATTTTGAAAATCCAGGACGAGAACTTGAACTCGGGCCGATACGATTTGATGCCGTTCAGGACCTTGATGAACGTTTCCTGGGCGAGATCCTCGGCCAGTGCGCGATCGCGCACCATCCGATAGAGCAGCGAAAACACGGGCCGCTCGTAGCGACGGACCAGCTCGCGGAATGCCGCGTCATGACCCTGCTTTGCCCACGCGACGACCTGTTGATCGCTGGCGTCGCTCAGGTGGTCTGGCCTATCTTTCGCGCCTATGAGTCGCTCCGCCGCCTACGTGCGTGACATGTTCTCAGCGATTGCCCCGCGCTACGACTTCCTGAACCACTTTCTCAGCCTCAACGTGGATCGGTCGTGGCGCCGCACCGCGGTGGCGCGCCTCGGCTGGGAGGCGAAGCCCGACGGCACCTACCTCGATCTCTGTGCCGGCACACTCGACCTCGCCGCCGAGCTGGCGCGGCAGGGCGGTTTCCGCGGCCGTGTGATCGGCGCCGACTTCGCGATTCCGATGCTGGCGCAGGGCAAGGACAAGGCACCCGGCACCGTTCCGGTCGCCGCCGACGCGCTGCAGCTGCCGTTCCCCGCGGCGCGGTTCGACGGCGCCCTGGTGGGATTTGGCGTTCGCAACTTGACCGATCTCGACGGCGGCTTGCGCGAAGCCGCGCGCGTCCTGAAGCCCGGGGCGCGGTTCGTCATTCTCGAATTCACCACGCCGCGCTTCGCGCCGCTGCGCGCGATCTATCTCTTCTATTTTCGCCGGATTCTTCCCGCCATCGGCCGGCTCGTGTCGAAACATAGAGACGCCTATACCTACCTGCCAGAGTCGGTGCTCGCGTTTCCCGAGCCGGATGCGCTGTCGCAGCGCATGGTGGCGGCGGGGTTTTCGCGTGTGGGATTCGAACGCCTGACCGGCGGCATCTGCGCCGTCCACCATGGCACTCGATAATCTTCGGGAGTTCGTCACGGCGATCGACAAATCGGGCGATCTCACGGAGGTCACGCGTCCCGTGTCGGTCGACAAGGAAATCACCGAAATCGCCGACCGCTGCATGAAGTCCCCGGGCGGCGGACCGGCGCTGCTATTCACACAGCCGACCCTGCGCGGCGGCGGCAAATCGCGGTACCCGGTGGCGGTCAATCTATTCGGTTCGGAGAAGCGCATGTCACTGGCGCTCGGCGTGGAATGTCTCGACCATGTGAGCGCGCGCATCGCCGAACTGCTCGCGATGAAGGTGCCCGAAGGGTTACTGGGCAAGCTCGCGATGCTGCCGCGGCTCGCCGAAGTCGCGAAGTTCCCACCCAAGACCGTCGGTCGCGCCCCAAGCCAGAACACCATTCTCAAGGATTCTGAAGTCGATCTCACACACTTTCCCGTGCCGATCTGCTGGCCCGAAGACGGCGGGCCCTACATCACGCTCGGCGGAGTCATTACGAGGAATCCGGAGTCGGGAGTCAGGAATGTGGGGATGTACCGGGTGCAAGTGTTGAGCAAGAACACGTTGGCGATGCACTGGCAGCGGCATAAAGTGGGCGCGGCGCACTGGCGGGCGATGGCCGAGCGCGGCGAAACCATGCCGGTCGCGATTGCGCTGGGGGGGGACCCCGCGAGCATCTATGCCGCGTCCGCGCCGCTGCCGCCGACGATCGATGAGTTTCTGTTTGCCGGATTTCTGCGCGGCGAGCCGGTGCGGCTCGCCAAGGCCGTCACGTCCGATCTGGAGGTCCCCGCCGAGGCCGAGATCGTGATCGAGGGACACATCGATCCTCGCGACGAGCTGGTGTTAGAGGGTCCGTTCGGCGACCACACGGGGTTCTATTCGCTCGCCGATTACTATCCCCAGGTCCACGTGACTGCGGTGACGTTGCGCGACGAGCCGATCTGGCCGCACACGATCGTCGGCCGCCCGCCGATGGAGGACTATTACCTCGGCCACGCCACGGAGCGGATCTTCCTGCCGCTGCTCAAGCTCACGATTCCCGAGATTGTGGACCTGCACATGCCGGCCGAGGGGATCTTTCACAACTTGGTGTTCGTGAGCATCGACAAGCAGTACCCGGGGCAGGCGGGCAAGGTGATGAACGGGTTGTGGGGGCAGGGGCTGATGTCGCTCGCCAAGGTCATCGTCGTGCTGGACAAGGACGTGAACGTGCGCGATCCCAAGGAAGCCTGGTGGGTGGCGCTGAATCACATCGATCCCGAGCGCGACGTGCGCTTTACGATGGGCCCGATCGACGTGCTCGATCACTCCAGCCGCGGCTTCACGTACGGGTCGAAGATGGGTATCGACGCCACGCGGAAGTGGAAGGAAGAAGGCTTCACGCGCGAGTGGCCGAACAAGATCGTGATGGACGCCGAGACGAAGCAGCGCATTGATGAGATCTGGAAGGACCTGGGGATTGACCTCTGACCGCCGCGAAGGTCAGACGTTTGGCGGCGAGTCACTGTTCGTCCGCTATGTGAACTTCGTCAAGCTCCCGCACACGATTTTTGCGTTGCCGTTCGCCTTGCTGGGCGTGATCGTTGCGTCGTATGTCCAGCCGGTGACGTGGCGCGCGGCGACATTGGTGGTGATCGCGTTCACGGCCGCGCGCTTCGTGGCGATGGGATTCAATCGGATCGCCGATCGGCGCATCGACGCCCGAAACCCGCGCACGCACGGTCGCGAGCTACCAGCGGGCCGGTTGACCGTCAGCCAGGCGTGGGCCGCCGTGCTCGCCGCGATGGTCGTCTTTCTGTGGGCGGCGTGGGCGTTGAATCCGTTGTGCGCGGCGCTCGCCCCGCTGGCCCTGATCTGGATCGCGACCTACAGCTACACCAAACGGTTCACCGACTGGACACATCTGTGGCTGGGCGGCGCGCTCGCCATCGCGCCAGTCGGTGGGTACATCGCGATCACCGGTGCCTGGAGCGAGCCGTGGTGGCTGCTGCTCGTGGTCGCGCTGGCGGTGACGTGTTGGGTCGCCGGGTTCGACATCTTCTACGCGCTGCAGGATGAAGCGTTCGATCGTACGGAGCGCCTGCGCTCGCTGGTCGTACGCCTGGGGCAGGGCTGGGCGATCATCGTGGCGAAGGTGTTGCACGGTCTGGCGATCGCCGCGCTCATCCTATTTGGCATGGGCGCCCGGCTCGGGCTTCCTTATTTCGGTGGCGTGGCTATCGCGGTCGTCATAATCGGGTGGGAGCATCGGCAGGTGAAGCCCGGGGACCTCTCGCGTCTCAATGCGGCATTTTTCACCGCCAATGGGATTGTCAGTATCGTTGTGTTTCTCGGTGCCCTGATAGATCGGGTCGCGTGAAAACGGGGAAGGGGGACGCGCGAAGGGGGAAGGGTACACCGAACCCCAGGCGTTCGGTTTTACCCTTCCCCCGTCCCTCGTCCCCCTTCCCCAAAAGCCCGCCCCGCCACCCGAAACGTTCTCCAACTCCGAATCGCAGGGGGCGCTAGGGAGTAGGTTTGTCTCCCAAGCCCGCTAAGTCGAGCAGGAACGCATACTCGAACGCCACGTCGTGCCAGCGCTTGTAGCGGCCTGACGCGCCGGCATGCCCCGCTTCCATGTTCGTCCGCAGAACCAGGCGGTTGCTGTCCGTCTTCATGGCGCGCAGCTTGGCCGTCCATTTCGCCGGCTCGACATAGAGCACTTGCGTATCGTAGAGCCCGGCCGTGATGAGCAGATTCGGATACGCTTTCCGCTCGACGTTGTCATATGGGGAATACGACAGCATGTACCGGTAGAACGTCGAGTCGTGGGGATTTCCCCATTCGTCGTATTCGCCGGTGGTCAACGGGATCGTCGAGTCCATCATCGTCGTGATCACGTCGACGTAGGGCACGCCGGCGATGACGCCTTTGAACAGCTCCGGCCGCATGTTGACGACTGCGCCCATGAGCAGTCCGCCGGCGCTGGCCCCGCGCGCGAACAGACGATCCGGCGATGTGTAACCGCGGCGGATCAGATCGTCGGCGACGTCAATGAAATCGGTGAACGTGTTTTTCTTCTGCAATTGCCGGCCGTTCTCGTACCAGGCGCGGCCCATTTCGGAGCCGCCGCGAATGTGTGCGATGACGAACACGAAACCGCGATCGAGTAGCGAGAGCCGGTCCGACGAGAATGTGGGGTCCGTGCTCGCGCCGTAGGAGCCGTAACCGGTCAGGAGCAGCGGGGCCGGTCGAGCTGTGCCCTTCCGATAGACGACCGACACGGGCACCCGGGCGCCGTCGCGCGCGGTAGTGTAGAACCGTTCGGTGACGTAGTTGGCCGGATCGAATCCCCCGAGGATCTGATCGCGCTTGAGCAGCGTTTTCTGTCGCGTGCCCATGTGGTAGTCGTACGTCGATGCCGGTGTCGTCAGCGACGTATAGACGTAGCGCAGCAGCGGCGTGTCGAACTCGCGATTGGTGCTGACGAAGGCGAGATACGCCGGCTCACCGAAGTCGAGGTAGTACTCATTCCCGCCTCTCCAGGGGCGCACGCGCAGCTGCACCAGGCCGTCCTTGCGCTCGGTCAGGACGAGGTAGTCCCGGAAGAACTCAAAGTCCTCGAGCAGCACGTCGGCGCGGTGCGGAATGACTTCTTCCCAGTTGTCGCGCCCCGGCCGCGCGACCGGCGTACGCATGAGACGGAAGTTCTTGGCGTGGTCGTTGGACAGAATGTAGAAGTAGTCGCCGAAATGGTTGGCGGAATACTCGTGACCGCGCTCGCGGGGGATCAAGACCTTGAATGGCGCGTCGGGCTGGTCGGCGCGGATGTAGCTGTACTCGGTCGCCATCGTCTGCGACGACTGAATCATGATGTAGGCGCGGGATTTGGTCTTGAACACGCCGACGTAATACGTCTCATCCTTGTCTTCGTAGACCATCTGGTCGGTTGCCGCAGGCGTGCCGAGCCGGTGACGGTAGACCTGATAGGGCCGCACGCTCACGGAATCAGGTTTCGTGTAGAACAGCGTGCGGTTGTCCTCCGCCCAGGCGATGCCGCCGATGGCGCGCGGCACGATGTCGGGAAGCATTTCACCGGTGCGGAGATTCTTGAATCGGATCGAGCTGACCCGGCCCCCCGTGGTGTCCGCGGCGAACGCGAGTACGTCCTCCCCGGAGCTGATCTCCCACGCCCGGATGAGGAACGTCGCCTTCCCCTCGGCGAGGACGTTGGCATCGACCATGATCTCTTCGGGGGCGCTCAGCGAGCCGCGCTTGCGGGCGTAGATCGGGTAATTCTTGCCCTCGACGAGACGGGTATAGTAGAAGTAGTTGCCTTCGCGAAACGGGACTGACTGGTCGTTCTGGAGCACGCGTCCCTTCATTTCCTCGTACAGCCGATCTTGCAGCGCTTCCGTGTGGGCCATGACCGCTTTGGTATACGCGTTCTCGTCCTGCAGGTATTTGATGACTTCGGGGTTGTCTCGTTCCTTCAACCAGTAGTACGGGTCGATGCGCACTGAGCCGTGCTCGTCGAACCGATGCGGTCGCACCGCGGCGACGGGGGGCGTGAGCGCCGATGCGGCGGGAGGTGGTGCCGGTGCTTGTTGTGCAGCCAGCGCCGGTGCGAACAGAGCCAGGAAGAACAGAGCGCGCATGCAAGCCTCGACGAAGAAGAGAGCCAGGTCGAATTAACGCTTGCGCGCGGTTCCGGGCCAGGGGATAAGTTTCGTCCCCATGAGGCTGCAGCTGTTGGCGGGGTTGACGCTGGGCCTGCTGGCGTGCGAGCAGGGGACGCAGCCCACGAGTGACGTGGCGGCTCTCGCGCTCTCCCGCAACGATGTCGTGCTGGAGATTGGCGACACCGTGCTCCTGCGAGCGGAAGCACGAGACATCGATGGCAAACCGATCGCGGCGGTCCCCATTACTTGGAACGTGCTCGATCCTGGCATCGTGGACTTATCCATAACGAGCATGTCTACGCGAGTGCGCGCGCGATCTGCCGGGACTGCGCGTATTGTGGCACGGTCGCGTGCGATCGCGGATACGGCGGTCATCAGAGTCCTCGCGCTCCTGACCTCGACGACACTTTCCCTGCACCGCGACACACTTTCCGCGCTCGCCGACACCATCGTGGTGCGCGTCGGCTCGGAGGATCCCAACGGTCCGCGACTCGGGATCTACACCGTCACCGTGCGAAACCCAGCCGTCGCGCAAGTGACCTTCACCGTCCCCGACCTCACCATCACCTCTCTTAGCCCGGGCAGTACCTACGTGACCGTCGTCGAGCGCCACGGCACGCGGGACTCCCTCTTGGTAGTGGTGCAGCAGCGCGAAGCGATGACTGAGCTGACACCGCCGGTGGCCGGCGGTTACGTCGGCAGGACGCAGCAGCTTACGGCGGTCGTCAAGGACCGCCGCGGCAACATCATCCCGGGTGTGTCGATCACGTTCCAGTCGCTCGACACGACGATTGCGACTGTTTCGTCGACGGGCCTCTTGCTGTTCCTGCGCGGTGGGACCGGAGCCGTCGAAGCGCGTGGCGCCGGTGGCACCGCCGATACGAGCGTCGTTGCGGTACCACAGGAGGCGCATCTCGTTCTTCGTGTTGCAGCGGAGTCGATCGGCACGGGTCTCATGGGTGCAGCGCAGTGGATTGGCGCGGACGCCAATGGTGGTCTTACCCCTTGGGCGCAACTCAGAATCGTAAACGCCGCCATCGCCCAGGCGCCCGAGAGCGTGCTCACCGCGTCTTCCGGAGGAACCTTCCGCATCATCGGGAAGCAGGCGGGCACCACGAAGCTCATCGCCTCGTCGCCCGCCATCTTGCCTGATACAATGACGGTGTTCGTGTCCACCTCGCACCTGGACGTGCGCGACGCCGATCTTCCCGAACAGTTCCCCAGGGCGCTGCCAATTGGCACGCAAGCCCGAGTCGGGGTAGCGACGCGCGACTCGTTGGGACGGTTAGGCGACGCGGCCGGGCAGGTCTATGTGACACTGACGTCGCGCGACACGACTGTGGTGAAGGTCTCGCCGGCTGGACAGCCGTACCTCTTGCCGCCGTCCACGCAGGGAAGCGTGCTCACGTACGTCAGTCCAGTGGATACCGGTCGTGCATGGATCGTGGCCACGGCGACGGGATTTCCCAATGAATCCACGCTGTATGTCGTGAAATCGCTTCCCAAGCTCGTGTTCCGGAAGGGGCGGCAGCTCACGCTGGGAGCGATCCAGCGGAATGCCGATGGCGCCTCGATCGGGACCACGAGAGGGTGGGACCACGGTGGCGCGGTGCCAATCACGTTTGCGCACCATCACGGAGCGGTGTCGACATTCCCGGATACCATGACCTTGCCTGCCAATGCCCTGTTTTGGCCACTGAATTACATCGGTGTCACTCCCGGTGTGGACACGATCGTGGCGAGCGCCGCCGGGTACGAGCCGGATACGACTGTTCTCTACATCACGACGCCGCATTTCCTCCGCGGTGCCGACACCGCCCGCGGGACCATCCTCGGCGGCTATGCCAGTTTCTACGTCGCGGATTCCACGGGGTTCAAACAATCCACAGATAGCGCGCTGCCCGTCATTGCAACACCAGCGGACACAGCCATCGCGAGATCGGCTGCCACGCGAGTCCCCGCCCAATGGTTGGCCGGATGGACCATGACCATTCCGACGGCCGACACGGGCACCACGACGATCACGCTGAGCGATTCGGCGGGAAGGTACGCGCCCGCGAGCATCACCTTGCGTGTTACGCTTGACAGCTCCTTCCGGATGGCGGTGTACGATGGGTACGAACTCGGGCCGCCTTCGCCACGCATGCGATTCGATGAGACTCGATTTACGCTCTACATCCCGGTGTCGCCGGCGCCTGGCCGGGTCGTCCACCTGACGGCCACAAATCCTCGCGTGCTCCGTGTGCCCGATTCACTCGTCGTTCAGGGGTCCAGCTATACGCGTGTGCCCATTGTCGCGGGCGATACATTCGGCACCTCGCGGATCATCGTCTCCGCGCCGCTCTTCAGGAGCGACACGAGCGTCCCGGTCCTCGTCATCTCGGGGCAGCTCCGCCTGGTCGCGCCTGCTACTGCATTTACGCGGGCGGCGTATACGGTTCAAGCCGCCGGGTGGCGGAGCCAGTCCGGATGCTACTTCTTCATGCCGTTCGATTCGGCCGCTACGTTCACGCTGCTGCCGCTCGACTCCGGCGTTGTCGTCGATAGCGCGGTCACGGTCCCGGCAGGTAATGTTTGCTCGGCACCCGTCCCGATCAGGTTCACCGCTCCCGGAAACCAGCGGTTGGCGCTGGTCGATCACCGCGCGGTGCCGGCGCCGTATGCCGGCGACACGGTAACGATCAGGGTACGGCGGCCGCGTCTGACCTTTCAATACCCGTACGCTCCAACCGTCGGCGTGGCGCAGCGCCTGCTGTTTCCAATCGTCCGCGACGGCGTCGGCCAGGACACCGCCAATGCAACGCTGACGCATAGCAGTAGCCATTCGACCTCGCCGGCGTCGTTCGAGCTCGTTTCTGGCGCATTTCAATGGCCATCCTGGTTTGATGGCGTCTCGACCGGTGCTGACACCGTGATCGTGGGCGCGCCAGGTTACGACGGGGACACGTTGCCGCTCATCGTGACGGAGGGGAAG
>JBKPDZ010000150.1:0-14499 GCA_046728135.1 Gemmatimonadota bacterium | reverse complement strand
TCGGCATAGCGCGACGGCGTGAGCCGGATGCGCGCCGCCAGCACGTCGTGCGTGTCGTAACCGGGATCCACCGACGTCAACCGCACGAAGGTCTTGATGAGCAGCCCCGAGCCCACCAGCAGCACGAGCGCCAGCGCGATCTCCGCCACCACGAGCCCGCGCTGCGTGCGATGGCGCCGGCGCGAGCCAGTCGTGGCGCCGCCCTCGTCGCGCAATACTTCCTCCACGCCGGGCGCCGCCGCGCGCAGCGCGGGCAGCAATCCGAACGCCAGGCCGGTGACGATCGAGACGACCAACGCGAACGTCAGCACCGACCCGTCGATCCCCACCGCGTCCGCGCGCGGTACGGCCGGCCAGACGGCGAGCACGGCTGCGAGGCCCCAGCGCGACAGCAGCACGCCCGCGGCCCCAGCGATGAGCGCCACCACCACACTCTCGGTCAGGAGCTGCCGCACCAGCCGCGCGCGATCGGCGCCGAGCGCCCGCCGCACGGCGATCTCCTTTCTGCGCCCCGTGGCGCGCGCCACATACAGCCCCGCCGCGTTGGCGCAGGCGATCAACAGCACCAGCCCCACCGCGCCGAACAGTACCAGCAAGGCAGAGCGGACGTTGTCCACACCTTCCACCCTCAGCGGAGCGACGCCGAACGCCGGCTGATCCCGCTCGGCGGCGCTGATGCGCTGCGCCACCAGGCCAACGTCGGCGCGCGCCTGCGCGAGCGTGGCGCCCGCTGCCAAGCGTGCTACGGACTCGAAGGCGTACAAGTGGCGGTTGAACTCGAGCCGCGGATTGGAGCGCAGCGCCTCGCCCAGCGGCACCCACAGCTGGGTATCCTCGTTGGGGAACGCGAAGCCGCGCGGCATGACGCCCACAACCGTGAAGCTCTGGCCGTCGAGGTCGATCACGCGGCCCACGATGTTGCGGTCGCTGCCGAATGCCGTGGCCCACATGCCGTAGCTCAACACGGCGAGCCGATCGTGCAGCTCGGCGCCGGTGAACCCGCGCCCGATAGCCGGAGTCACGCCCAGCACGTCGAACAGGTTGGGCGAGACGACCGTGGCCGCCAGCTCGCGCGCCTGGTCGGGGCCCGCGTAGTTGTAGCTCGTGTACGTGTACGCAGCGACACCGGCGAAATCCTTGGTGAGTGCCTGCAACTGCTGCATGTCGGGGTAGGACATCGCCCTGCCGTAGATGTCCTTGCCCGGTCCCGGCACCTTCGTGTCGAGCGACACCAGGCGGTCCGCGTGGGGATAGGGGAGCGGCTTGAGCAGCACCGCGTCCACCACGCTGAAGATCGCGGTGTTGGCGCCGATGCCGAGCGCCAGCGTCAGCACGGCCACGGCGGTGAAGCCGGGGCTCCTGGCGAGCGTGCGAAGGGCGTAGCGGAGGTCTTGTGCGAGCGCGTCGATCATTCGTACCTCAGGGCCACCATAGGATCGACCCGCGTCGCCCGGCGCGCCGGTAACCAGCTGGCGAGAAGCGCGGCCAGAGCGAGGATCGCGGCGGCGGCCACCAGGGATGTTGGATCCAGGGGACTCACCCCGTACAACCACGCCCTCACCAACCTGGTGAGCGCTGCAGCGCCCGCGAGCCCCAGTATGAGGCCAACCGCGACGAGACGGAATCCGCCGCGGATCGCCGTCCTCAGAATACGCCGATGCTCGGCACCGAGCGCCATGCGGATGCCGAACTCACGCGTGCGCAGGGTCACGCCGTACGACACGATGCCGTACAGCCCCACAGCCGCAAGCAGCACCGTCACACCTGCCAGGACGCCGAGCAACCTGAGGAGCAGGCGTCGCTCCGAGAGTTGACGCGCGATGCCCGTGACGATGGGCATTGGCTCCGACAGTGGCAGATTCGCGTCGAGAGAACGGGCCGCATCGGCGGCCGCGGCGGTCACGGCCGCCGTGGGTAGCCGTGAGCGGACGAGGAGAGCCGCAAAGTCCACGCGGCCATCGTAGCCGAGGGGTGCGTACATCAATAATGGAACGTCACCCTCGAGATCGTCCCAACGGCTGTCGCTCGCGACGCCGATGACCTGCATACGCAAGCTCGGCGCGCGGTACCGAGGGATTTCCACCAGCTTCCCGACGGGGTCGACGGCACCAAACAGGCGGCGGGCCAGCCCCATGCTTAGCACGGTGGGCGGCAGCGCGGAGGCGGAATCGGGGAGCGCGTCCGCGCGCGCGAAGTCCCGGCCCGACAAGAGCGAGATGCCCAACGCCCGGAAGTACCCAGGCCCAACAGCATTGGAACGCACTTCGACACGGCTACTCGAGCCGGATCCGGGCACGCCGACGCGCTCGAAGTGGGAGATGCCGGCGAACGGCACCCGCGCCGCGAGCGTGGCTTGTTCCAAGCCCGGTCGACCCTCTACGCGTGTGAGGAGCTCCCGGTAGTAAGCTCGCACACGGACGCTGTCGTAGCCCACGTCCCGCGGCTGGATGTAGAAGGCGACTACGCCCGTGGGCTCAAAACCGAGAGGGACCTGCGCTAGGCCGGCGAGCGTCCGCGCGAGAAGCAACGCGCCTACGACGAGCGTGAGCGATGCGGACAGCTGCAGCACAGCCAGTCCGCCGCGCAGCGGCGCGCGTGCCACCTGGGTTGCGGCCGAGTGTTTGAGAGTCGCCGACACGTCCGTGCGTCCAGCGCTCAACGCTGGAGCAAGGGCGACGAACCCGGCGGCGAGCAGCGCCGCTAGCACGGCGAACGCCGCGACACGCCAGTCGAGGCCCACGTCACGGATCTCCGCCCGCTGGACCTGGGTACCCTCGAAGAGACCGTTGAGCCAGAGAGCGAGCACGATCCCCCCCGCAGCCCCCAGGGCGGCCAGCACGAGACTCTCAGCGAGGTGAGAGCGGGCGAGCCGGGCTCGGCTCGCGCCCAGCGCGATCCGTACGGCTGTTTCGCCGCGCCGGGCGGCCGCTCGCAGCAGCAGCAGGTTCGCAACGTTGGCGCACGCGATGACGAGCACGAGCGTCACGATCCCCATGACGAGCCAGAGGGGCCGCACGGCGTGGTCGCGCCCCAGGGCGAAGAGGCCGATCCCGGGAAACACCTTCGCGGTCACGTCCTCGAACTTCTCGGTCCACTCGGCGCTGCGTTGAGCCACCTGCCGGACGGCGACCCGCAACTCCGCGTCGGCCTGCACAAAATCACTGCCCGGCCGCAGCCGACCTACGAATTCATAGTAGCCGGGGCTTCCGCCCGTCCCGAACCGCGCCCTGACCGCCGGCGGCCAGTGAACGATATCGGCGTAGGTTCGCCCTGGGAGCCAGAGGTCAGTGTCGCCCAGCCGCTCGGTGCCGCGAAACCCACGCGGCGTTACGCCGATCACGGTGAACGCCAGGGCGTTCACCCGCAGCGTCTGACCCAGCACGTCGGCCCGGCCTCCGAACAAGTCCCGCCACAGGCCATCACTGATCACGGCTACGCGCGCGCCGTCGGGTGGCGCATCGTCGTCGGAGGCGAACACCCGGCCGAGCTGCGGCCGGACGCCGAGGACATCGAAGTACGACGCCATCACGAGCTCGACCTTTGCGCGGCGCGGCAGGGCGTCCCCGCCGCCTAGGCTCACCGTATACCGCTGCCGACCCGCCAGGCCACTCAGCGCGGGCACGCCGCGGAGGATCGCGGCATGCTGCTCGTACGACACGGAACTGACCTGCACGCCGCCGTCCGCGTGGTGCACGCCGAACCACACCTCCGCGAGGCTCGAGCCGTCGCGCACCCCCGGCACGGGACGAAACAGGAGCCAGTTGAGCAGGCTGAATCCGGCGGTGGCTGCCCCGATGCCCATCGCCAAAGTGAGTACCGCAGTGGCGGTGAAGCCCGGCGAACGGGCCAGCGCGCGGAGGGCGTAGCGGAGGTCTCGTGCGAGCGCGTCGATCATTCGTACCTCAGGGCCACCATAGGATCGACGTTCGTTGCTCGCCGGGCGGGGAGGTAGCTCGCAACGGCCGCGACCGCCCCGAGAATCACCATCACCAGCGAAAGCACCAGCGGATCGTGTGGTTTGACACCATAGAGTAGCGACGCAATCGCACGACCCACCGCCAGCGCACCCGCGGCGCCGAGCACGAGACCCCACCCTGTCACACGAAGCGCCTGCCCCATGACGAGCCCGAGGATCTCGCGCCGTCCTGCACCGAGCGCGATCCGGATACCCATCTCCTGGGTGCGCTGGGACACGACGTAGCTGAGCACGCCGTAGAGCCCGATCGCGGCGAGCACGAGGCCCAGGGCTCCGAACAGGCTCAGGAGTATCGAGCCCAGGCGCCAAGGACGGAGCTGCGATGCGAACAGACGCGGCATGGGATCGATGCTCGGATACGGAAGGTCCGCCGCCGTCTCTTGGATTGTGCGTCGCACGGCACCGACTAACGCGTCTGCCGGACCGTTGGTGCGGACGAGAAGGGCCGTGACAGGCGAGCTCGTGACCGAGTCTGCTTGCGCGAGCGGGATGAAGTATTGGATAGCGCCCCCCTCGTCCGTCACTTGGTGGAGGCGGGCATCCTCAATCACTCCGACCACCTCGGTACACGGCGCTGCCGGGCTGATGATCTTCAAGCACTTGCCGAGCGGGTCCTGCCCAGGCCAATAGCGCCGGGCCATCGTCTCGTTCACGACGGCGACCCGCTGCGCCCCTGCGATGTCCGTCGGGACCAAGGAGCGACCACGACGCACGGCAGCCCCCATCGTCCGGAAGTAGTCGGGCGTCACCGCTTCGAAGTACGGTCCCCCGCTCGGGGCGCGGGGCAGCGAGTCCAAGCCCGGTACGAAGAGCGTTACCACGAACGCCCAACCGAAGGGATGCCCGACGGCCAGGCTCGCTCCGCTCACGCCGGGAAGCCGCTTGACGCGCTCCCGCATGTCCTCGTACAGGGCGTTGGCCGCAGCGCGTTTGTAACCAAGCCGCTGTAGATCCACGGAAGCGACAATCAGACGGTCCGCGTCGAATCCCAGTCGCAAACCTTGCACGTGACGCAGGCTGCTCACGAACAATCCTGCGCCCGCCAGGAGAACCAGAGTGAGCGCAACTTGGCCCACGAGCAGGCCGGTGCGAAGACGTGACCGCTGGAAGGTCCCTTCGCGCTCCCCGGACTTGAGCGCCGAGGACAGATCTGGCGCGCTTGCGTGATAGGCCGGAGCGAACCCCGCGAGCATCGTGGTCACAAGCACCGCGACAGTCGCGAAGAGCAGGACACGGGTGTCGAGGCCTGGGGTCGTCGTGGAATCGGAGAGCAGAGAGGCGGAGAGTACAGGCCCAACCCAGAGCGTGATGAGCAAGGCCGCCACCCCTCCCAACACGCCGAGCACGACACTGTCGGCGAGCAGTTGTCGGGTCAGGCGACCCCGGCTTGCGCCGAGTGCCAGGCGGATGGCGATCTCCCGCTTGCGCTGCACCGCTCGCGCGAGCAGGAGATTGGCGACATTGGCGCAGGCGATCAGCAGGACGATCGCGCACATGGCGCTAAGCCAAACGGAGAGCTTCGCGTCTCTGCCGGCGAGAGGTCCGATGGCCTCGTGCACAGAGCCCAGGGAGACGATGCCTGTGGAATCGCCGCTCTGGACAAACTCGCTGCGGTAAATCGCCGTCGCCTCGGCCGCCGCCTGTTCGGGATTGACGCGGGGACGGAGCCGGGCCACGACCCCGGAGAGCCAGAAGAACCTGGGACCCAACGATGCAGGCCCCATAACCTCCGGGGCCGCCGCTGTGAGCGGCAGCCATAAGTCTGGCACCTCAAGGTCGATCCCCGTAAAGCCTTGGGGCGTCACGCCGATCACGGTGTACACGTTGCGCCCCAGCTGCAGCGTCTTGCCGAGCACCGCCCGGTCCGACCCGAACCGGCGCACCCAAAACTCCCGGCTCAGCACCGCGACATGCGCAGCGCGCCCCACACTGTCTTCGTCAGCGCCGAAGAAGCGCCCGAGCTCGGGACGCACGCCGAGCACGGAAAAGAAAGACGCCGTAACCAACCGACCCGTGACGGGCTCCGCCTGCGGGCCGAGCCCGAGGCTAAACCGCCCTCGGCCGTAGGCAGCGACGGCTGCGAAACTCCGCGCGTGGTTCCGGAGGTCCGCATAACGCGGATACGTTCCGATCGGCGAGGTGTTGGTGCCCCACGAGGGTGTCATGGTCGTGACGTAGAGTCGCACGACTCGATCGGGATCAACCACGTGCGCCGGCGGTCGGAAGAACAACCGGTCCACGACGCCGAACATCGCGGTATTCGCCCCGATGCCCAACCCGAGCGTCAGCACCGCGGCCAGCGACAGCCCGGGGCTTCGAGCCAGCGTGCGTAGCGCGTAGCGGAGGTCTTGGAACATGGGGCTAGGGGTTGGGGGCTTGGGACTCGTCGACGACGCGACCGTCAAATAGATGAATCGAGCGATCCGCGTGCTTCGCGTAGCGCGGATCGTGAGTGACCATGCAGACCGTCGCGCCGCCACGGTGCAGCGTCCGCAGCAAATCCATGACCGCTTCACCGTTGGTCGAGTCGAGGTTGCCGGTCGGCTCGTCGGCAAGCAGGATCGCAGGATCACCCACGACCGCCCGAGCCACCGCGACCCGCTGCTGCTGGCCGCCGGAGAGTTGCACCGGATAGTGCTTCGCGCGGTGCACCATCCCCACTTTCTCGAGGGCCTGCTGTACTCGCTTGGTCCGCTCGGCCCCCGACATGCCGCGGTAGGTGAGCGGCAGCTCCACATTCTCCGCGACGGTCAAGTCGCCGATCAGATTGAAAGCCTGGAACACAAAACCGATGCGGCGATTGCGAATGCGGGCGCGCTGTGCCGGCGTCAGATTCGCGACCGGCTTGTCCTCGAGCAGATACGTTCCCTCGCTCGGCGTGTCGAGCAGGCCGAGGATGGAGAGGAGCGTCGTCTTTCCGCATCCCGACGGGCCATTGATCGCGACGTACTCGCCCTCGCGGATCTCGAGATGCACGTCGGCGAGCGCGTGCGTCTCGACCTCGTCGGTGAAGAAGATCTTTCGGACACCTTGCAGCTGAATGAGGGGCGTGCCGTTACCGGCCATGCGGTGCTCTCCTTGAGAAGCTATCGGCTATCGGGTATCGGCTATCGGGTATCAGCTATCGGCCGAACACCCGATAGCCGGTAGCCGATAGCCGATAGCCTATTTCAATTTCACCCGATCCACCCCGTCATACCGCGTCATGTCCGTCAGAATCACCGAATCACCAGCCGCGAGCCCCTGCACGATCTCGATCGAGTTGACCGAGGTCCGGCCCACCTTCACCGGAATGCGAACCGCGTAGCTGCCCCCTTCGACGAGCTTGAACATCCCCATAGTGCTGTTCGGCTGGCCATACGCTGGACGGCCGGTGAACAACACGTCGTTCAGTCGCTCGATCGTAATCGTGGCGTCCACGCTGATGTCGGGCCGCGCTGCGGCGGGGGTGCTGTCCAGCGCGATGTCTACCGTCACCGTTCCCTCTTGCGCGGCAGGATCGATACGCACGACGTGCCCGCCGACGATTCCGGTTCGCGTGTCCACCGACGCGACTTGTCCGATCGCGAGACCGGGCGCCTGTGTCTCGGGGATGTGGATCACGGCTTTCAGTTTTCCAGGCTGCACCACCTTCGCGAGAATCGTCCCCGGCACCACCCACTGACCAGGCTGGAGGTTGAGCTCCGACAGAACGCCGTTCTCACCGGGGCGTACCTGCAGCGAGCTCAGCCGGCTCAGCCGAAACGCGGTGATTGCTCGCAGGCGGACGACCTGTTCGCGCTGCACCGCGAGCTGCGAGTCCACCGTCGACGTCAGGAGATCGAGACGCTGCTTCTCGATGTCGTAGCGGGCCTCGAGCTCGCTCGCCTTCTCGTGTGCGAGCGTCACGTCGTTGCGCGACAGACCGCCGATCACCGTGAGCGAGTCGGCAACACCGGCATCGCGGATCGCCTGCAGGTACTGGCTGCGTGTCTGTGCTACCACGCCCGCCTGCGTGAGACGCGCACCCTGCAGGCTGGTGCGCAGATTCACGAGATCTCCCTCGGCGGCCGTCAGCTGACGCTGGGCGTCGAGCGCCTCGATCTGTACGTCGGGGTTCGCCAGCTCGAGCAGCACTGTGCTCGCCGCGACGGGCGTGCCGGGCTGGACGAAGATGCGCTCGACGCGCGCGGGAGTCAGCGCGGAGATCCAGCGGATGTGCTCGGGTACGAGCGTGCCCGGGCCGCGCACCTCACGCACCATCGTGCCGCGGCGCACGCCATCGACCGAGATGACCTCGCGATCGACGCTGGGCGCAGCGGGCTTCAGGCTGGCGAGGAGCACCGTGATGAGGATGAGGCCGCCGGCGCCGACTCCCGCCTGCATGTACCGTTTGCGGTTCTTGGTTGGCGCACGTGGGATGTCCACGCTGAATCTCTAGGCACGGACCATACCAAGTGCCGCGCAACACTAAGTCATGCATGTGCAACGCATTGCGATCGGTGACGAAAGCCCAACCGTTCGGTTCTGGGATTAGTGGGTCCCATAACCGAACGGATCCACGTGGCGGAGGCTGCGCGTTCCAGCCTGGCACCGCACGGCATGTCTCTACGGTTACCGCGATAGCCGCGCCCGCCTCTTCACCTTAATGCTTTCCTTCTATACAGGCGCTGACGTAACGGTGATCGTGCCCGCCTTCAACGAGGCGGCAAGCGTGGCCGACACGATCCGGAGCCTCCAGGCGCAGACCGCGCGGCCGCGGGAAATCATCGTCGTGGACGATTGCTCCACCGACGGGACTGGCGACGTCGCCCGGTGGCTCGGGGTCACGGTGGTACGCCCGCCGGCGAACACCGGCTCCAAGGCCGGCGCGCAGACGTTCGCGCTGCGCTACGTCCGCACCCTACTCACGATGGCCGTCGACGCGGACACGGTGCTCGCGCCCGACGCGATCAAGCGGCTGTTGCCCGCCTTCGCACAGCCCCGCGTCGCCGCCGCGTGCGGCTTCGTGCTACCGCGGCGCGTCCGCAGCCTGTGGGAGCGCGGGCGCTATATCGAGTACCTGTTCGCGTTCACCTTCTACAAGCAGGTGCAGGAGTACTACGGGAAGCCGCTCATTTCCTCCGGTTGCTTCTCGATGTACCGCACGGCCCGTCTGCGGGCGCAGGGCGGCTGGTCCAACCGCACCCTCGCCGAAGACATGGATCTCACGTGGAGCCTGTATCACGCAGGGTACGAGGTGCGCTTCGTGCCGGAAGCCGTGTGTTACCCGATCGAGCCCCACACCTTCCGCCTCATGGGGACCCAGCTGCAGCGCTGGTCGCACGGGTTCGTCCAGAACGTGAAGCTGCACTGGCGCAACGTGCTCGCGGTGCCGTACCTCCGCTCCGCGGTCGCGGTGGCGTTCTGGGATGCCACGGTCGCTGCTGCGGTGTATCTCGTCGCCCTACCGGCCCTCGCCCTGCTGCTGGCGAGCCCCTGGGTCCTGTTGGGCTATGTGATCGACGCCCCGGCGGTGCTGGTCCCCGTACTCGCCGGTGCGGTCCCGCGGCGGGAGGTCGGTCGGGCCCTGGCGAGCGTTCCCGCCTTCTTCGTCCTCCGCACGGTTAACGCGATCTACTTCCTGCGCGCGGCGTGTGCCGAGCTGATCCTCGGTCGCCCGCTGCGGCGCTACAAGAAGGGACACTGACCGTGACCGTCGGCCTGCCGGGCACGGGGATCGGGGGGATCTTCTATCTCGCGAGCGCGCTCGCGATGCCGCTGCGCGAAGCGTACCGCCGTATCCGCGGGCGGGCAGCGGGCAACTGGCGCGTCGTCGTCGCGCAGCTGGCGATCGCCGGCGGGATCCTGGGAGCGATGTGGCTGACGGGGCGGTTGCTGGGCCTCGCGCTCGCGGCCGCGCGGCCGATCACCCGTCTCGGCACGTCCCTACCTCACGGCAACGTGCTTCGCATCGTGAGCATCACGCTCGCCCTCGGCACGCTCGCCGGAGTGCTCGCCGCGGTCGAGGTACTGCGGCTGTGGGTGCACCGTCGCGCGCGCCCGCCGATCTCTGAAACCGCCCTGCCGACAGGCGACGCCGACGCGCGCGTCTGGCAGAAGCGCCGGCGCGTGGCGGTGCTGCTCATGCTCGCGCTCGTCGTCCCCGGTCCGCGTGAGGCGTTGGCGCAACGTCCCGGGCGGGCGGCTGCTCTTCTGGCACGCGCGGACTCGGCCTGGGCAGCGAAAGCGGAGACCGTAGCAGCCAGAGAGTACGCGGCCGTGCTCGCCGCGGATCCGGAGAACTCCCACGCGACCTATCGTCTCGCCCAGCTCACGCGCGACGACCCGGCTGCAGCGCTGCGCCTGTTCCAGCGCTACGTCGAGCTCGAGCCGGAGGATCCGTGGGGCTACATGGCGGTGGCCGAGGCGTTGGCCCGCGCCGGCCGGTACGCAGATGCGCTCCGCGCCTACGACGACGCGCTGCGGCTCGCGCCGGGCGAGCCCGAGGCCGTCGCCGGCCGGGCCAAGGTTTTCGTCCGCGCTCGCGCCGCCGCGCCGGCGGTCACGCCGCTCGTGAGTGGCAGCCGCGATTCGGACGGGAACACCACGTTCCTTTTGGGCGGTAGCGCCGAGCTCCAGGCGCAGGGGCCTGTACGCGTGGGAGTGGAAGCGAGCCGCGATCGCGTGACGGACGGCTTCAGTACCGCGGGGCTCGAGCAGCTCGCGCTCCGCGCCGCGTGGCGGCCGGGCCGGATGGCCAGCGTCGAAGGCGCCCTCGGAGGCACGCGACTCGAACCGAGCGACAACGGAAGCACGACCGTCGTACCCACGGGCCGCCTGCGCGCGCGCTGGCGCAGCTCCGCCCACGGGGGAGGAGTCGCCGTCGATGTCCGCGCGCAACGCGGCGTACTGGCTGCGAGCCCGTTGCTCGTGGACAACCGCGTCCTGCGAACGGAAGTGCGCACGGTGGTAGAGATCCCCGTGACGCACGCGCTCAAGCTGCGAGGCCTCGGCCGGACCGCGGTGTTGAGCGATACGGCGGACGTCAACCATCGCAACGAGCTCGGCTTGGTGCTGGCGTTCGCCGTGTCACCGGCATTCGAGCTCTCAGGTCAGGTCCACCAGGTCCGCTACTCGCACGCGAGCACCGCGGGCTTCTTCGCGCCGCGACTCGGCCAGGTCGTGGAGGCGGGGTCCTATATGGAGCTCGAGTCCGCCGGCGGCTGGCTGCTCGCTCTCGATGTCGGCGCGGGCGCGCAGCGGGTCGCGGAGTTTGGAGGCCAGCCGGGGCCGTGGAGCCGCTCGCTGCGCTGGTACTCACTCATCACCGCGCCGCTCGCTCCGGGTCGCGCACTTCAGCTCGAGCTCGAAGGGGAGGACTCACTGATTGCACGTGAAGCAGCGACGGCCGGGGCCTGGCGCTATGGCTCAGCGGCCCTGTCGCTGCGGTGGGCACTCTAGCTGGAGACTGGTATCATTACGCATGCGTCGAGCGCTTTCCCTTCTTCTTTTACTGCCCATCCTCCAAGGAATTCCTGCTCGCGACGACGGACAATGGACCATGCCGGCGAAAGACTACGCCGCCACGCGCTATAGCGGCCTGTCGCAAATCACGCCGGCGAATGTCACGCGACTGCGTCCGGTCTGGAGCTTTTCGACCGGCGTGCTCGGCGGTCACGAGGGCCAGCCGCTCGTCGTCGGCAGCACGATGTACGTCGTCACACCATTCCCCAATGTGCTCTACGCGTTCGATCTGACGCAGCAAGGCTATCCGCTCAAGTGGAAGTATCGGCCCGAGGTGAATCCGACCGCGGTCGGCATCGCGTGCTGTGACGCGATCAACCGCGGCGCAGTGTACGCGGATGGCAAAATCATCTACAACTTGCTCGACGGGCACACCGTGGCCGTCGATGCCGTGACCGGCAGCGAGGTGTGGAAGACGCAGATCGCCGACATCAACCAGGGGGAGACGACGCCGATGGCGCCGTTCGTCGCCGGCAACCGCGTGATCGTGGGGCCGTCCGGCGGCGAGTTCGGCATCTACGGCTGGGTCAAAGGACTCGACCTCAAGACGGGCAAAATCCTCTGGACCGCCCACAACATGGGGCCGGACTCGCTGATGCTGGTCCGGCCGGGACTAGGGCGTTACACCGCGGACGCCAACATCGGCGTCTCGACCTGGCAGGGCGATTCCTGGCGTCGCGGCGGCGCACCCGTGTGGGGCTGGATCTCCTACGACCCGCAGCTCGAACTCATCTACTTCGGGACCGGCAATCCGGGCCCCTACAACACCGAGCAGCGGCCGGGCGAGAACAAGTGGACCAACAGCGTGCTCGCGCGGCGGCCGCGCGACGGATCGCTGGTGTGGGCGTATCAGTTCACGCCGCACGACAGCTGGGACTACGACTCGAACGCCGAGATGATTCTGGTCGACCTGCTCGTGGGTGGGCGACTGCGCAAAGTCCTCGTGCACTTCGACAAGAACGGCTTTGCCTACACGATCGACCGCAGGACCGGTGAGCTGCTCGTCGCCGAGCCGTTTGCGAATGTGACGTGGGCGACGCACATCAATCGGTCGACCGGCCTACCGGTGGTCGATACGACCAAGACGACCGGCGCCTCCCGCGGCAACGTGACGGGCATTTGCCCAAGTCTTGAAGGCGGCAAGAGCCCCGCTTCGCCCTCCTCGTATTCCCCACGCACCGGCCTGTTCTACACCGCGACGAACAACCTCTGCATGAACTTCGAGGCGACGCCCGTCACCCGCATTCCGGGCACGCCGTACATCGGCGCGACGACCCCGTATTTCGCCGGACCCGGCGGCAACATGGGGGAGTTCATCGCGTGGGACGCGGCGCGGGGCCGCAAGGTCTGGGGCATCAAAGAGAAGTTTCCCGTGTGGAGTGGCAGTGTCGTCACGGCGGGCGACGTCGTGTTCTACGGTACGCTCGACGGCTGGTTCAAGGCCGCGAACGCGCGCACGGGTAAAGAGCTCTGGAAGTTCAAGGTGGGATCCGGTGTCGTGGGCGCGCCGATCTCGTTTCGCGGACCGGACGGCAAGCAGCACATCGCGGTGTACGCGGGCATCGGTGGCGACTGGTTCTTGCTCTCCGGCGACGTGCGCTCCGACGATCCCGCCGACGTGCGGCCCCCGGCCGATTTTGCGCCCGATCTCGCGCGCCACACGAGCCAGGGAGGCATCGTCTGGATCTTCGGTCTTTAGTTCTGCTCGCCTGTGTCGCAGCGTGCGATCGCTCCAATGCCGGTGGAGTGCCGGTGTCGGTGCGATATCCTGATCACGTCGCCGCCGGTGGCAACCAGCCGCCAGCGGTCGAGGTCAAGAATCCCATCGCATCCGATTCCACAGTCGTCGCCGACGGCGGCAAGATCTTCGGCGCCATGAATTGCGACGGATGCCACGGTGGTGGCGCGACAGGGTGGGTGGGACCGAGTCTCGTGGATGGCCGGTGGCGCTACGGTGGCACGGACGGCGCCCTGTTCGAGTCGATTTTTTACGGCCGGCCGCGCGGGATGCCGGCCTACGGCGGCGTCATGTCGCCCGGCGCAATCTGGAAGGTCATCGCGTACATCCGCGCGCAGCCGGTTCCCAGTGTCGTTCCGACGCAAGTGTGGCCTAGCACTGAGACAGCTCCCCCGCCTCCGAGAAGACGGCGCCCCTAGAGCCAAAGGGGGGACTGTGATCCAGGTTCCCATCATACCGACGGCACGCATTATGTTGGTGCTCCGAGTCTCCATCGACCGAGGTGCCTATGCGTGTGCATCGCAGCCTCTTCTGCTCATTCGTTCTGTTGGCGATTGTCGGTTGCGGCGGCTCGCATCGCCCCGTGCGGCAGCGCGTGCTGCTGCCACCGAACCTGAATCTCATGGCGTATCACAACATCGGGCTGTTCACATTTTCGGTCGAGAACGCAAAAGGCAATCTCCACGAGTTCGCGACGCAGCGCTTCGAGGAGTACGTCCTCGCCGCGCAGACGGGCATCGAGATGCGCGAATTCACCTCCGCGGATTCCTCACGCGTCTTCGCGGCAGCCTCCGATAGCAACGGCTGCCCGGTCGCGTTCTTCGGTCATCTGAAGATTTCGAATGTGAAGCCCCACGGGGGGCTCACGGCTGGTTTCGCTCCCCTGGTGCGCGCGACGGTCACCGTGGATCTGTCGGTATGGCTCGTGAACACGCGCACCGGCGGCGTCATGTGGCGCAAGAGCTCGGCGTCGACCGCGGAAGTCGGCGGCCTCTCGTTCATCGGCGGCACGCCGTCGTTTTCGGCGCGGGATCCCAACGATGCGTACGGGCGACTGATCAACGAGCTGGTCTATAACGTGACGTACGACGTCCGGTCGACGTGGGTGGATCAGTAAAACGACGGTAAGAGACGGTAAAGGACGGTAAGGGACGGTAAGGGTAAGCGCTGGCCCTTTACCGTCTCTTACCGTCTCTTACCGTCCATCTTTCAGCGCTGCTCGAAACGCCGCCGCCCGCCTCGTCAGCTCCGCATCCGTAATCATCTTCCATCCCGACCGGATCACAGCGACATCCAGCGC
>JBKPDZ010000149.1:0-18578 GCA_046728135.1 Gemmatimonadota bacterium | reverse complement strand
CCCGTCCCCCCGGTCCCCGGAAAGAAGTTGGAGCCCACCCTCGACAACGTCCGCTCGATCTGGGCTCAAGTCATCGCCGACGCCCGCAGCAAGACCCCGCTGCTTGGCAGCCTGCTGGCGGAAGCGGAGATCGCTGCGGTTGAAGGGCGGGACATCATCGTGCGCCCGGGACACGCGGTGCACGCCGAAGGACTCGAACGGCAGCGGGAGACGATGGGGCAACTCGTCGGACGCTACATCAGCGAAGCCCCGCGCATCAGAATCGTCGAGCCGGGCGCGGCCCGGACCGCCGGCTCCTCTCCGCCGCGCATCACGGCCGAGGGTGCTAATGCGGAGCGGCTCAAGAGTCTGCGCGCCAAGGATCCCACCCTCAGCGCGGCCGTGGACGCATTAGATTTGGAGTTGCTCGAGGAGTAGCTTGCCAACAGGGACCCGAGGGGTAACTTTCGACATATGGCGGATTTATCTAGCCTGCTCCAGCTCTCCCAGCAGATGCAGGGGCGGCTTACCGAGATCCAGACGCAGTTGGCGCAGCAGACATTGACGGTGTCGGCCGGTGGCGGGATGGTCCAGGCCACCGTCGATGGGCGGGGGCACATTCGCGGCATCAAAATCGATCCCGAGGCGGTGAAGCAGGGGGATATCGAGATGCTCGAAGATCTGGTGCTAGCCGCCGTGGCGGAGGCGCAGAAGCGCGCGGCCGAGTTGTATCAGGCCGAGGTGCGAAAGCTGGCGTCGGGTCTGCCCTTCCCATTCCAGCTGCCGCTGTAGGCTCCGCGGCCCGCTCCGTGTCCGCCATCGAGGAGCTCGTGGCGGAGCTCGCCAAGCTCCCCGGCATCGGGCGCAAGACCGCTCAACGGCTCACGTTCTATCTGCTGAAACAGCCTGCGGAAACCGCGGAGCGGCTGGCGGAGGCGATCCAGCGCGTCCGCGGGAAGGTCATGGCGTGTGGTGTGTGCGGGAACCTCTCGGACGAGGACCCCTGCCCGATCTGCCGCGATCCCCGGCGCGATGCGGCATTGCTCTGCGTGGTCGAGGAATCGGGCGATGTCGGCGCCATCGAGCGCGCCGGCCGCTACCGCGGTCGCTATCATGTCCTGGGGGGCCGCATTTCACCCCTGGATGGCATTGGCCCCGACGAGCTGCATCTGGAGCGGCTGGTCGCGCGGTTGACGAATGGCTCGGAGGTGCGTGAGGTTATCGTCGCCACGAATCCCTCCATGGAGGGGGAGGCGACCGCCACGTATCTCCAGCAGCTCCTCAAGCCGATCGGCGTGCGGGTCACCCGGATCGCCCGGGGCCTGCCGGTGGGTGGCGACCTGGAGTATGCCGACGCGGTGACCATCGCTCAGGCGCTGGCGGCACGGCGCGAGATGTCGGAGACCGACTAGACCTCGAGGAGGCGCATGGCCGGGGCCGCAAGCTGGTCTTTCAACGAGAACGATTTCAAGCAAATCCAGAAGCACCTGCAGGCGTTCCTGCGTGACTCGAACGCCCGCTGTGCGCTGCTCGTCGACCGCAACGGCCAGCTTGTCGCCACCGTCGGCGAAACACCGCAGTTCGATCCCACCGCGTTCGCATCACTCACCGCCGCCGACTTCAGCGCCAACGATCAGCTCGCAAAAATGATCGGCGAGGCCGAGTTCGCCTCGCTGGTGCATCAGGGCGAGCGCGAGTCGATGTTCCTCGCGGACGTGGCGAAGCGCGTCATCCTCGTGGTGTTGTTCGATCAGCGCGCGACGCTGGGACTCGTGAAGCTCAAGGCGAAAGGGGCGGTCGAGAACCTCAACAAGGTGTTCGCGGAGATGTTCAATCGGGTCGGCACGGGCCAGGCACAGAAGGGCCTGCTCGAAGGGGCAGAGGACGAAATTGACAAACTCTTTGGATAAAGGGACGCGCCCATGTCGATGATCAACTACGCGTCCCGCGAGATCAACTGCAAGCTCGTCTACTACGGACCGGGCCTCGGGGGCAAGACGACCAACCTGGAGCACATCTACGGGAAGGTCTCGCCCAACACGCGTGGCAAAATGATATCGCTCGCCACCGAAACCGAGCGCACGCTCTTCTTCGACTTCCTCCCCGTCGATCTCGGCACGATTCGCGGTTTCAAGACGCGATTCCATCTCTACACCGTCCCCGGCCAGGTGTATTACAACGCCAGCCGCAAGCTCATTCTCAAAGGCGTGGACGGGATCGTGTTTGTCGCCGACAGCCAGATCGAGCGCATGGAAGCGAATGTCGAGTCGATGCAGAATCTGTACGACAACATGGCGGAGTACGGGTACGACCTCACGAAAATCCCGTTCGTGATTCAGTACAACAAGCGCGACCTGCCCAATGCCGCGCCGATCAAGGACCTCCAGGCGTCGCTGAATCCCGGCTGGCCGATCGAGGACGCGGCCCGCCAGAAACCGATGCCCGATCCGGCCCATCCGGGGGAGACGCTCGTCGAGAAGGTCGGCGGTGATTGGGTCGGCAAGGCGTCCTATCATGAGGCCGTGGCAGTCCGCGGCGACGGCGTATTCGACACGCTCAAAGCGGTGAGCAAGCTCGTTCTCAAGACCCTGAGCTGAAAGCCAGCTCGATGCGGTGGACCCTGCCGAACATCATCACGCTGGCGCGCATCTGCCTCACGCCCGTCATCGCGTTGCTGCCCTTCATCCAGGGGTACTGGCCGAAGGTCATCGCGTTCGTCGTCTTCCTGATCGCCGCGTTCTCCGACCTCGTCGACGGCTATCTCGCCCGCCGCTACGGCACGATCAGCGAGCTCGGTATGCTGCTCGACCCGATCGCCGACAAGCTGCTGCTGTTCGCCACGCTGATTCCGATCTTCTGGATGACGCGCCACCCGACGATCCTCGTGGATTATCGCATCAAGTGGTGGGGCAGCTTTCCGGTGTGGGTGGCGCTCCTGCTCGTGGGGCGGGAAGTGCTCATCACCGCCTTCCGGTTCTTCGCCAAACGCCGCGGTGTCGTGATCCCGGCAGTAGGGGCCGGCAAGTTGAAAGCAGTCGTGCAGAACATCTTCATCGGCGCGACGATTGCGTGGTTCGCCTGGAAGGACGCGATCGCCGAAATGCATCTCGCCGGCGCCTTTCGCAACTTTTGGGACCAGTTCCACGGGTGGTTCGTGGCCATCACGCTGGCGGGCGCGATCGTGCTGACCATCTACTCCCTCCTCGTCTACCTCTACCGTTACCGGGCACTCCTCAAAGTCGGCAAGTGAAGCTCGAAGTCGTCACGATCGGCACCGAGCTGCTGCTGGGGCAAATCATCGACACGAATGCCGCCGAACTGGGCCGGGCGTTGGCCGGCGCCGGCGTCGAGGTCGTGCGGCACATCGCGGTCGCGGATCGTCCAGAGGCGATCCGCGCCGCGGTGGCGGAGGCGCTGGATCGCACGGGATTCGTCATCACGACCGGCGGCCTCGGCCCCACGCGCGACGACATCACGAAGCGGGAAATCGCCGGCCTTTTCGGCAAGCCCCTCGAGCTCGACCCCGCCGTGCTGCGCTCGCTCGAAGAGCGGTTCCGTCGGCTCGGCCGCGCCATGCCCGCGAGCAATCGCACGCAGGCCGAAGTCCCCGCCGGTGCGACGGTGCTCCCGAATCCGAGGGGCACGGCGCCTGGTCTGTGGCTGGAGGAACGCGGTCGCGTGGTCGTGATGTTGCCGGGCGTCCCGTCGGAGATGCGCGGGCTGCTCGCAGAAGAAGTGCTGCCGCGGCTCGCGCGACAAACGGCGGGAACGGTGGTTCGCTCGCGGACCGTGCGTACGACCGGCATCGCGGAGTCCGCGCTGGCCGAGCGCGTCGGGCCGATTGAAGCGGAGATCGCACCCCTCACGCTGGCGTATCTGCCATCCACGGACGGCGTGGAATTGCGCGTGACGGCGTGGGGACTGCGCGCCGATGACGCGGAGCGTCGACTCGCGGCGGTAATACGGCAACTGCGCGAGCGCGCGGGTGAGCACTGCTACGGCGAAGACGGCACCGATCTCGCGGCGGTCGTTCTCGATCAGCTCCGCGCGCATCGCGCACGACTCGTCGTCGCTGAATCGTGCACCGGCGGCCTCGTGAGCAGCCGGATTACTGCCGTCCCGGGCGCGTCGGACGTCTTCATCGGTGCGGTCGTCGCCTACGACAACGTCGTCAAGAGTGGCACGCTCGATGTCCCCCCCGAGCTGCTCGACACGCATGGTGCCGTGTCGGAGCCGGTCGTGCGGGCGATGGCCGAGGGTGTGCAGCGGCAATTCGCGGTGGACGCGGCGATCGCGGTCACGGGGATCGCCGGCCCTACCGGTGGCACGCCCGAGAAGCCGGTGGGAACGGTGTGGCTGGCGGCACGCTACGGATCCGAGACGCGCGCGCTGAAACGCATGTTCCCGGGCGAACGCGGGGAGATCCGCGCGCGGGCCGCCCAAGCCGCCCTCGATCTGCTGCGGCGTCTGCTCGCGGGTCGCCAATGAACCGCGTCAACGCGCCCGACGGGACACCGCTCGTGTATGACGCATACGAGCCCGAACGGCCGACCGTCGCCGTGCTTTTCCTGCACGACTGGAATCCGCAGCCGGCGCAGAGCCCCGCGCCGTTCGCGGGAACTGGCGCGCAGCTCGAGGACGCGGGGTTTGCGTCCTACGTCCTCGAGCAACGAGGCCACGGCCGCTCCGGCGGCCGCCGTGGGCACCTGTCGCGCTTCAGCCAGCTGCTGGGTGACTTGCAGTCCTTCCGTCGCGCGGTGCGCCGTCGTCACGACATCCCCCAGGTCCTGGTGGGGCACGGATTCGGTGGACTCATCGTGCTGCGCTACCTGGAAACGCAGCCCGGCGAGCCGCCGGCCGCCGCGGTCGTCTCGTCTCCCTGGCTCGCGTCCCGCGTTCGTCCCGCCCCCTGGAAACGGTTCGCCGCGAAGCTCGCCGACCTGTGGCCCACGCTGCCGACCGGTCGCGGTGCGGCGTTCATGACGGCCGGAGCGCGAGCGGAACTCCAGTGGGCGCAGCGGGCAGTGGTCGCCGACTGCGAGCGGATCGAGCGACCATTGCTGTTGCTATTAGGCGAGACGGACGAGATGATCGACGCGAGCGCCGTCCGCGGCCTTGCAGGGCAACTCGGGTCGCGGGCCACGCTGCTCGCCTATCCGCAGCTCGGTCATGAACTGCTCGAGGACTCGCACGTCCGCGCGGAATTGACGGGCTTCGTCGCGGAGTTTCGGTCCTTCAATCGCCATCCCAAGAACGACTTTTAAACGCCGCCCCCCCAAGGATCCGCACCGCTTTCCAGACGAGGAGCCCCCGGGTATCTTGTTGTCAGACCGAAAGTTCCAAACTCATGACCAATAAACGCCAAGCTGCTCATCCACGCGTTCCCCCGCTCGATCCCGACAGTGGAGAGCCGGTGCAGCGTGCGGCGCCGGTTGATGGCGAACGCACGTCGCCCGACCCCACAGGTCCGGTTCCGACCGCGGCGCCTGCGCCGACGGCGGCCGAACCGTCTGAACTCGAGGCGTGGAAGGATCGCCATCTCCGACTTGCCGCCGAATACGACAACTTCCGCAAGCGCACCACCAAGGAGCGCACCGAGGTGTGGGGGCGCGCGCAGGCGGAGCTTGTGTCGCGACTCGCGGACGCACTCGACGACCTTTCCCGGTTTGCCCACATCGATCCGGCGGAGATTGACTCGAAAACGCTGCACGAGGGCATCGACCTCGTGGAACGCAAGGTCTGGAAGGCGCTCGAATCCGCCGGTGTCACGCGGATCGATCAAGCCGGCGTGCCGTTCGATCCCAACGTGCATGAGGCGGTCACGACTCAGCCTGCCACGAAACCGGAGCAGGATCACACCGTAGGCCAGGTGGTGCAACCCGGCTACAAGATGCGTGATACATTGCTGCGGCCGGCACGGGTCGTCGTGCTGACCTGGCAGGGACAGTAATGGCAGCACAGCGCGACTACTATCAGGTGTTGGGAGTCGCCGAAACCGCCACGACAGACGAGATCAAGAAAGCATTTCGGCGGCTGGCCAAGCAGTATCACCCCGATCGCAACCCCAACAATCCGCAGGCGGCCGAGCGCTTCAAGGAGATCAACGAAGCGCACGACGTGCTGAGTGACACCGAGAAGCGCAAGAAGTACGATCAGCTGCGCCGCTACGGTGCCTTTGCGGGGACTGGTGGGTTTGGCGGTAGTGGCGGTGCACGACGGGGTCGCACCGCCCCGCAAGACAGCGGTGACTTCGACATCTCGGACTTCGGCGGACTCGGCGACATCTTCTCGTCGATTTTCGGCCGCCGCGGCCCCGCAGGGGGAGGGGGCCGCGAGTCCGAGCCGGAAGAGACCGAGACCGAAGTCACGATCCCATTCCGCACTGCCGCGCTCGGCGGATCGGTGCCGATCACGCTCGCGATGCCCGAGGTGTGCCCCACCTGCGGTGGATCGGGAGCCGCGAAAGGGGCGACGATCAGCACATGCCCCGAGTGCAAGGGGCGCGGTACCGTCTCCTTCGGGCAGGGTGGCTTCGCGGTCAACCGTCCCTGCCCGGTTTGCCGTGGCAAGGGCACGGTCCCTTCGCAGCGCTGTCCGACCTGTCAGGGGAGCGGAGAGGTGCGGGTCGAGAAGCGGATCAACGTCGAAATTCCCGCGGGCGTCGAAGAGGGGGCGCGACTCCGGCTCAAGAACCAAGGCCCGAAAGGCCGCGGCGATCTGATGGTCGAGATCCACGTCGCGCCCGATCGCTTCTTCCGGCGCGAAGGACTCGACTTGATCGGCGTCGTGCCCATCAATCTCGCACAGGCGCTGCTGGGGTCACGGATCAAGGTCAGAACGCTCGACGACAAGCGTGTCGTGCTGCGAATCCCGGCCGGGACGCAGCACGGGCAGAAATTCCGCATACCGGCGCATGGGATCGAAAAAAACGGCCGGCGTGGCGACATGTACGTGGAGGCGCACGTCACGCTTCCCGAGCGCCTCAGCCCAGAAGAGCAGGAGGCCGTGAAGAGCTTCGCCGAGAAGGCGGGGTTAAAGTACTAGACGTTAGGGGACGAGTAGGACTTTGCCGATATTGCGTCGCTCGTGAATGTAGCGGTGTGCGTCGGCCGCCTGGGAAAATGGAAATGCCCGGTCGACGCGCGGCGTGATCTTTCCTTCGCGGGCGTAGCGGAGGAGGGCTTCCATCTGCGGGCGCAGCAACGCCTGCTCCGACCAGAGATGGCCGAGGTTCACACCCGCGACAGCTCTGTTGTCGTTCATCAGCGCCAGTGGGCCGAATCGCGGGAATCGCGCGAGGCGCCATAGGATCTTGATGAAGTTTCTGCTCGTCCCCTCGGCCAGCCCTGAGGCACCGTAACACACCAACCGGCCAGCCGGAGCCAGCAACCGATAGCCGTGCCGCCACGAATCCGCGCCCACGGCATCCAAGACCACATCCACGCCGCGCGGTGCGATTTTGCGTGCGGCCGCGAACCAGCGTGGATCGCGACTGTCGAGCGGTTCGACGCCGTACTCGCGTAAGACGGAGTGCTTGCCGGGCGACGCCAGCCCGATCACACGGAGACCGAAGAGGCGGCCGAGCTCAGCCACCGCCAGACCGACCCCGCCGGCCGCCGCGTGCACCAGCACCGTCTCCCCGCGCTGGGCAGCCGCGACCCGCACCAGCATGTGATGAGCGGTGAGATAGACGACCGGGAACGCGGCGCCCTGCTCGAACGACCAGTGATCCGGAAGCGGCAATACCGATTCCGCGGGGACGACCACTAGTTCGCTCTGCCCGCCGAACTTCGTCGATGCGATGACCTTGTCACCGACCCTGATCTCGCTGACCCCGGCGCCCACGGCATCCACGATTCCTGACGCTTCGTAGCCGACAGTGCACGGAAGCTTGGGCGCGTCCGGATACAGGCCCTGACGGGCCAGCAGATCGGAGAAATTGATTCCGGCGGCCCGGACTCGGACCCGCACGGTACCCGGTTGCACGACGGGGTCGGGCGCCTCCCGGACCTCGAGGACTTCCGGCGGCCCGCGCCGTGTGATGACGACCTGTTTCATCTCACGAGAAATTAGCTTGCGTCCGAAGTCTTGGCGTGTTTGTTTGCACTTCCTCGGCGTCTCGGGCGTCTCGGGCGTCTACGGCGTCTAGCAGTTTTGGGGTGTAGGTCAACTGGCAGACCGCCCGGCTGTTAACCGGGAAGTTGGAGGTTCGAGTCCTCCCGCCCCAGTTAGAGTTACGCGCCCGCGGTGTCGATTGTGGTGTCGATTGGGCTATGCGGGCTTGGCCCGGACGGTGCGCTGGCGGGTGGCGAGCGCCTGGCGCATCGTGGCATGATCGGCTTGTTGGTAGGACTTCAGGATGGTCTGCGCGTTCTTCCAGCCACCCAGTTCGCACAGGTCCCTCAGCGGAGCGTGCTTCAACGCCGTCGCGAATGCCCGGCGCAGGCTGTGCCACCCGAGACCGGCTTCGTGCGTGATACCCGCCAATCTCTCCGCCTGTCGCCACCACTGCCTGAAGATATGCCGCGAGCTCTGCCTCGAAGAATCGGTCACTGCAGCAAAGACCCACGCGTCTCCGATTGACGGTCGCTCGGCGCGCGCTCGCTGAAGAACCGCGATCGCGGCCGGGGTGAGCGGCGTTTCGTGATCGAAACCGATCTTGTCGTTCTGGCCTCGCCAGTGGACCACCCCCCGCTCGAGGTCGATGTCCGACCACCGAAGGGAGATGACGGCGCCAAGGCGATGGCCCGTCTCACGGGCGAGCACCAGGGCAAGGTCAAACAACGGACTGACCTTGCGACTGACCCGCAGCATGGTCTCGTATTGCTCATCCGCGAGCAGCGGCCGGCGCGGCTCGTCATCCTTGGGCCGCGGCATGCCTTTGAGGGGATTCCGGTCCAGCATCGGTTCGCCTTGCTCGTCCCGCGCCGCCGCAGCCCAATTGAGTACGGCTCGCAGGAATTCGAGGTCGTAGTCAATCGTTCTATTGCGAAGCGGGCTACCGCGCACCCGGCCGCCGCGTTTGTCTCCGCGGTCCCGCCGCCATTCGATGAACCGATCCCAATCGCGGCGATTCAGGGTCCGGGCCTCTCGATCTGACCCCAAGAACTGCAGAAATAGCCGAGCGGCAAATCGGTCGTGCCCCTGCACGCTGCGGCTCTTCCGCGGTGTCACCTCACGTACATAGATGTCAAAGAGCGTCCCCAACTTTAGCCGGTGTCCGGACGGGACCACGCCGCGCCGGAGCGCCGTCGCGAGCTCCTCAGCTTTCGCCTTCGCGGCTTCGGACTCACGGTGCCCAAGGGCAATCCGCGTTCGCCGCCCGCGGTCGGAGAATTCGAGGAACATCCGACCAGTCACAGGATGCGCGAAAGCGCGCACCCGGTTCCGGCCGCGCTCGCCAGTGGAATAGCTCCACTGCTGCCTGTTCGCACGAGTCATCGTGTC
The DNA here is from genome assembly GCA_046728135.1 of Gemmatimonadota bacterium. Classification (GTDB taxonomy): domain Bacteria; phylum Gemmatimonadota; class Gemmatimonadetes; order Gemmatimonadales; family GWC2-71-9; genus 20CM-2-65-7. The sequence continues at coordinate 9,152 of JBKPDZ010000149.1, read as the reverse complement.
TCTCCTTGCTAAGAGTCCACGACGGCCCGCGCGATCTGCCGGGCTGTAGCGCCAAACAAAGTGGGCGGCGGCTCGGTCGTCCGCAAGCTCGTCGCCTTGCGCGGCAGGTCGCGCCGCAAAATGCGCGGTGCCCGCCGACGCCCAGCGTTGGAAATGGCGCCGTTTCGCACCCTGCGAGCGAGATGGTCGCGGGAGTACCCCGACTCGGCCTCAGCTTGCGCGAGGGTGAGCGGTTCCATGAGATAGGTAGTGAGCGTCTCCTCTAGCTCCGCCGCCGCACGCTCGAACGCGGCCGCAGTCGGCGCCGTGTAAGGCCGCAGTTCGTCGGCGCGCGTTCTCCACTTGCGCGTCAGGTCTTCCAACGACATCGGCATGATCATGGCACCGCGCTCTGAGCGACGGCTCCGATGCGCGCGAGTTCCTCGGGATGGAGGCGGAGCAGCTTGGTGGTGGTGCGGCAGCGAGTGGGCACGGACGCTCCCAAGTCGCGGGACGGTGGAACGCAGACCCCTCTATAAGGGAATAGTCTCGAAGCGGGCCGAGCGTGCCCGGATGTAGGTGGTGGTGTGGGGCGGGGTTAAGGGTTGGGGGAGGTGCTGCCCTTGAGCGCGCGTCAGCGCGCGAATGGGCGCAGTTTAGGGAGATTCGGGGCACCGCACCAGCGCGTGCACCGATATCTCCCTACTAGCTTGGGGATGAAGTGGCTGGCCTCCGCGGGCATGGGGTGGCAGAATCGCCCCACACGCGAATACCCGCGCGTGCAACGCGCACTGAAAGGAGGGCAAGCCATGGACAGTATCGGACTCGATCTCCACAAACGCGCAAGTCAGATCTGCATCCTCACCCCGGTGGGTGAGGTCCTGGAGCAGCGGATCGTGACGAGCCGCGAGCGGTTCACGGCCGTGCTGGGCGGGCGGCCCCGAGCCCGCATCGTGGTCGAGGCATCGACGGAGAGCGAATGGGTCGCGCGGCACCTCGAGCGGCTTGGGCACGAGGTCGTCATCGCCGACCCGACCTATGCCCCGATGTACGCCACCCGGAGTCGCCGCGTGAAGACCGATCGGCGCGATGCCCGCACGTTGGCGGAGGCCTGCCGGCTCGGCGCCTACCGGGCCGTGCATCGGGCGAGCGACGCCCAGCGCCATGTGCGGGCGCAGCTGGCGGTCCGAGAGGCGCTGATCCGGACGCGCAGTCGCTACGTCGCCCTCGTGAAGGCCGTGCTGCGGCGCGATGGTTGGCGGTTGCCGAGCGGGATGCCCGCGCACACGGTGCGCAAAGTCGCCGCTCTGCCGCTGGGGCCGGAGATGGCCGCGGAGCTGGCCCCGCTGCTAGCGCTGCTCGTGCCGCTGCAAGCCGAGCTCGACGCGGCCAATGCGCAGCTCGCCGCGGTGGCGGCCCAGGACCCCGTGGTGCAACGGCTGCGGAGCGTGCCGGGAGTCGGGCCGGTCACGGCGGTCGGCTTCGTCGCCGCGCTCGATGCGGTGGACCGATTCGCGAGCGCGCGCCAGGTCGCGGGGTACCTCGGCTTGACGCCCACGGAACGCAGCAGCGGCGAGCAGCAGCATCGCGGGCGCATCAGCAAGACGGGAAACCCGCGGGCGCGCATGCTGCTGGTCGAGGCCGGCTGGCGGCTACTGCGGGCCCGTCAGGCGGCGGCCGCGCCGTTACGCGCCTGGGGCGAACGCCTCGCCGCGCGGCGGGGCCGCGCGATCGCGGCGGTGGCGCTGGCTCGGCGCCTGGCGCGGATCCTGTATGCGCTGTGGCGTGACGGCAGTGAGTATCGGCCGGGGGTGCCCCGCGCCGCCTAAGGTGCGCACGAACTCGACGAGCGTGACCCAGTGAGGGACGGTAAGCGCGATGCAAGCTATGGCCGCAGCGGAGAGCCGCCCACTAGTGAGCGCCGCCGCCCCTTCGGATCCCCTCATGCGCCGATGAGCACGACTCATCAGATGAGAGCGCGAACAGAAGATTGAGCGGCACCTCGGCGAGACGGACGCGAGGCGGAAAACAAGGAGAACCACCCGGCGGTACACGCCGGTGTTGACGGAGTCCGCCACTTCACAGAAGCTTGCACAGCTGAAAACAGCGCTTCAGTCAGTGCAGTCCGAGAATCCGGCCTACCCGTGTGGAACCGCTTAGAGGGTTGTCCGGAAAAAGATGGGCTTCCTGGGATTGGAGGCCCTGGCGATCAACCCACGCGTCGGCCTCGAGGGTCGCCCTTCGCCGGCGTCGTCGGCGACGTTACAGCAATGCGGCTTCCGCGAAGCTCAGGTAGCGCTGTGCGCCGAGCGGAGGCGGTCATACACCGGGAAGTCCAAGAGGCGCCGGGCGTCGACGAGTTGGCGCGTGGTGGCGCGGTCGTCCACACCGGCGTGGGGTCGCCGCTGGGGTGGTTATGAGCGACGACCTAAACCGGATCAAACGCAACCCTAAGCCGAGCAGCCGACTGAAAAGACGGCGCGTCCTGTGAGGGCCCGCCGTCTTGTGCTCCGGCATTGGCGTTCACCTACCACATTGGACCGCATTGGCGGGGTCTGACCGGCAAACATTGCGGCAAACAAAGCGGGCTTGATCTGCATGATCGAGTCAGCAGTCGCGCCTACCCCATTTACTCAGACTTGAGAAGTTGGCTCCAGCGTATCAGTGCCGCTCAATTGATGGCCTGTTGCTTGGGTCTACAACTCTGAGGCGCGGCCACGGCACCCTTGACGGTGCTGCGTGGGTGCGGCACACTCTCCCCAGCGATTCGTCCAGGGGGCGAAATGGCTCGACAAGCGGAACTCCGGACCCAACGGCGCATCCTCCACGGCGAGGGCGGGGGTGTCAAGTCGCGCGGCTCGCTTCAGGCCGACATCATCATCGCGAACGCCCCGGACCCGGTGTTCGTGTCCGACCTCGAAGGCAAGATCCTGCAGGCGAACGACGCGGTTTCCCAGCTGCTCGGGTTCCGCCAGGACGAAGTGCTCGAGCAGTCGCTCTCGCGCTTCATCAGCCCCGAGGAAACTCGGGAATTCACGGCAGCGCTGCGCGAAGTGGTCGAACGGGGTGTCATGCGGAACGTGGTGCTGAACCCTCGCAGCGCGAGCGGCGAGGTGATCCCCACGAGCTTGAACGCCTCCGCGCTGCGCGCCCCGGACGGTCGCGCGATCGGCGTGATTGGCATCCTGCGCGATATGCGCGAGCTGGATAAGGCCCGGGCCTACGCCGAGAGCCTGATCAAGAACGCGCCCGACCCGGTGTTCGTCTCCGACCTCGAGGGGAAGATCCTGCAGGCCAATGATGCCGTGTTCGCCTTGCTCGGCTTCCGTCCCGACGAGCTGATCGAGCAGTCCCTCTCGCGCATCATCACGCCCGAGGAAACCCGTGAGTTCCTGGCGGCCCTCCGGGAGGTCGTGGAGCGCGGCGTCACCCGCAACGCCCGGCTCAACCCCCGGAGCGCGAGCGGCGAGGTGATCCCCACGACGCTCAACGCCTCCGCCCTGCGCGACCCGGACGGCAAGGTGATCGGCGGCATCGGCATCCTGCGCGACATGCGCGAGCTGGACAAAGCGCGGGCCTACGCCGAGAGCTTGATCAAGAACGCACCCGACCCGGTGTTCGTCTCCGACCTCGAAGGCAAGATCCTGCAGGCCAACGACGCGGTTTCCCAGCTGCTCGGATTCCGCCAAGACGAGCTGCTCGAGCAGTCGCTCTCACGCTTCATCAGCCCTGAGGAGACACGCGAGTTCACGGCGGCGCTGCGCGAAGTCGTGGAGCGAGGCGTCACCCGCAACGCCCGCCTCAATCCCCGGAGCGCGAGCGGCGAAGTGATCCCCACGACCCTCAACGCCTCCGCCCTGCGCGACCCGGACGGCAAAGTGATCGGTGCCATCGGAATTTTGCGCGACATGCGGGAGTACGAGCAGGTGGTGCGCGATCTGGAGAAGTCCAAGATCGAGCTGCAGGAGAAGATCTTGGATCTCGAGAAGTTCGAGGAAGTAGTCGTCGGGCGCGAGCTGAAGATGATCGCCCTCGAGAAGGAGCTGGAGAACGTCCAGAAACATGTCGGAGGACTGAGGCCCCGGAGTGCCTGATGGCGATGTCCGGCGCCGTGATCGTGGCGGAGAGCGGACTCCGCGCCCAAATCGCGACGCTGGAGCGGCGGCTGCGCAAGCGCGACGAGCAGCGCCGCGCGATGCTCCACATCATGGGCGACCTGAACGAGTCCAACAAGCGCCTCGCCAACCAGCGGAAGGCCATGCTGCACATCCTGGCCGACTACGAGCGCGATCGCCGCCGACTGGCGCGCCAGACGGAGCGGCTCGACAACTCGCGGCGGGCCGTGCTACACATCCTGCAGGACTCGCACCAGGACAAGCGGCGTCTCGAGGCGAGCCGCAAGGCCATGATCCACATCATGGGGGACCTGCGACAGACCACGACCGAGATGCAGCGGCGCGAACAGGAGCTGCGCGACAAACAGGAGCAGCTCGTGCAGGCGGGAAAGCTCGCCACACTCGGCGAGCTCACCACCGGCGTGGCCCACGAGCTCAACAATCCACTCAACAACATCGGCTTGTTCGTGGGCAATGCCGTCGACTTGATCGAGCTCGCGGTGACGGAGAAGGGGCAGATCGTCGGCGAGCTGCGTCACGCCATGCAGCAGGTCAGTAAGGCCACGGAGATCATCTCGCACCTGCGCACCTTCGGGCGGGCGGCCCCTGTCAGCCGCGAGCCGATCTCGCTGCGAGAGGTGATCGAGCGAGCGCTCTCCCTCATGCGGGAACAGCTGCGGCTGCGCGAGATCGAGGTCACGGTCGACCTGGGTCCGGAGGCGCCGGTCGTCATGGGGAATGCGATTCAGCTGGAGCAGGTCTTCATCAACCTGTTGACCAACGCGCGTGACGCGGTGGCCCTGTCCCCACGCAAGCAGATTCGCATAGCGGCTGCGGCGGGCGGCGGGGCTGTGGAGGTCACCTTGGCCGATAGCGGGCACGGTATTCCGCCCGGGCTGGAGCGGCGGATCTTCGATCCGTTCTTCACCACGAAAGAGGTCGGCAAGGGCACGGGTCTGGGCCTCTCCATCACCTACGGGATCATCAACGAGCACGGGGGCGCGATCTCGGTCGTGAGCCCGCCCGGCGAAGGGGCCACGTTCCTCATTCGCCTGCCCCTCGCGCCATGATGACGCCGCTGAGCGTCCTCATCGTCGACGACGACGCGGCCCTGCTGCAGGCGCTGCCCCAGGCGCTGCGGCTGCGGATGGGCGGGGTGACCGTGGAGACGGCCGACTCCGCGGCGTCCGCGCTCGAGCGGATCGCCGTCCGGGACTACGATGCGATCGTCACCGACATCAAGATGCCGGGGATGGACGGTCTGGCGCTCTTGGCCGAGATCCGGACGCGCCGGCCCGACACGCCCACCCTGATTATCACCGGCCACGGCGAGAACGAGTTGGTGGTTCACGCGCTCCGCGGTGGGGCGTGCGACTTCATTCAGAAGCCGATCGACCGGGATTACTTCGTGGCGGCGCTATACCGCGCGATTCGAGCGCACGTGCTGCATCGCCGGGTGAAGGACCGGCAGTTGGCGCTCGAGTGCTGCGCCGAGGAACTGGAGCGGATCGTGCAGAAGCTGGAGCGCGAGACGCGCGCGGTGCCCCGGAGGGCGGAGTCATGAGCCAGGGCGCTGTGCTCATCGTGGATGACGACCTGGCCCTGCTACAGGCGTTGCCCCAGGCCCTGCGGATCCAGCTGGACGGGGTGACCGTGGAGACGGCCGACTCAGGGGCGGCGGCGCTCGACCGAATCGCCGCGCGGGACTACGACGCGATCGTTGCTGACATCAAGATGCCGGGCATGGACGGCCTGGCGCTGTTGGCCGAGATCCGGACGCGCCAGCCTGACACGCCCACCCTGATGATCACCGCACACGGCGAGAACGATTTGGTCGTTGGCGCGCTGCGCGGCGGGGCGTGTGACTTCATCCCGAAGCCGATCGACCGGGATTACTTCATCGCCGCGTTGCGCCGAGCAATGGAGACACGCGAGGCGCGTCGTCGCGTCGAGGAACAGCAGCTCGCGCTCGAGCGGCACCTCGGTGAGCTGGAGGCTCTCGTTGAGGAGCGTACGCGAGGACGGCGGCAGACAAACAAGCTGATCGAGAGCCCGTTGAGCGTGCTGCAGGGCTCGGGCGGGTCAATGGAGCAGGTCGTTCAGCAAATCAAGCGGGTGGCCGACTCTCCGCTCACGGTCCTTGTCCAGGGCGAGACCGGCACCGGCAAAGAGCTCGTGGCTCGGGCGATCCATCAGCTGAGCGCCCGGCGCGACAAGCCATTTGTCGCGGTGGATTGTGGCGCCATCCCGGACACCCTGATCGAGTCAGAGCTGTTCGGCTACGAGAAGGGCGCGTTCACCGGCGCCCATGAGCGCAAGGAGGGACAGTTCCAACTAGCCGCGGGCGGCACGCTGTTCCTCGATGAGATCGTCAATCTTCCGCTGCCCACGCAGGCGAAGCTGTTGCGCGCGTTGCAGCAACGGCAGGTGCAGCCGCTCGGCAGCAAGCGCGCGGTTCCGGTCGCCGTGCGGATCACTGCCGCCTCGAATGTCCCCCTCGAGCAGGAGGTGCGGCTGGGCCGGTTCCGCGCGGACGTCTACTACCGTCTCAACGAGTTCGTCATAACGCTGCCGCCCCTCCGGGAGCGAGACAACATCCTCCAGTTGGCCAATGGTTTTCTCGCGGAAGCCAGCGCTGAGCTCGACCGCCCCTGCTGCAGAATCTCGGAAGCCGCGGCTCAGGTCCTGTTGCGCTACGATTGGCCAGGGAACGTGCGGGAGCTGCGGAACGTCATTCGGCGCGCCAGCCTGCTCGCGTCGGAAGTAATTGAGCCGGAGCACCTCTCGGTCCTCCCTGTCGACGCCGCTCCCGTGACTTCTCGCCCGGGAGAGCCGGCGTCGCCCGGGTCTTCTCTCAAGGAGCTGGCCCAGGCAGCTACGGTGGACGCCGAAGGACGGGCGATCCGCACCGCCCTGCAGGCCGCGCGCGGGAACAAGAGCGAGGCGGCTCGACTGCTCCGCGTGGACTACAAGACGCTGCACCTCAAGATGAAGCAGTACGGCATCTCCGCCCGGCTGTTCCGGCAGTCCTGACCGTCGTCAGTCGCCCGCTGGATCTCTGGTGGCGGCGCCATGGTGTCCGCGCCATAGCCCTTGCCGCTCTACCAGACTTTCCGGTCCCGAAGGCTGCGCCCTCTGCTCGCGTTTAAGCCGGCGCGAGGGCACGTGGCTTGCCTGAGTTCGGAGTGCCGTTCCCGTCGGTTGTATTGCGCGTGGTGCTTCAAGGAGGAGACCGATGCCGTCAAGTAGTTCGGCCCTGGCGGCGCGAACACCTCATCTGCTCCCGGACCGGCGACCGCCGTTATCCTCGAACGAGCCGATTGCCTCGGCTCCATCGATGGTCGAGGCGATTTCACGCGCGCACGCGTTCGCGCCTGCGGCGACACCCATCATTCTGTACGGCGAGAGCGGCACGGGAAAGACGTTCTTCGCTGAATACATCCATCATCTCAGTGGACGTGTCGGTTCCTTAATCGCGTTCAGCGTCGGCATGCTCGCCCCGCAGCTGGCGCTGGATGAACTGTTCGGGCACGTCCGCGGTGCATACACTGATGCGCGCAGAACTCGCACCGGCTTGTTTGCGACGGCAGGACTCGGAACGGTTTTGCTCGACGACGTCCAGAACCTCGATCTCGGTGTTCAGAAACAGCTCCTGCAAGTCCTCGATCGGGGCAGCTATAGTCCGGTCGGGTCAGATCGCGTGGTGACGGTGACGTGTCGGACTATTCTGGCGATGAGCGACGAACCGGATGTCCTGATGCAGAGGGGCCAACTATTGAAGGATCTCCGGTATCGATTCGGGTCGTGCGCGATCAGTATGCCACCGCTTCGTGAGCGTCGATCGGAGATTCCACTGCTTGCGCAACGCGCGCTGGAGCGGTGTCCGGAGCGGACGAAGGTGGAGGGCCCGACGCGGCTCAGCGATGCAGCACTCGAGTGTTTGCGCGAAGGGGAGTGGACTGGGAATGTCCGGCAGCTGGAAGGAGCGGTCCTGCATGCGTATCTCGTGGCTGCACACCGTGGTGCGGTAACGATCGACGTCGAGCACTTCCCCGAAGAGATGATTCCCCGTCTTCGGTACACGCGCCGCGGTGACCGTGCAGAGAACCGGGTGGTTCTGGAGCGAGCCCTTAGGATGACGGGCGGCAATGTTACGAAGGCGGCGCAATTGGTTGGCGTGAGCCGGAATGCGTTTAATGCCGCGCGCGCGAATCTGTTGGCAGGATATGGGGACAAAGCCCGTTAACCCTAATTTGGCAGCCAATGCGCGGTAAGCATCGGCGGTGGTCGCGACGGCTCGCGACGTGGGGTTTGCCCACACTCATGGCCGCGTGCCATGACGCATCGGCACCCCGTCTGCCTCTACTTCCCTATGCAGTGACGACAGAGCGCTAAGCCCTTTCCTCTCCGCGACGTCGGGGATGCCTACGCGGTCCGCGATGGCAGTGTACTCGTGGGCACCTCTTACGGTGTAGGCCAGAATTCGGCGCGGCGCGCAGCGTGGTGGACGTCCGGTCAACCTGCACAGACCAGGCTCGCCTCCGCGTTCTCCGATAGCGGCACGCAGAGTTGGGTGACCCGACTGAACACAGCCGCCATGGTGGTCGTGACTTTGCTCCAGGCTGTGAGAAGAGATCCCAGCTACTGGCGCAGCGCGCCAGCGCGGTGTCCAGAGGTGACGAGAATCGATGGACTGGGGAGGTTCAGCGATGCAGCCTTAGCATTAGTGCGTGATGGCGAATATCCTGGAAGCGTAAGGAATCTGGAGGGAGCGATTTGTTCCGCCTACTTACTCGCCCGCGCAACAGACAGCCCTGAGATCGGGGTGGGAGCACTTGCCCGATGACATCTGTCCGCCGCTTGTCTACCACCGGAAGAGTAATTTGGCGTGTAGAATGGAAGTGGTCCAGCGGGCCCTGAAGCGCACAAGAGGAAAAGTAAGCGCAGCGGCCAGACTTCTGGGTATCAGCAGGAATGCGGTCGGCACTGTATTAGCTGTGACAACGGCGAAGGGACGTGACGGGCAGCATGACCCTGCTGAGAAAGTGACCGTAGAGG
>JBKPDZ010000148.1:0-20266 GCA_046728135.1 Gemmatimonadota bacterium | reverse complement strand
CTGCTGCGCGCCTTGCGCGAGCATGGCACGACGCGCGGCGCCGCTCCCGCCGGTCGTCCGGAACGCTTTGACGCGGTGCGGGTCATCCGCTCCTGCCTGACGCTCGAACGCCGGCTGCTGCGCGACCGCGGCATCGATCTCGCCTTCTCGACCGCGCTCGACGCACGGTATCTCAAAGGCGATCCCAACGCGTTGTTCGACCTGCTTGTCAACCTCGTGCGAGGCGCCGCGGAGGCCGGCGGCGAAGCCCCTGCGCCGGTCTCTGTTGAGCTCGACCAAAAGGGCAACGATCTCGAATTGACCATACGCGGCCGCGGGAGTCCGGCGAACCTGGAGAAGGTGCGCGGCGTCGTCGAGGGCATGTTCGGCGGCACGGTCAACGTGGATTCGGCGCTGGCGACGGGAGCGAAGCTCACGATCGCGCTGCCGCTCCCGTCGCAACGCGAAGCAGACCGCCACGGCGCTCTCTAAGCGAGCAGCGCCTGAAGATCGAGTGGCCGCGTGTGCATCTGGATGCTGCCGTCCGGACCGCGCGGCCATTCGCTTTCGGGCCGATCGCGGTAGAGCTCGATACCATTGCCATCCGGATCACGCAGGTAGATCGCCTCGCTGACGCCGTGATCCGAAGCGCCCTCGAGCGGTATGCCGTTGTCCATCACGCGACGCACGGTGGCGGCCAGGGTGGCACGGTCCGGAAAGAGGATTGCAAAATGGTAGAGGCCCGTCGTCCCCGCCGGCGGGCGCGGCGCGCCATGACCAGCCCAGGTATTCAGACCGATGTGGTGATGGTAGCCGCCCGCGGAGACGAAAACGGCGTCACGGCCATAGCGCGCCGTGACTTCGAAGCCTAAGACGTCCCGGTAGAAGGCGAGCGAGCGGCCCAGATCGCTCACCGTCAGATGGACGTGGCCGATTCTGGTTCTTGGATCAATGGTCATGTCATCCCCAAAACATCCGGAGGTTCCCCGGTTAGATTTCGCGCCATGAACTCTGCCAAGATTCCCACCCCCGTGAACGAGCCGGTGCTCGCTTATGGTCCGGGCTCGAAAGAACGCGTCGAGCTCAAACTCGCGCTCAAGGACCTCAGCAGTCGTCAGGTCGAGATCCCCGTCGTGATCGGCGGCAAGGAGATCCGAACGGGCAAGACGGTCGACGCGGTGATGCCACATTGCCATCGGCACGCGCTCGCCAAAGTGCATCAGGCAGGGCCAGAAGAAGTCGCGGGCGCCATCAAGGCGGCGGGCGAGGCGTGGCGTGAGTGGTCGAGCTGGAGTCTCGCCGACCGCGGCGCCGTCTTCCTCAAGGCCGCCGACCTGCTGGCCACGCGCTGGCGCGCCATGGTGAATGCGGCAACGATGCTCGGCCAGAGCAAGACGGCGTTCCAGGCCGAGATCGACGCGGCGTGCGAGCTGATCGACTTCTGGCGCTTCAACGTGCACTACGCCGAACGGATCAACGCGGAGCAGCCGATCTCCGCGGCAGGAACCTGGAACGCCCTCGATTATCGCGGGCTCGAAGGTTTCATCTATGCGATCTCCCCGTTCAACTTCACGTCGATCGGCGGCAATCTGTCGACCGCGCCGGCAATCATGGGCTGTACCGTCATCTGGAAGCCGGCGGCCACCGCGGCGTACTCCAACTATCTCCTCTTCCGGCTGCTCCAAGAGGCGGGACTGCCACCGGGCGTCGTCAACTTCGTGCCCGGTCCCGCTACGGTCATCAGTGAACGCGTGCTCGCCGACCGGCACTTGGGCGGCATTCACTTCACGGGGTCGACGGAAGTCTTCCAAACACTCTGGAAGCAAGTCGCCACGAATCTCACCGGCTACGCCGACTACCCGCGCCTCGTGGGCGAGACGGGCGGCAAAGACTTCATCCTGGCGCATCCGAGCGCCGACGTCGACGCGCTCGCCACCGGCATCGTGCGCGGCGCGTTCGAGTACCAGGGCCAGAAATGCAGCGCCGCGTCCCGCGCCTACGTGCCGGAATCGCTGTGGCCCAAGCTGCGCGAGCGCGTGCTCGGCCTGCTGACGGACGTGCACGTCGGTGACCCGGCCGATTTCCGCAACTTTGTGGCGGCGGTGATCGACCGGAAATCGTTCGACAAGATCAAGGGGTACGTCGAGCAGGCAAAGGGCGATCCGAAGGCGAAGATCCTGTTCGGCGGCGAGTGTGACGACAGCGACGGCTATTTCGTCCACCCGACGCTGATTCAGGTCGAGGACCCGGCCTATCGCACGATGTGCGAGGAGATCTTTGGCCCGGTGCTGTCGCTCTATGTCTATCCCGACAAGAAGTGGAAAGAGACGCTCGCGCTCGTCGATCGCACGTCTCCCTATGCGCTCACAGGGGCGGTGTTTGCGCAGGACCGCGCCGCGCTGACCGAGGCCAGCACCGCCCTGCGATACTCCGCCGGCAACTTCTATCTCAACGACAAGCCGACCGGGGCCGTCGTGGGACAACAGCCGTTCGGCGGTGGGCGTGCCAGCGGAACGAACGACAAGGCCGGCAGCTTGCTCAATCTGATCCGCTGGACCACGGCGCGCGTGGTGAAGGAGAACTTTGTGCCGCCACGCGATCCGTGGTATCCGTTCATGGCGGAGGCTTGAGGGCCCCGATTCTCGTCTGGGTGCTCGCGGCCGCCTTCCTGCTACTGGTCGCCGCGCTGCTCATTGGCGCCTTCACGAAGCCCGACTTCCCGCATTATGAGCTCGGCGGGCACGCCGATAGCACGTACACGCTCGATGCCTCGCGCGGCGACGCGTGGGTCTGGTGGCGGAACCTCGCCTTCCGACGCAACCACGTCATTACCGCCCCCGGTAGCGGGGCGATCGATCTGGGCGCGGTCAGTTTCGATTCGATAGCTGAGCTGCCTACAGAAGGGTACGTCGCCACGACGTTCGCCGCCGATACCGCCAATGCGGGGATCGGAAAGTGGTACGACTACAGCATGTGGTCGCACCTGCTCACGTCCAGGCACCACGTCTATGCGGTGCGCACGGCGTCGGGGGAGTTGGCGAAGCTGGAAATCCTCGCCTACTACTGCCGGGAGGTCGGCTCGGCGTGCTACACGATCCGGATGAAAAAGATGCGCCCCCGACCTACGGCATCGGGGGCGCGCAATTGAGAGACCGCGCGGCTACTTCGGCGGCAGGATCTTGAACATTCCGGTCCCGCACACGGGACAGACACCCTTCAGCGCGGGGCGGCCGTTCGCCATCTTCACCTGCTGGGCGTTCGAGATCTTCCGCTTCGCCTTACACTTCACACAGTAACCTTCATCCGCGGCCATCGGGGCCTTTCCCTTAGCCATTGTCGGTCGCTCCTCCAGTTCAGGGGCACGGGTAGCAAGGTGAACGGGAAGCTGCAAGCGCCTGACAACATAATAGGGTCGCGCTAGCGGGGGGTAACATGCCCGTCTTGGAACCCATTCCGTTTGTGCGTTCCGTCACAAAAGGGTTTGGTCGCCGAGCCCCCACATCTGCACAGCACAACGACTTCCGCCGGTTTGCCGTCCTTGCGGGGCGGGGGCGTCAATTCCCGCCCGTCGGGCGTCACGATCCGCACCGGCCCCTCCACGATTAGGGGGCCATTCGCCTTGGGAGTTATGGTCACGTGGGTCATGCCCGCGAATATAACGGCACGGTCCGCGGGCGGACGGGGTATTTCCCGCGTGCGCGGGGTGTTCCTGGTGTGCTGCGCCGTACTGTCGGCGTGCATCGGCGAGCGGGGGCCGTTCATGAATCGCATGGCCCACTCGGGAACCAGCTATCTCGCGCGCGCCGCGCGCCAGCCGGTCCGCTGGCAGCCGTGGGGACGCGATGCCTTCGCGCTGGCCGCCAAACTCGATCGCCCCGTCCTGCTCTACGTCGGCAGTGATGGTTGTCGCTGGTGCGCCGAAACCGATCGCGCGATCTACACCGATCCGGAAATCGGCAGCCTCATCAATGCCCTCTTCGTCCCGATTCGCGTGGACCGCGACGAGCGACCCGACGTCGCGCAGCGATACGAGGCGGCCGTGGAGCGCCTCGCCGGGTTGCGCGGCTGGCCGCTCACCGTATTCCTCACGCCCGACGGCTCGGCGTTCTTCGGCGGCACGTACTTCCCCGCCGACGATCCGATCACGGGCCGCGGGCTGAAACAGCTACTCCCCGAAGTGGCGAAGAGCTATCGCGAGCAGCGCGCATTCGTCATCCAGCAGGCGGCGCGGGTTCGGGAACTGATGCTCACCGGAGGCCGTGAGGGGCGTGGCGCGCTGGGACCTGCTCTGGTACAGCAGGGAATCGCCGACCTGATGCGCGACCTGGATGAAGCGGTTCGCGGCCGTACTGCCGGCGGAAGCGTGATGCACGCGCAGGCGGCGTCGGTCCTGCTCCGGGGGGAAGACACCACCACGCGCGCGTCCGCCCTTCACGCGCTCGATTTCATGCTCGACACCACCGCCGGGACTGTCGGCGAAGATCCGCCACGCCTCGTGCGCGCCGCACTCGCCCGCGGTTTCGCGGGCGCTTGGCTCGTCACCGGCGACAGCCGGTATCGCGAAGCCGGCCGTGCGCTCGTGCAGAACCTCGCCGCAGAGCTGAGTGAGTCGGTCTTCACAGACCAGCAGGCATACGTTATCGAGAAGCTGCTGCTCGCCGCGTCAATGCTGGGCGAATCGACTGCCACCGCGCGCCCGCGCGCGGCGCTCGATTTCCTGCTGCAGCGAACGTACGCGCGCGGCTGGGGGGTACGTCACGCCGTCGCGCCATACGCCTCAACGGGACCGGGGGCGGGGGCGGGGGCACAACCGGGATTGTTGCAAGACCAGGTCGAGATGGCGCTGGCCTGTCTCACGGCATACCAGGTCAGTCACGAGTCCCACTACTTGGATATCGCCCGCGACCTCGCCGCAATCATAGAACGCGGCTACGCCGATTCCGCCGGAGGCTACTTCGATGTCGCCGAGGGAACCAAGTCCGGAGCGGCGGCGCTTGCCGATCGGACGAAGCACGTGCTCGACGACGTGCTGCCCGGTGCCAACGCGGGGATAGCACTCCTCCAGGCTCGACTCGCACACCTGACCGGTGACCGGGCGTACCAACGTCGTGCCCAGAGCACGTTGGAGGCCTTTGCGGGCGCCATCCCCGGCGCCGGCGTCCGGGCCGCGACATATCTGGTGGCGGCTCGGGAAACGCTGCAGCTACCGTGACCAAGATTCCCCCCCTGGGGTCCCTGTAATGGTGAATGACGACGCCGCCGTAGTCGCCCGGGTGCTCGCAGGCGATGGAGAGGCGTTCGGGATTCTCATCCGGCGCTATGAGCCGGGCCTGCTTCGCTTCGCGACGCGTATGCTCGGGAATCCCGATGCGGCGGCGGATGCGGTAGCCGAGAGTCTCGTACGCGCCTATCGGCATCTGGCACAGTGCCGGGACCCGTCGCGGCTACGGAGCTGGTTGTACCGGATCACGGGCAACCGCTGCCGCAGTCATCTGGCGCGACGTCACACGGCCGACATCCCCCTCAGCGAGGCCCCCGCGCCGGCGCTGGCGGAAGCCTCGGATACGTGGGAAGTGCTGGAGCGGAGCGAGCAGGTAGCGCTGGTGGAACGCGCGCTCGCGGCGTTACCGGCTGAGAAACGTGAGGCGTTCGTTTTGAAGCACGTGGAAGGGATGAGTTACGAGGAGATGGCGGCAGTGACGGGAGCGCGAATTCCCACGCTCAAGATGCGCGTGCATCGGGCTCGGGAAGCTTTGCTGGAGGCGCTCCAGGAGGTCGTACGATGAGCCCAATTGACCCGCGGTTGCAGGAGGCGCTCGATGGTGAGCGTGATCCGGCCGAATTGCCGGCGGATCTGCGGGAGGCGTACGCCCGGCTGATGTCGGCCGCGGACCTGCTCGAGGCCGCGCCGCGGCTGAGCGTCGCGAATCGCGTCATGGTGGAGGTTCGCCAGATCCCGGCTCCCGTGCCCTCGGACGGTCGCGTACGTGGGGTGATCCGGTGGTTCGGTCGGCCACGGGCCGTCACGCTGCGACTGCGTCCAGTGTGGACGCTGGCCCTTGCGGCCGGTCTCGTCATGATTCTGCTGTGGTCCTGGCAGCCGATTTCCGTGCGCACCCCGGGCGAGAGTGAGGGGATCGCCAACTTCGTCGGCCATTTCCCCGGCGCCCGTTCGGTTGAAGTCGTCGGCTCCTTCAATAACTGGAGCCGTGGAGCGATCCACCTGAGCGACGATGACGGTGACGGTATCTGGCACGGGGCAGCCGTCCTGCCGGCGGGGACGCACGAGTACATGTTCGTCGTCGATGGCGAACGCTGGGTGGCCGATCCTCTCGCGGGGCGCTACGTCGATGACGGGTTCGGTGCCGGCCAGGAGAATTCTCTGCTCTTCGTGCGACCGGCAAGCGCGCAGCCATGACGTGGAGGCTCGCCGTCGTGCTCGCGTTGACGGCCTCACCGCTGGTAGCCCAAAACGGATCGACGCGACTACGGGGCCGGGTCCCGGCGGCCGCGCTTCCAGCAATTGACTCGATCATCGCGACGGCTGTCGCCGAGAGTCTGCCGACCGAGCCGCTCGTACAAAAGGCGCTGGAGGGCAGCGCCAAGAACATCCCTCCGGATCGACTCGTCAGCGCGGTTCGGCGCAATCTGCTGCAGCTCCGGCAGGCGCGCTTTATCGTCAGCCAAGCCGTGCCCGGCCAGCCGGTGCCGGAGGGCCACGTCGCGGCGGTCGCGGCGGCGCTCGCCCGCGGTCTGCCCGGCCCCATCGTTCAGCGGCTGCTCACTATGGCCCCGAACGAGCCGCCCGGTCCGGCGCTGCACGCCGCTGCCGATCTGGTGGCACATCGCTTCGACCCTGACTCCGCCGTGGATTTATTGGTCGAAGCGCACAGCAAGGGCTTGCGGGGCGTGCGGTTACTCGATGTGTCCGCGGCCGCCGACCACGAGCTCCAGCGCCGCGGGGGCCGAACTCCTGCCGAAGCATTGATGCATGTCAGGGCGATTTTGCCTAACGTCCCGGCACCCGCGGCGGCCGTGACGCGACATGGAACGAAGGGGTCGTAAGAGCGACCCTAAACCCGAGGCTTTTTAATGTTTCTCCCCGCAATTCTCTTGCTGTCCCTCGCTGCGCAGCAGCCCACGCAGCAGCCCGCCGCCGCACCCGCGAAGCCGGCGACGACCGCCTCTCAGCAGGCGGATACGTCGAAGACCAAGCACAAGGCGGCGCGTCGGACGGCCCGCAAGGCGAAACCCGCCGCAGCGACCGCCCCGGCTCAGCGCGACACGACGAAGAAGCCGTAACCTACGACGTGTAGTCTGAGTTGATCCGGACGTAGTCCGGAGAAAGATCGCAGGTCCACACCACCGCCTCCGATCGACCCAAACCGAGGTCGAGCCGGAGGCGGATGGCTTTCTGCTCGAAAATCGCGCGGGCTTGCGCGGGATCGGCGAGCGCGGTGGCGCCGCCGCTCGCGAGGGTCAGCCAGCCGTTCGATGTCCCGGCCTGCAGCGTAATCCGGTCGGCGAGGAGCGAAACGCCCGCGACGCCGGCCGCCGCCAGCACGCGACCCCAGTTGGGATCGCCACCGTAGATCGCGGTCTTGACGAGCGTGGAGCGCGCGATCGCGCGACCGACCTCACGGGCGTGTGCTTCGGTCTGAGCCCCCACGATCTGGATCTCGAGCCGCTTGGTCGCGCCCTCGCCGTCTTCGACAATCGCGAGCGCCAGGGTGCGCGCCACGTCCGTCGCCGCCTCTTCGAACAGCTTCCAGGTGGCACCGTCGCGCGAGGGATCGATGCCGGCATGCCCGTTCGCGAGAAAGAGCGCGGTGTCGTTCGTGCTGGTGTCGCCGTCCACGGAGATCGCGTTGAACGTGCGGTCGACGACGCGCTTCCAGAACGGGCGCAGCGTGCCGGGCTCCGAAACGGCGTCCGTGGTAAGCACGGCGAGCAAAGTGGCCATGTCGGGATGGATCATACCGGCGCCCTTGGCCATGCCGCCGATGGTGATCGGACCGCCCGGCGTCTCGAGACGGACCGCGCAGTGTTTGGGGCGCGTGTCCGTCGTCATAATGGCACGTGCGGCGTCGGCACCGGCCGCAGGAGACAGCTTCGCGGCCGCCTCGCGCAGGCCGCGTGCCACTTTTTCCACCGGAAGCGGCACGCCGATGACGCCGGTCGAGAGCACCAACGCTGTGCGTGGTGGTAGCCCGGCTGCCTCTTCGGCGGCGCGCGCCATCGCGCGGGCGGCCTCGAGCCCTGCGGCTCCGGTGCACGCGTTCGCCACGCGCGCGTTCATCGCGACCGCGCGCGTCCGTCCCGGGCGGTCGGCCAGCATTTCGGCGTCGTAGATGACGGGAGCTGCGCGTAGCGCATTCTTGGTAAAGACGCCGGCGGTCGCGCAGCTCGTCGCGCTGACGAGCAGCGCGACGTCGAGCGCGCCATCGGCTTTCAAACCAGCGTGCGCGGCGGCGGCCGTGAAGCCGCCGGGCGACGTCGCAGAGCCGCCGTCTATCGTCGTAATTGCGGAAGACATGGTCGCTTGTGTAACAGTGCTCCGTTTCTTATCATAGCACAACCTTCCAGGGGGGACCCGTTCGATGTCGGATCCGTTCCTCAGCTCCGACGAATACGACGAACGTGCGCATCAGCTCTACAACGAAGGACAATACGACGAAGCCATCGACATGCTCCGGGAGGGGTTGAGCCTCTATCCCAGCGCCGTCGAGCTACATGTCGGGATGGGCTATGCGCGGCTCGCGCGCGAGGAGTTCGCCTGGGCGCGCCGCTCGTTTGAAGATGCGCGCGGGCTCGATCCCGAGCACGAGGACACGCTCGCGGGCCTCGGGGAAGTATTGCTCAAATTCGGCGAGCGCGCGGCCGCGCTCGCATGTTTCGATCGCGTCCTCGCCCTCGGCTTCCAGGACGATCACGATCTCATGCTCCAGATCGGGCGCGCACTGTTCCGCGAAGGGGTGCTCGACCACGCGCGCCGCTTCTTCGAGGGTGCGCTGCGCGCTCATCCCGACTCGGCTGATGCCGCCGCCTGCGTCGGGTATGCCGCGCACCGGCTCGCGGACGAAGGCGGCAGCCTCCACTGGCTGCGCCGCGCGCTGGAGTTGGACCCGAGTCTCGGCGAAGCCCGCGTCTACCTCGCCAATCTGCTGTATGACCGCGGCGAATATGAAGCCGCGCTGTTCCATCACGAGCGCACGGGACCCGAAGAACATTACGACGCGCTCGCGATCTGGCGGCTCATCGAGCTGAAGAAAAGCGTCTACCGCCTGCCGGACGACGATCCGGAGCTCGTCCCCTGGAACCAACGGCTCACCGAGCTCGCGGGCGACGCCGCTCCCGAAGACCTCCTGCTCTCGGAGATCGAAGCAATGGGGCCCGATGGCCAGATCCGCGATCCTCGGCAGCTGGAGTTGTTTGGGACGCTGCTCACCGAGCTCCAAGGAATGAAAAACAGGGGCGGCGACGGCAGCGTGGCGGCGAAAGGCGACGAGATCCATCGCGTCAGCACGGTTTCAGGATCGACATATGTGGGAACGTGGCAGGAAATCGTGCAGCAGATGAAAGACGATGCCATCGAATGGGTCGGCGGCTCGCTCGAGGCCTACATGGAAGCGAGCGCCAAGCGTTGGCGCAAGCAGACGGGAGTGGCGATTCCCGCAACCGACCCGGAGAGCTTTCTCCGGGCCAGCGCCGACGCGGGAGTGCTAAGAATCCTGCATTAGACGGCCCGCTTGAAGCGGATCCCGATGGACAAGGGCCCGTCGCCCAACGCCATGAGCGTGACGGCCCCGGCGAGCAGCAGCGCCTCGAGCTCGAAGTTGGCGTGATGCGGTAGTTTGTCGGCCAGGATCGACACCGCCATCAGGATCGCCATGGCGGTGGCCCACAGACGGGTCCACATCCCGACCAGCACACACACCGCCCCGACCGTTTCGATCAGAATGACGACCAGGACGACCAGGGCGCTCACCGACAGCCGCGGGATGCCGCCGTGGATCCGATCGAGACCGTGGAGCAAGAACACGCCACCCACCGCCAGGCGCACAAATAAAGCCGCATACGGCGTCAGTGCATTCACGAGCGCTCCGGGCTAGAACATGGACATCGCGAGGAACGACCGCAGATTGTCGTTCGTCACGCGCAGCCGGGCGGACAGAAGCCGCACGACCGACCACAGCACCTTGTAGGCGATATCGCGATTGAAGTCGAGCAGCAGCTCGAAATCGGAACGGGAAATCGTGATCAGCGTGCAAGTCGTGTTCGCGATCGCGTCGGTCGAGCGCTCGGAGCGATCGAAGATCGACATTTCGCCGAAACACGCTCCCGGCTTGAGCACGGCGAGTGCTTCTTCCCCGGAGCCCGGGATGGTGCGTGAGATCCGGACTTCGCCATCGGAGATCAAGAACAGCCGGTTGCCCGGCTCACCTTCCTTGAAGACGTGCTGGCCGACGGTGAACTTCTGCTCGCGGCACACTTCCGCGACGCGGGCCAACTCCCCGTCGTCGAGATCCTGGAAGATGGCGGCCTGTTTGAGCAGCTTGACGTCCACGGAGGCTAAGGTAGGGTGAAACCGCGTTTTGCGGTAGCCGACGCCCTGACGGCGCTACGTTTACCGCTCGCCGTGCTCTTTCCGCTGGTACGCGCGCCCGTATGGCAGCTCGCGATTGTCGCAGCGGCCGCGGCCAGCGATGTCGCCGACGGCCTGCTCGCCCGCCGGTATGGCTCGTCGCGCGCCGGCGCGGTGCTCGATCCGGTCGTCGACAAGTTCTTCATGGCGGTCGCCTTCGTGACGATCGCTCGGCGCGGCCTGCTGGCCTGGTACGAGCTGCTCGGCGTCCTGTTGCGCGACATTCTGGCGGTGCTCGGATTCCTCGCGACCTGGCTGCTGCGCCGCCCGGTCGCGCTTCCCGCGCGCGCCGGCGGCAAGGCCGTGACGATCGCGCAGCTCCTCACGCTAGTGGCGGCGATTGCGGATTGGACCTACACTCGCCATCTCGCGTGGGCCACCGCGGCCATTGCGGTGTACGCGATTTGGGACTACGGGAGCACTGCGGCACGCCGCAAGCGCGGCGCGCCCGTCGCTCCGTAAACTGCTTGCCAAAGGACTCCATGCTCGGTATGCGCGTGGTGGTGCTGGCGCTCGTGACCGGTGTGTCCGTCGCTCAACGAGCGGCCGCGCAGCAGTTCGTGCCGCCGAAGAACGCCGAACACGGTGGAACGCGCATCGGGTTGTTCGGATTCGGCGTGCGCGGCGGCGTTGACTTCCGACGGTCCGGGCAGCTGGTCCTGGGAACAACGTTGGACATCGGAGATCTCTTCTCGAGTCGCCTGCGACTGCGGCCATCGGCCGAGGTCGGCCTGTTCAACGGTCCCAACACCTACGTCGGCAATTTCGAAGTGCTCTGGCGGTTCACCGCCGACGAAGAGATCGCCACGCCGTACATCGGCGGCGGGCTGGCGGTGGCCGGCCGCGACGGCTGCGGGACCGATCCCGGATGCCCCGGACTATGGCTCAACGCAGTCTTCGGGTTCGAGCTGCATTACCGCTCGACGTTCAACTGGCTGCTCGAGTATCACGGTATGGACGCGCTGCGCCGTCACCGGCTGTACATCGGTCTCACGACGCGGCGCGGAAACTAAAGTGGCGAGGACGGCCGAGGTGACGATGCGCTGGCTGCGCGACCTGCAGTTCGAGGGGAGCAGCAGCGGTCATCCCGCGATTCTGGTCGACGGTGATGGCAAGGCCGCCACGTCGCCGGTCGAGCTGCTGTTGCTGGCCGCGGCGACCTGTACTGCCTCGGATGTCGTCATCATTCTGCAGAAGCAGCGCGTCAAGCTCGAGAGCCTCGAGATCGCCATGCGCGGCACGCGCCGGGAGGAGGAGCCGCGCCGCTACACCGCGATCGCCTTCCACTTCGCCGTGCGCGGGGCAGGCGCGGATGACGTCAAGGTGCGGCGGGCGGTCGACCTCTCGCTCGAGAAATACTGCTCCGTCGTCGCGTCACTCGCGCCCGACATCGCAATCAGTTACGACATCACTCTTGCGTAGCATCGCGGCGGCGGCTGTCGTGGCGTTCGTGCCGCTGGTCGCGCCCGCGCAGCAGCTGACCGCTACCGAGCTGAGCCTGGGTGCGGCGGCCGTCGTGTCGCGGCGCACATTCGGCGGCGCGGAGCTCGCCTTCGCCCATCGCCCCGCCCCCGACACTCGTCTGGCGCTCGCACTGGCGGCCGGAACCGCGACCGGACGCCCGGCGGCGCGCGCGCAGTTGACGGTACAAGTACTCGTGAACGCCGCGGCGCGGTCCGGACCCGGACTGTATGCCGGCCTCGGGGTCGCGTTCGATGCCCGGCAGCAGAGTCCGGGTCAAGGATTCCTCGCGGTGTTGCTGGGATGCGAGGGAGCGCCTGGACGCACGCAGGCGTGGTACGGAGAGCTCGGATTCGCCGGCGGGGTGCGGGTGGCGGCGGGGTGGCGGCTGCGATGGTTCCCCCGGTGGTGGGGGGGGAGGAGGTAGACAAACAAAAAGGGCGCCCCGAGTGGGGCGCCCCTCCTGCCGAGTCCGTAGCCGTCAGACGTTGGCGCCGACGGGGGCGGTGCGCGGCACCACGGGGCGGCAGTAGCGCTCGCCCAGGATGCGCAGCTCGTTCACTTCGTCCTCGGTCAGGTCGGTGAAGCGGTCCGCAAGGTACAGCAACGTGTCGTCGAACCATTCCTTCTGATGCTCAGGCGCGGCCTCCAGCACTCCGCAGCGGAGAATGTGCGAGAACAGCTCGTCGCGCGCCTGCTCGAAACTGGTGGGAATCGCGTACTTCCGGGGCTCACCACGCTTTTTGGCCATGCAGAAGCTTTCCTTTCGGCTTTCGAGACCTGGGAAACGGCGCCGCAAGATAATTGGTTGTGTTGTATAATGCCACGGCAGGGGACACGGGTTCCCGTGTGCCGGGAGGTAGCGATGAGCGAAGAAGTTTACGGCCCCGAACGAGCACAACGCCTGGTGGCGTTGCTCCGGGCACTGGCCGCGCGCATACAAGAGCTGGACCGGGCAGGCCGGTTGCTCGATGCGGCGCCGGAGATCCAGAAGCTGCTGGGCAACGCCCGCAGTGAGCTGTTTCACTACGAAGTCCGCAGCACGTACGACACGCCAGACGTGGCGGAGAGCCGCCGCATCGTCGATGATGCGATTGGTGGGGGGGGCGATTTTTCCCTCGACGATCCGGACGATGACGAGCCGTGGCGCGCAGGAGGAGGAGGGGACCGAAAGGCATGAATCGATTTTACGTGGTGTTGACCGTGCTGGCCGTCGTGCTGGGCGTCTCTGTGTTCGCGCTGCTCAAGACGGGCGGCGGCGCTCCTGCAGCGGCAGCCGGCCCACCCCCCACCGTTGCCGACGACGGCTTTCGCGGGTACACGCTCGGCCAGAGCAGCGCACCGGTAGAGGTCGTCGAGTATCTGGATTTCGAGTGTCCCGTCTGCGCGACGTTCGCCACGGTGCAGATGCCGACGATCAAGGAGCAGCTGATCAACGCCGGACGCGTGCGGTGGCGCTTCCGCGATTACCCGCTTCCCATTCACAAGTATTCGCGCTTCGCCGCCCATGCCGCACAATGCGCGGGGGCGCAGGGCAAGTACTTCGAAATGCAGGATCAGCTGTTCGAGCACCACCAGTGGGCGCAGACCGGGAAGGATCCGTCCAATCTGTTCCGCACGTTTGCGCAGGCGGCGGGCGTCGACCTCAAGGCGTACGACGCCTGCATGGAGTCGGGCAAGTACGCCCAGCGCGTCGAATACAGCCGGCAAGAAGGCGAACAAGCGCAGGTAGACGGCACGCCCACCTTCTTCGCCAACAAGACGAAGCTGTTCGCGAGTCTCCGGCGGCTGCCGAACTCTGACGATTTCAAAGCCGTGGTCGACAGCATCATCGCACACTCGGCTCCGAAAGCAGCCGCCCGTCCCGCACGTCATTGATGCGCTATCGCCAGACGATCGCCGTCCTCGCGCTCGTCGGCCTCTTCGTCGCCCTCTATCTCTGGCTGCACGCGCTCGGCTACGGCGGGGCGATCAAATGTGGGGCGTCGGGTGGGTGCGAGATCGTGCAGACGAGTCAGTGGGCTACGTTGCTCGGTCTGCCCGTCGCGTTGTACGGTGTGGTGGGCTACTGCGTGGTGCTCGTCGTCGCGCTCGTCGCACTGCGACCCGCGGCCTTGCCGCAGCGCCGATGGAACACCCTGCTCGCAGTGCTCGCGACGATCGGCTTCGGGTTTACGCTGTACCTGAGCTATCTCGAGCTATTCGTGATCCACGCCATCTGCAGGTGGTGCGTTGGATCGGCGGTCACGATCACCCTGATCTGGATCGTGTCGCTGTTTTCGCTCAGGTCTCCTGGGATTCATACTGATCACGCAGTCTCGCAACCACGGCGGGATCAGCCAGCGTAGTCGTATCGCCCAGCGCCCGCCCCTCGGCAATATCCTTTAACAACCGTCTCATGATCTTTCCACTGCGGGTCTTCGGCAGGTCCGCGGAAAAGAGTATGTCGTCCGGCTTGGCGAGCGCGCCAATCTTCTTCGCGACGTGATTCTTCAGCTCCTCGCGGAGCGCGTCGGTCCCCTGGCGTCCTTCCTTCAACGTCACGAACGCGGCGAGCGCTTGGCCCTTGAGGTCGTGTGCGCGTCCCACGACCGCAGCCTCGGCGACCGCGGCGTGGTCAACGAGCGCGCTCTCGACTTCCATGGTGCCGATGCGGTGGCCGGCCACGTTTAGCACGTCGTCCACACGGCCCAGAAGCCAGAAATAGCCATCCTCGTCACGCTTGGCCCCGTCACCCGCGAAGTAGATGTCCTTCCATTTGCTCCAATAGACCTGGCGGTAACGTTCATCGTCGCCCCAGATCGTGCGCAGCATGCCGGGCCACGGCTTGGTGAGGGCCAGATACCCGCCGCCCACTTTCACTTCCTTGCCTTCGCCGTCGAGCAGCACCGCCTCGATGCCGGGGAACGGGACGGTCGCCGACCCCGGTTTGGTCGCCGTGACACCGGGTAACGGCGTGATCATGATGCCGCCGGTCTCCGTTTGCCACCACGTGTCGACGATCGGACAGCGCTTGCCGCCGATATGCTCCTGGTACCACATCCATGCTTCCGGATTGATCGGCTCACCGACGGTGCCGAGCAACCGCAGTCTGGACAGATCGTGCCGCGCCGGCAGCTCGCTGCCCCACTTCATGAACGCGCGGATCGCGGTCGGTGCGGTATAGAAAACAGTCACGCCATGCTCGTGGCAGATCGACCAGAATCGGTCTTTGCCGGGATAGTCGGGCGCCCCTTCATACATCACCTCTGTAACGCCGAGGGCGAGTGGCCCGTAGACAACGTATGAATGGCCGGTCACCCAACCGACGTCCGCCGTACACCAGAACACGTCCGAATCTTTGAGATCGAACACCCATTTGGTCGTCGCGTACACTTGGGTGAGATAGCCGCCGGTCGTGTGCAGGATGCCCTTCGGTTTGCCGGTCGTTCCGGATGTGTACAGGATGTAGAGCGGATCTTCGGCGTCCATCGCTTCGGGCGGGCAGTCGGTGGCCGCGCGCGCCATGACTTCCGCCCACCACAGGTCGCGTCCCGTCTTGAACGCCACCGTCTGGCCGGTGCGGCGCAGCACGACGACGTGCTCGATGCTGGGGGTGTTCTGCAGGGCGTCGTCGGCGTTCTGCTTCAGCGGTACGATCGCGCCGCGGCGATAGCCGCCGTCGGCGGTAATCAGGACTTTCGCGCCGGCATCGTTGATCCGGTCGCGCAGCGACTCGGCGGAGAAGCCGCCGAACACGACCGTGTGCACCGCGCCGATGCGCGCGCACGCCAGCATCGCCACGGCGACTTCGGGCACCATCGGCAGATAGATCGCGACGCGATCGCCGCGGCGCACGCCCAGGCCCTTGAGGACGTTTGCGAATTTGTTGACGTCGGCGTGCAACTCTCCGTAGGTGATACGTCTCACGTCACCAGGTGGCTCGCCCTCCCAGATCAACGCGACACGTCCGCCGCGGCCCGCGCGCACGTGCCGATCGAGGCAGTTCACCGAAGCATTGATCTTGCCGCCGAGGAACCACTTGGCGTGGGGCGGCTTCCACTCGAGCACGCGGTCCCAGGGGCGGCTCCACTCCAGTTGCTTCGCCCAGTCTGCCCAGTATCCTTCCCGGTCCCGTCGCGCTCGTTCATACGGACTCGCCTCGCGCACATGGGCCTGAGCCTTGAAGGCGTCGGCGGGAGTGAAGCGTCGCTGCTCGTCGAGGAGGGTTTCGATCCGGTCAGTCGTCATGGCTCGGGATATTAAGGAAGAGGGGGACTCTAGCAAGTTGCACCGCGCCGCTCGGTATGCGGCAGGGGCCGTGCGTGAGCGGGCTCACGAGCTTTGGACAACCGATTGATGCAGCGCGGCTTAGATCGCATGGCATCGGAGTGGCATACACCACCACGGGAGGAATTATGTCACCGTTGCCCGTGGAGCACACAATGATGTCAACGCGCCCGATAGAGAAGACGATCGCGGCTCCGGAGCGGCTCGATCTCGAGTCTCGCACCGCGTTCCGCCGCGCCGCCGGGGAGGTGCTGGACCACCTCGCTGAGGGGGCCGGCCGCCTGGTGATCGATCTCTCGGGGACGCGCGGGGTGGATAGCGCCGGTCTTGGCGCCTTGATGCTGATCCAGCGCAAGGCCGCCGAACGCCGCCAGACGGTGTGCCTGCGCGGGGCGAACGAAGAGCTGCGGTTCCTACTCGTGCTCACGAAGTTGGACGACCTCTTCGAATTGGAGACTGGCGTTTCTTAAGGTAAATTGGGCGCGATGGCGCCGCCGCGGAAGGTTCTGTTCGTCGAAGACGAAGCCGCACTCCAATACTCCTACGAGCGGTTTTTCCAAGGTAAATACACCATGGCCTACGCGCCGAGTGGCGCGGAAGCCATGCGCCAGCTGAAGGACTTCGAGCCGGACGTGCTCGTGCTCGACATGCGGTTGCCCGACACCGATGGGATCGCGCTGTTGCAGCGCATTCGGGAGACACGACCCACGTTGCCTGTCGTCGTCACAACTGCCTATGTGAGTATGGAGCCCCTGATGAACGTGCTCGACCTGGGGCACAGCCGGTATCTCGTCAAACCCTACGAATTGAGCGAGCTCGCGGCCGCGATCGATGCTACGGGCTGAGGGGCTGCGGCACACCTTCGGCGCGGTAAAGGCGCTCGACGACATTTCGTTCTCCCTACGGCCCGGCCAAACGCTCGCGGTCTTCGGCCCCAACGGCGCCGGGAAAACCACACTCCTGAAGGTCCTCGCAGGACTGATTCAGCCGCAGCGCGGGCGTGCGGAGGTCGCCGGAGGACGCCGCGCGATCGGGTGGATCGGTCATCAACCGCAGCTCTACGCGGCGCTCACGGTGCGCGAGAACCTGCGCTTCTGGGCGTCACTGTACGATGTCCGGCTCCGCACCGACCTGCTGGCGCGACTCGGGCTCGAGCAGCACGCCGACCGTCCGGTGCGCGCGTTGTCGCGCGGTCTGGTGCAGCGAGTCGCGATCGCCCGCGCGCTCGTTCATGATCCCACGGTGCTGCTGCTGGATGAGCCATTCACCGGACTCGACCGCGTTGCGGCCGAGGCGCTGAGCCGGCTGCTGGCACAGCATGCCGCCGCGGGACGGGGAGGGGCGGCGGTGTTGGTGACTCACAACGTCGAAGAGGGGACGGGTCTGGCGACCGATGTCGCGTTCATGCGCGCGGGGCGGTTCGTGCATTACGCGCCCCGGGCGGGTCGCGAGCCGGCGCAGGTGAGCGAGGAGTATCGCAATGCGATTTCCTGAGCTCCTGCGCCACAGCTGGACCGTGGCCGCCAAAGATCTGCTGGTGGAGTTCCGGTCGCGCACGGCGATTCTCTCCGCGGCGGTGTTCGTGGTCCTGGTACTGGTCGTGTTCAATTTTGGACGCGATCCCACGGCGGTTTCCAACGTCGACCTCGCGCCCAGCATCTTATGGGTGACCTTCACCTTTGCGGCGATCCTCGCCTTGAATCGCGCGTTTCAGCTGGAGCTCGAGAACCAGGCCCTCGATGGACTGCTGCTCGCACCGATCGACCGCAGCAGCATCTATCTGGGCAAGCTGATCGCCAACTTGGTTTTCGTTGCCACGATCGAAGCGATTGGCGTGCCGCTACTCGCGCTCTTCTTCAACGTACGGGTACTCCCATACCTGGGTCCGCTGACCGGATTGATTGCTTTGGCGACGGTGGGATTCGTTGCCGTAGGCACACTCTTCAGTGCGATGACGGTGCGCACCCGCTTTGCGGAATTGTTGCTTCCCGTGCTGCTGTTGCCGTTCATGATTCCGCCGCTGTCCTGGGCGGTGCTGGCGACGGGCCGGCTGCTCGCGGGCCGGCCCTTGAGCGAGATTCTTGGCTGGCTTAACATGCTGGCCGTCTATGACATCGTCTTCGTGGCGCTGGCCTTACTCCTGTTCCCTGCGACGGTGAACGAATGAGGATGTTGCGGGTGGGGCGCTGGATCAACGCGGCTGCCTTGGTGTTGCTCGCCGGCATCTACGTGCGCGCGCTGGCGTATACGCCGGTCGAACAGTCGCAAGGGCTGGCGCAGAAAATCTTCTATCTGCACGTCCCCGCCGCGATCTGGGCTGAAATGGCGATGGTGTTCGTGGGACTGGCCAGTGTCTTCTACTTGTTCACGAAGGATCCACGGCTCGACCGGTTCGCCGCGGCCTCGGCGGAAGCTGGCACGGTGTTCTGCGGGATCGTGCTGACGACTGGTCCGATCTGGGGGAAGCCGATCTGGGGCACGTGGTGGTCGTGGGATGCCCGCCTGACGTTCACCCTCTTCCTCTTTTTGCTGTATGCCGGGTATCTGCTGTTGCGCGGCGCCGTGACCGATCCCGCCGCACGGGCCCGCTTCGCCGCGGTACTCGGCATCTGCGGCATGTGTGAGGTGCCGTTCATTCACCTGAGCGTGTACATGTTTCCGACGCTGCATCCAATGCCAATCGTGCTCAAGCCGGGCGCGCCGTCACTGCCGTGGAGCATGCTCCTGACGTGGCTGTTGTCGCTGGGCGTGTTCACGCTGCTCTACCTGGGTTTTGTCGTGCAGCGCTATGCGTTGAGTTATTTGCGAGAGCAGCTGGAAGTCGTTGGGGAAGAGGGACGGGGGAGGGGGGAAGGGTAATGCCGCAGACTGTGCCACAGAACGGCGGCTACATGATCGCCGCCTATATCGTGGCGGGAGTCATTCTCGTCGCGTATTCGGTGTCATTGTACCTGCGCGCGCGCCGCAGCCTTCGCGCGTAGCTCGGCCCGCGCTTCGGGCAGACGGCTGTGCCCGTCGGGCACCTCCGTCGCCCACAAGTTCAACGCTTCGTCGGCCGCGCCGTAATCGCCCGCGTCATAGAGTGCTTGCGCATTGTGCCACAGCGCGGTCGCGCCGCCGCCCGCCGCGTAGGCGCGCGCAAAGCGCGCGGCCGCGTCGGGAAAGCGCCCCGTGCGTTGATACAGGGTTCCGGCGGCCATGGCGGCATCGGCGCGCTCCTCGAGCGCCAACGCCTGCTCGAACGCGCCCAAGGCTTCATCCTGCCGGAACACCATCTGGAGCGCCTCGCCGAGCAGCATCCAGGCGTCGGCGTGATCGGGGAACCGCAGGGTCGCCGTCCGCGCCGCAGCGACCGCGCCCCAACGGTCGTCGAGCGCGCGCGACAGGTGCACGAGTGCGGGATACGTATCCGCGAACCCCGGTGCGAACCGGGCGCCGAGCTTCAGCCAGGCGAGGGCACGGCGTGGCGCGTTGCGTTGTGCGGCAGCAGCGCGACGCAGGCAGAAGCGGCCGAGCGCGGCGCGAAGTGAGCGCAGCATTGCTTGATAATGGGTGAAGGCACGGTGAGATTGCAACGGCGCATGGCCGCATCCTTGCAGGGACGCCGCGTCGTGGTTACCCGCGCGCGCGACCAGGCCGGCGACCTGGTGCGATCGCTCGAAGCCCGTGGCGCCGTGACGGTGATCGCTCCCGTTATTCGCATTCAGCCGCTCGAGAATCTGGGCGCGCTGCGCGCCGCGCTCACCGGGCTCTCCACCTACCGGTGGGTCGTCTTCACGAGTCAAAATGCCGTGCAGATCGTGTTCGACCGCCTCGTCGCGTGGGGTCTGACCCCACGCGTGTTCTCCACGACGTCGGTCGCCGCCATCGGCACCGCCACGGTCGAGGCGCTGGCGGTGCGCGGCGTGGTGC
>JBKPDZ010000147.1:0-9590 GCA_046728135.1 Gemmatimonadota bacterium | reverse complement strand
CCCCCCCCCCCCCCCCCCCCCCCCCCCCCCCCCCCCCCCCCCCCCCGCGCGCGGGCCGGCCGGCCCCCGCGGCGCGCCGCCGGCAAACGTCATCGTTCCCACATTCGCGGAGCGGCGTGGTCACCCAGTGATCTGGGGATCGGCATTGTTCCCGGAATTGCTGGACAGTCCTGACGCGACACGTGACGGTGCGCGCGCGGTCCTACACAAGCATGAAAAGGACGTTGTCAGCGTCGCGGTCGACGATCCGGCCGTAATCGACCAGATCAACACACCTGACGACTACGAAAGACTCGTCCGGGAGTGGAATCGAGACATCTACTAGCGTAATCCCGACAAACTTATTAGGATACCAAACTTGGGTGGTCATGCGGTCACCCAACTTTATGTCTGTTAAGGACTTCTGGAGCTACGATGACCAGTATTGAAGCCCACGTCCAGCAACCGTACAAGTACGGCTTCGTCACCGACATCGAATCCGAGGTCGTGCCGGCCGGCTTGAACGAGGACGTAATCCGGCTGATTTCCGCCAAAAAGGGCGAGCCGGAGTGGATGCTGGAGTGGCGTCTGAAGGCCTACCGCAACTGGCTCAAGATGAGCGAGCCGCACTGGCCCAACGTGAAGTACGGGCCGATCGACTACCAGGCGATCAGCTACTACGCCGCGCCCAAGCAGCGGCCGAAGCTCGACTCGCTCGACCAGGTCGATCCCAAGCTCGTCCAGACATTCGAGAAGCTGGGCATTCCGATCGAAGAGCAGAAGCGGCTGACCGGTGTCGCGGTCGACGCGGTGTTCGACAGCGTCTCGGTGGCGACGACGTTCCAGGCGGAGCTCGCGAAGTACGGCGTGATCTTCTGTCCCATCTCGCAGGCGATTCGCGAGCACGCCGATCTCGTCCAGAAGTATCTCGGTACCGTCGTGCCGTATAACGACAATTTCTTCGCGGCACTCAACTCGGCGGTCTTTACCGACGGCTCGTTCGTCTATGTGCCGAAGGGCGTCCGTTGTCCGTTGGAGCTCTCGACCTACTTCCGCATCAACGCATCCTCAACCGGCCAGTTCGAGCGCACCCTGATCATGGCGGACGAGGGCAGCTACGTGAGCTATCTCGAAGGCTGTTCCGCGCCGATGCGCGACGAGAATCAGCTCCACGCAGCGGTGGTGGAGCTCGTCGCGGCGGACAACGCGCAGATCAAATACTCGACGATTCAGAACTGGTATCCGGGCGATGAAGAAGGACGCGGCGGCATCTACAACTTCGTGACCAAGCGGGGCAAATGCGCCGGCCGGAACTCGAAGATCTCCTGGACACAAGTCGAGACAGGCTCGGCGATCACGTGGAAGTATCCCGGCTGCATCCTGCAGGGTGACAATTCGATCGGTGAGTTCTACTCGGTCGCGGTGACGAGCCACAGGCAGCAGGCTGACACCGGGACCAAGATGATTCACCTCGGCAAGAACACGCGCTCGACGATCGTGTCGAAAGGCATTTCGGCCGGCCGCGGCCAGAACACGTATCGCGGCCTCGTGAAGATCATGAAGGGCGCCGAGGGCGCGCGGAACTATTCGCAGTGCGATTCGATGTTGATCGGCGACAAGTGCGGCGCGCACACCTTCCCGTACATCGACGTGCGCAACAGCACTGCGATTATGGAGCACGAGGCGTCGACCTCGAAGATCGGCGAAGATCAGATCTTTTATCTCCGCCAGCGTGGGCTGTCGTCCGAGGACGCGGTCTCGATGATCGTCAACGGCTTCTGCAAGGAAGTCTTCAAAGAGCTGCCGATGGAGTTCGCGGTCGAAGCCACGCGGCTGCTCGGCATCAGTCTGGAGGGGAGTGTTGGATGATGGGACGGGGGAAGGGGGACGCGGGACGGGTACTGCTCGAAGTAAAAGGACTGCGCGTCGCGGTCGCCGGTAACGAGATCCTCAAAGGCGTCGATCTCTCGATTCGCGACGGCGAAGTCCATGCGATCATGGGTCCGAACGGCTCCGGAAAGAGTACGCTCGCCCAGGTGCTGGCCGGGCATCCGGCCTACGAGGTCCTCGCGGGGACCGTCAAGTACGACGGCAAGAACCTGCTCGAGTTGAAGCCCGAAGAGCGCGCGCGTGCTGGTGTGTTCCTCGCGTTCCAGTATCCGGTCGAGATTCGCGGGATCACGAATTCCTATTTCCTGCGCTCGGCGCTGAACGCGCTTCGCAGAGAGCGGGGCGAACCAGAGCTGGACCCCATCGACTTTCTGCAAGTACTCGAGGAAAAAGTGAAAGCCATCGGCTGGGACGATTCAATGATGAACCGTCCCGTGAACGAGGGGTTCTCAGGCGGCGAGAAGAAGCGCAACGAGATCCTCCAACTCGCCGTGCTCGAGCCCCGGATGGCGATCCTGGATGAGACCGATTCGGGCCTCGACATCGACGCGCTGAAAACCGTCGCGCATGCGGTCAATCACCTGCGGAGCCCAGACCGTGCATTCCTCATCGTCACGCACTATCAGCGCCTGCTGAACCACATCAAGCCCGATGTCGTCCACGTCCTCGCGGACGGCCGCATCGTGAAGACCGGCGGCCCCGAATTGGCTTTGGAACTCGAGGCGAGAGGCTACGACTGGCTGCGTGATGGCGTAATGGTGTCGTGACGATGGCCCACGTAGAACAGCTGGTGGGATCGTATCGGGCTTGGGCGTCGAACGGGTCTGCGCGGGCGCCAGCGTGGCTGAAGGACCTGCGCGAAGGTGGCATCGCCCGTTTTCACGATCTTGGCTTTCCCAACATGAAGCAGGAGGCGTGGCGTTTCACGAGCGTCGCGCCGATCGCTGAAGGCTCATTCGAGGTCGCCAAGCCGCCTGCACGCGTCCCGACGCTCGACGAGATCCGGGCCTTCCTGCTACTCGAGGCTGGACCCCGTCTTGTTTTTGTTGACGGTTTTTTTCAACGCGCGCTTTCGACGCCTTTGTTCGACGACGTTCAAAGCCTTGCCCACGTTGTCGGCCACCGCCCCGATCTCGTGCGCGAACATCTCGGCAAGTACGCTGGCATACAGGACCGCCCCTTCTCCGCGTTGAACACCGCGTTCGTCGATGAGGGAGCCTTCGTGCACGTGCCCGCGAGGGCTACGGTCGAATACCCGGTCCAGCTGCTGTTCCTGGCGACCGGCGAGCAGGTCGTCATGCACCCGCGCAATCTCGTCGTGGTCGATCGCGAAGCGCGTGTCTCGATCGTCGAGACCTACGCCGCGCTCGATGGCGGGGTGTACTGGACCAATGCGGTCACCGAGATCGTCGTCGGTGATGGCGCGCGCGTCGACTACCACCGCGTCCAACGGGAGGGCGCTCGCGCGTATCATGTGGCGACGACACAGTCGCACCAGGGGCGCGACAGCACCCTCAATCTGCATTTCGTCGCGTTCGGCGGAGCGCTCGCGCGCCACGATATCGGTGCCGTGATGGCGGGTCCCGGTGGGACGCTGATTCTGAACGGGTTGTATCTGCTCGCCGGCCAGCAGCACGCCGATCATCATACGACAATCGATCACGCCGCCGACCACTGCGCGAGCCACGAGTATTTCAACGGTGTGCTCGACGAGCGCTCCCGCGGCGTGTTCACCGGCCGCATCATCGTCCGTCCGGGGGCGCAGAAGACGGACTCGAAACAAACGAACAACAACCTGCTGCTGTCGACCGACGCGCATGCCGACAGCCAGCCACAGCTCGAGATCTATGCCGATGACGTCAAGTGCACCCACGGTTCGACGGTCGGGCCGCTCGATCCGCGTGCACTGTTTTACCTCCGGAGCCGAGGCGTCGGTGAAGACGAGGCGCGGCGACTCCTGACCTACGGCTTCGCCGCAGAGATCCTCGGCCGCATGGAGGTCGCGCCGCTCCGGGCCCAGCTCGACGCCTTAGTGCGCGATCGTGTGGCGCAGCCGTGAGCGATCTCGGCGAGCTGTATCAACAGGTCATCCTCGACCACAACCGCAATCCCCGGAACTTCAAGCGCATCGACGCAGCGAACCGGAAAGCGGAAGGCAACAATCCGCTCTGCGGCGATCGCATTCAGCTGTATGTGCGAGTCGACGGCGACACGATCAGCGATATCGGCTTCCAGATGCCTCCGGGCTCGGGCTGCGCGATCTCTAAAGCGTCCGCGTCCCTGATGACTGACGCCGTAAAGGGCAAGACGCTGGCAGCCGCCCAAACGATGTTTCAAGCGTTTCGTGACATGCTCGCAGGCGGCGCCAACGCGCCCGGTAAGCTGGCGGCATTCTCGGGCGTGCGCGCGTTTCCCAGCCGGATCAAATGTGCCAACCTCGCCTGGCATGCGCTGCACGCGGCGTTGCAGAACAGCGTCGAGCCGGTGACCACCGAGTCGGCACGAGACTACTGATGCTCGACACCGCCAGGATCCGACCCGATTTCCCCATTCTCCTGCAGAAGGAGAACGGGCGGCGGCTCGTGTATCTCGATAACGCGGCGACCAGTCAGAAGCCGCGCAAAGTCATCGACGCGATCGTCCACTATTACAGCTTCCACAACGCCAATGTGCACCGCGGCGCCTATGCCCTGGCGGTTGCAGCCACGGAAGCCTACGAAGCCGCCCGCACAGCCGTTGCCCGGTTCGTGAATGCCTGGGCGCGCGAAGGCGTCGTGTTTACACGGGGCACCACCGAGTCCATCAATCTCGTCGCTGCATCCTGGGGACGGACCAACGTGAAGCGCGGCGATACGGTCGTCGTAACCGCGATGGACCACCACTCGAACATCGTGCCGTGGCAGATCCTCTGTCAGGAAAAGGGTGCCACGATCCGGATGGTCGAGATCACGGAGGATGGGCGGATCGACCTGTCCGACTTTGGACGGGCCTTGGAGGCGAAGCCCAAGCTCGTTGCATTCCCCTATGTTTCGAACTCGTTGGGGACCGTGAATCCCGCCGCGCAGCTGTCCAAGCTGGCCCATGCGGCCGGGGCGGTCACAGTCGTCGATGGGGCGCAATCCAGTCCACACCTGCGGGTCGACGTCCAGACCATCGACTGCGACTTCTACGCGCTGTCAGGCCACAAGATGCTGGCTCCAATGGGCAGCGGCGCTTTGATCGCCAAGCCGGCGCTGCTCGACGCGATGCCGCCCTACCACGGCGGCGGCGAAATGATCGAGCGGGTATGGGACGACCGATCCACCTGGAACAAGATCCCCCACAAGTTCGAAGGCGGGACCCCCAACGTGGAGGCCGCCGTCGGACTGGGTGCCGCGATCGCGTATCTCGAACAACTCGGGATGGAGAAGATTGCGGCGCACGAACAAGAGCTCGCCCGCTTGGCGATCGAGCGGCTGTCTCAAATCGATGGCGTCACGGTGTATGGCCCGCAGGGCCACCGGGCCGGCGTCGTGCCGTTCACCTACGGCGACATTCACCCTCACGACCTCGCCACGATTCTGGACCGCGACGGCGTCTGTATTCGCGCCGGCCATCACTGTACCCAGCCGCTGATGCGGAGGCTAGGCGTGGCGGCAACGGCGCGCGCCTCCTTTTACATCTATAACGACGTGGACGACATCGACGCCCTGGTCACGGCCGTTCGGAACGCGGGAGAACTCTTCGGCGTTCCGGCCTGACCCGTCCCCCCGTCCCCCCGTCCCCCCGTCCCCCGTCCCCCCTCCCCCGTCCCCTTTAGCTTCGGGGCATGTCAGAACCAGTTGTTGTCGATCGCGTCACCAAGCGCTTTGCCGGTCATACCGCCGTCGATGGACTCTCGCTGGCCGTGGCGCCGGGCATCATCTACGGACTGCTTGGTCCCAACGGCGCCGGCAAGACGACCACGCTGCGCATGATCATGGACATCTACGAGCCCGATTCGGGTTCGATCCGGCTGTTCGATCAGGTCGGCGGCGGCCGGACGCATTCGGCGCGCATCGGCTATTTGCCCGAGGAGCGCGGGCTGTACCCTCGGATGCGGGTCCTCGACGTGCTGGTCTTTCTGGCGGAAGCCAAGGGTGTGTCGCGGCGCGCCGCGCGCGTCAAGGCGCTCGAATGGCTGGAGCGGTTGGGGCTCGCCGATTGGCGACTGCGGAAAGTCTCCGATTTGTCCAAGGGGATGCAGCAGAAGGTGCAATTCATCTCCACCGTGTTGCACGATCCCGATCTCGTCATTTTCGACGAGCCGTTCTCCGGGCTCGATCCGGTGAACTCGCAGGTGTTGCGCGACACGGTCGTCGACTACCGGCGCCGCGGCAAGACCGTGCTGTTCTCCACGCACATCATGGAGCACGCCGAGAAGCTGTGTGACCGGCTTTGCATCATCGCCCGCGGGAAGAAGCTCGTTGACGGAACGTTGGCGGCGGTCAAGCAGACCCACGGCGGTAAGCACGTGATCGTTGCATTCGACGGCGGCCAGGGGAACGCGCAACAGATCTTCGCGGACCGGCGGCTCGTCGCGAAGATCCAGGACTTCGGTCAGGAGGCGGAGCTGGAGCTCGCGCCCGGGGCCGATGCCCAGGAGATCCTGAAATCACTGGTCAATTCCGGCGCACGGCTCGCGCGCTTCGAGCTGGCGAGTCCCTCGCTCCACAAGATCTTCGTGGATTTGGTTGGAGCTGAAGCCGCGACTGCCGCTGCCACCGCCCCGCGCGCCGAAAACGGTGGGCGGAATGCATAAGGTCTGGGCGATCATTCGCCGCGAGTTCGTGGAGCGCGTGCGGACCCGGTGGTTCTGGGTCTCAGCGATCCTGGGACCGGTGCTCTTTGGGGGCATCATCGTCTTCCAGATTGTCCAGTCGCTGGGGGGCGGTGTTCGCACTATCGCCGTGGTGGATTCGAGCACCGGAGGTTTGGGTGACCGTGTGATCGCCGCGTTGTCGGCGAGTGGGTCGTTCCGGGCGACACTCGTACCCGCGCGAGCGGGCATCATCGATTCCTTGAAAGATGAGGTCGAGTCGAAGCGCCTCAACGGCTTTTTGATCGTCACCAACGATCTCGTCGAGACGGGTCGTGCGGAGTACCAGGCGTCGAATCTCGGGATGCAGACGATCGAGAACCTGCAGCGCACGCTGGGTCGCCTCGTCGTCAAGGAGCGCTTGGAGCAAAAAGGCGTGAATCCGGCGCTTGTCGACTGGGCCCAGATTCGGATCGCCTTGGATCAAAAGAAGATCTCTCACGGTCGCACCACGTCCGAAAGCGCTGCGCAATCGTTCCTCACTGCCTATCTCATGGCGATCCTGCTCTTCATGGCCATCCTGCTCTACGGCGTGAACGTCATGAGCTCGGTTCTTGAGGAGAAGACCACGCGCATTGTCGAGGTGCTCGTGTCGTCCGTGCGCCCGTTCCAGCTGATGCTTGGAAAGATCCTGGGCGCGGGTTCCGTTTCATTCTTTCAGTTCGTCATCTGGGGTGTCTCCGCGCGTGTGCTGCTGTCGCTGCGTGGCCCGATTGCCCGGGCGCTGGGGGCCGATCCCGCCTCGGTGCAGCTGACGTTGCCGCACATCCCGGCGGCGACCCTCGCGGTGTTCATTGCCTTCTTTCTCGGCGGCTTTCTTCTGTATTCCGCGATGTTCGCTGCGGTGGGTGCGATGTCGAGCAACGAGCAAGAGGCACGCCAGGCGCAGCAGCCGGTTACGTACGTGCTGATGATTTCCTACCTGTCCATTCTCGCGCTCACGAACGATCCCAGCTCGACATTCGCGAAGACGCTCTCGCTGGTGCCATTCACCACGCCGATCGCGACCCCGGTGCGGTGGACAGCGGGAAGCATGCCGACGTGGGAACTGATGACGTCGCTCGTGATACTGGCACTCGCGATTGTGGGAGTCACATGGGTTGCGGCTCGCATCTACAGGGTTGGGATATTAATGACCGGCAAGCGGCCGAATCTGAAAGAACTGATGCGTTGGGTGAGAGCGTAGACGGCGAGGGAGACGCCGAGCGGCCGAGCGGCTGAGGGGATATGAGAGGCGAGGCGTTAGAAAGGCACGGCACGCGTGAATTCGGTGCTGTGCCTTTCGCCTTTCGGCATACCCTTATGGCATGGCACACTTCAAGACATTGAAGGCCTGGCAGCACGCTGAGCGCCTGGCGATCGACTGTGTCCGCACGTCAAAAGGTTTCCCCGATTACGAGCAGGGCGCGCTTGCCGATCAGCTTCGTCGCGCATGTTACAGCGTTCCGCTCAATATTGCCGAAGGCAACACCCGTTACGGATCACGAGACGCACGACGTTTCTTTGACACAGCTCGAGGTTCGCTGGCGGAAGTTGAGACAATCATCGGGATGGCGAAGGAATTGGGATACATTACAGCCGCGGAATTCGGTCGATTGGAAGCCTTAACGGACGAGACGGGACGTACACTCTACGGGCTCCTTCGTAAGGTCAGTGGTGCCGCCGGAAGGCTCCCGATTCCTCGCGCCTCATAGCCCCTCAGCCGCTCGGCCTCTCGGCGTCTCCCTCGACGTCTTTGCATCTGGCCCGGTATACTTCGGGCTATGTCGACGGACTACGACGTCCTGATTGTCGGCGGTGGGCACGCCGGTACCGAAGCGGCTGCAATGGCAGCTCGGTTGGGCGCTAAGACCTTGCTGCTGACTTCCGTCCTGGACACCATCGGTCAGATGTCCTGTAACCCTGCCATTGGTGGCATCGCGAAGGGTACCGTCGTTCGCGAGGTCGACGCCCTCGGCGGTGTCATGGGCCGCGCCGCCGATCGCGCTACCATCCAATTCCGGATGCTGAATCGCTCGAAGGGTCCCGCCGTGTGGGCCCCGCGCGCCCAGGCGGACCGCACTCTCTACAAGCGCGCCGTTCGATTCCTGCTCGAGCAATTCCCTGCCCTGGAGCTTTCGCAGGGAATGGTCACCAATCTGCTCTTCGATCATGCCGGCACGCGGATCACTGGCGTCGCGACAGGCGATGGGCGGCGGTTCAGCGCGCGCGCCGTCATCATCACGGCCGGCACGTTCCTCCGTGGCCGGATTCACCTCGGCACCGATACTCAGATTCCCGCTGGCCGCGCCGGTGATGCGCCATCCATAGAGATGGCACAAGTCATTGCTAATACAGGACTTACAGTATCACGATTCAAGACCGGTACGCCACCTCGCGTCGATGGTCGGTCTGTGAACTGGAGCAAGGTCGAACGTCAGGACGGCGATGGCGCGGATTTCCGTTTCTCCTTCCACGAGCGCGTCGAGCGGCCGCGCCAGGTGCCATGTTGGATCACGTGGGCCGGTGAAGCGGTGAAGGAAATCATCCAGCGCCACTTACAGGAGTCGGCGCTGTATGGCGGCGCCATCAGTGGTCGCGGGCCGCGCTACTGCCCGTCGGTCGAAGACAAGATTGTGAAGTTTCCCGCGGCAAAGCGCCACCAGATCTTCCTCGAGCCCGAAGGGCTCGACACGACCGAGCTGTACGTGAACGGCCTATCGACCTCCCTTCCCGTCGCGG
Organism: Gemmatimonadota bacterium; assembly: GCA_046728135.1. Taxonomy (GTDB): domain Bacteria; phylum Gemmatimonadota; class Gemmatimonadetes; order Gemmatimonadales; family GWC2-71-9; genus 20CM-2-65-7. The sequence goes on along the minus strand of JBKPDZ010000147.1, from coordinate 163 downwards.
TGCAGCTCGAATTCGTGCACGCGGTCCCAGGGCTCGAGCGGGCGCGCATGACGCGCCCGGGCTATGCGATCGAGTATGACTACTATCCGCCGACGCAGCTCACACCGTGGCTCGAAGTGAAGAGCGTCGAGCATCTGTTCTTTGCCGGTCAGATCAACGGGAC
>JBKPDZ010000146.1:0-11701 GCA_046728135.1 Gemmatimonadota bacterium | reverse complement strand
CAGTTCGAAAAGGCGCTCGAGGGCGACATCATGTTCGACGGCTCCTCGATCGAAGGCTTCGTCCGGATCGAGGAATCGGACATGATGCTGCGGCCAGACCTGGATACGTTCCGCGTGCTCCCGAGCGGCGATGCGGCCGGCAAGGTCGCCCGGGTGATCTGCGACATCTATAACCCCGACGGCTCGGCATTCGCCGGCTGCACGCGGCAGGCGTTGCAGCGGCAGATCGCGAAAGCCAAGGCTCTCGGCTACGAGATGATGGCCGGTGTAGAGGCCGAGTTCTTCATCTTTCAACTGGATTCGGACGGTGAGCCGACCACGGTGACCCACGACCACGGCGGCTACTTCGACCAGACACCGGTCGATCGTGCCGAGGAAATTCGCCGGCTGATCGTGAAGGATCTCGTTGCCATGGGGTTCGAGGTCGAGGCAGGTCATCACGAAGTGGCGCCGGGGCAGCACGAAATCGACTTTCGCTACGCCGAGGCGCTCGCGACGGCCGACAATCTCGCCACGTTTCGGTTCGTCGTCAGGAACGTCGCTTACCGCCACGGCTTCCTGGCGACGTTCATGCCCAAACCGATCTTCGGCCAGAACGGCTCCGGGATGCACACCCACCAGTCGCTGTTTCGGAAAGCGGCGAACGCCTTCTACGATCCCAAGGCGAAATGGGAGTTGTCCTCTGTGGCGCTGCAGTACATCGCGGGCTTGCTGACGCACGCCCGCGGCTTCTGCGCGGTCACCAACCCGCTCGTGAACAGCTATAAGCGTCTGGTTCCGGGTTACGAGGCCCCTACCAACGTGGCATGGTCGATGCGCAACCGGTCCCCCCTTGTGCGCATCCCCGACCGCCGCGGCATCGGCACCCGGTGCGAGCTGCGCATGCCCGATCCATCAGCGAATCCCTATCTGGCCCTCGCCGTACAGCTGGCAGCCGGGCTGGACGGCATCGAGCGCAAGCTCACCCCCCCCGATCCCGTGAACAAGAACATCTTCGCGATGAGCTTTCGCGAGCGCCGCAAGTATCGGATCGATGAGCTGCCGCGCGACCTCCACGAGGCGTTGGACATGCTGGAGAAGGACGACGTCATCCGCGACGCCCTGGGGCCACACATCTACGAGCGGTTCGTCGAGGCCAAGCGTGAGGAATGGCAGGAGTACATCGGCCGGGTAAGCGAGTGGGAGGTCGAGCGCTACTTGGCCCAGTACTGAATAACCCAGCAGCCCCTCCCCCCTCCCCCCTCTCCCCTTCTCCTCGCTCCGCTTAGCCGCTCCGCTTCATCCCCCAGTCTGTAGTGTGGCCCAGTTCGTGCATAGCATGCACTAAAGTAACGTCACTTTGCAGTGATCACGCCACAGTATCTTGCAGAGTGTAAGCAAAATTGTGCATATTATGCACGAATCTACTGACACCGCGAACCAATCGAGGGGGACATGGACGCCAACACCGTTGCCATCAACTTCGTCTGGACACTGGTCGCCGGGTTTCTCGTGATGTTCATGCAGGCGGGCTTCGCGCTGGTCGAGACCGGCTTTACGCGCGCGAAGAACGCGGCGCACACCATGACAATGAACTTCATGGTGTACGGCATCGCGATGTTGGCCTACTGGGCCGTGGGCTTCGCTCTGCAGGCGGGGGGCGTGGGGGCGCTCGGCACGCTGGGTGGCTACGATAAGCTGTCGCACGAAGTCGCGGTGACGATCGGCGGGAAGTCGTGGGGTCTGTTCGGCACGACCGGGTTCTTTCTGACCGGCGTCGCCTACACCGCGCCCGTCTTCGCCTACTTCCTATTCCAGATGGTCTTCATGGATACCGCGGCGACCATCCCGACGGGGGCGCTGGCCGAACGGTGGAGGTTCGCCGCGTTCGCCGTCTTCAGCGTATTCGTCGGCGCGGTGATCTACCCGATTTACGCGAACTGGACCTGGGGCGGCGGCTGGCTCGCCATGCTGGGCAAGAACCTCGGGTTGGGCCACGGCCACGTCGACTTCGCCGGATCGTCCGTCGTCCACATGACGGGCGGCGTCATGGCGTTCGTCACCGCGATACTCCTGGGCCCACGGCGCGGGAAGTACAACCGCGACGGGAAGGCGAACGCGATCCCGGGCCACAACATCCCGATGGCGTTGGTCGGCACGTTCATCCTTGCCTTCGGGTGGTTCGGATTCAACGCCGGATCGACGTTGGCGGGCTCTGACTTGCGCATCGGAGTCATCGCGACGAACACGATGCTGGCTGGGGCAGCGGGAGGGGTGACGGCGATGCTGTACGTGTGGCGCAAGTACGGCAAGCCCGATCCGTCGATGGTGGCGAACGGGACACTTGCCGGACTGGTCGCCATCACCGCGCCGTGCGCGTTCGTGACGGCGCCATCGGCCGTCTTGATCGGCGGCGTGGCGGGTGTACTGGTCTGCGCGTCCGTGCTTTTCGTCGAGCGCTCGCTCAGGATCGACGACCCCGTGGGTGCGATCTCCGTCCATGGGACATGTGGGCTGTGGGGGATTCTGGCGCTGGGGCTGCTCGCGGACGGCACCTATGGCGCCGGCTGGAACGGCGTCGACGGAGCGGTGCGCGGGTTGTTCTATGGCGACGCGTCGCAACTCGTCGCCCAGCTCGTGGGTGGCGTGACCAACTTCGTGGCCGTCGGCGCGCTGGCGTACGTGGCGTACAAGGTCACCGGCCTAGTCGTGGGCGGCCACCGCGTCTCGGCGGAAGTCGAAGAGCGCGGGCTCGACGTGCCGGAGATGGGTGTGGAGGCGTACCCCAGTAGTCCAGAAGCTTCGACCGTGATCAGCCTGAACGAGCCGGACGTCACGTCGCTCGAGCCGACTGCGCCGCTCGAGCCCCAGCCGGAGCCGGTTTGATGCGCGCCCCCCCCGTTGTAGTGGCCGGCCTGCTGCTCGCGCCGGCCTCGCTGGCGGCGCAAACGTTGGGACCGCTCAAGCTCACCGGCTTCGCCGAGGCGTCCTACGCCTACTCCGAGCATAGCAGCGGCGACACAATCATCGTGGGGCGACTCTACGACCGCCTTCAGAGCCGCTTCACTCTGAACGCGTTCGGCATCGTGTTGGACAAGCCCTATGACCCTGCGAAGCGTAGCGCCGGCTTCCACGCCGAGGTCCTGCTCGGTCAGGACGCGACGGTCATCAAGTCCGCGGGAGGCGCCCTCGACCTCGGCACCCAGGGCGATATCCCGCACCTCTACGTCACCCTGAACCTCCCCACCGCCAATGGAAACGGAGTGCAGTTCAAGGCGGGACGTATTCCCACGCTGCTCGGCTTGGAGGTGATCGAGACCGGTAGCAATCCGAACTGGTCGGAGGGAAACCAGTTCATCTACGTCGAGAACTTCACCGCGGTGGGTGTGAGTGTCGAAACGAAGCTCAACCGGTATGTCGACGTGCAGCTCCGCGTGATCAACGGGTGGGACCAGGTTTCCGACAACAACAAACGCAAGTCGCTGATGGGACGAGTCGGTATCTCCCCCGATACGCTCACCTCGGTCGGCATCATTGGGTTCTGGGGACCGGAGGAGGCCAGCAACGACTACGCCAATCGCTACGGTGCCGAGACACTGATTTGGCGGAAGCTGGGCAGGGCGCAACTCTGGGTGCAGGGTGACTACGGTCGGGAGCAGGCGAACGCCGCCCTGCCAACCCCCAACCAGGATGCGCGGTGGTGGGCGTTGGGCGGCTGGATGACGTACGATCTCAACACGTCGCTCGGCCTGGCGCTGCGGGGCGACTACGTGAACGACGAGAACGGCGCGCGCACCAGCGGATCGTTCGGCTTTCCGGCGAACACCCGCCAGAGGTTGGGCAGTGGCACGGCGACGTTGAACGTGCGGGCGTGGCCGAATGCCATCGTCCGCCCGGAGATCAGGTACGATCGGTCGACGCTGGCGGCGTTCGGCGGAAAGGAGGCTCAGGTTACCTTCGCGATGGCGGTGACTTACCTCTACTAACCGCGGCCGATCTGGCTGCGGTGTATATCTTTGCTGTACTCGATGATCGCGCTGCGCATATTGGCCCTGATCGCCGGGGTGACCTCGGCGTGCGATGTCTTTCCGCAGCCGGGCGATACACAAGGCGTGCAGCACGCCGGGCAGTGGGATCAGCACGGCCGCATCGTTGTCGACACGGATCCGCGCTACACGCTGGTTCGTCTCCGCACCGATACCAGTCGCGGCGAGCGGCACGACGTCGTCCTCGCCCGATTTGATTTCGATCCCAGTGAGGCGGTGGGGGATGAGTATGCGCTGACCGTCGGGCTCGATCTGGGCGACGTACGTCGTCTATCTGTCAATTACCCGTACTCCCTCGGCGATTCCGTACCCGCGTATGCCACGGTCACGTGTCTCTGCCGGCCGCTGCGCCCCGACTCCGTGCGCGGGACGTATACGATCCAGACGCGCGGGTCGCGGCAGCTCGCCGGGCGGATCGACGCCACGTTTTATTTCACCGCCTGGGATGACCCGAGCCGGCACGCCTCCTACCGCCTGCGCCAGCGGATCCACGGAGTCCGCCCGTGATGCTGCTCGGTGTTCTGTTGTTGCTGCAAACCGGCAGCCCGGCCGTCCGGCCGTCCGACCCCCAGACGATCGATACGATCATCATCGAGAACCGCAACATCTTCGACCGCGAGGACGCGGCGCCCGATTGGGTCGCGCACCTCGCGAACAAGCTGCACATGCGGACGCGGCAGTGGGTGATCCGGAAGCGCCTGCTGCTCAATCGCGGCGATCCCTTTGATCTCGCGCGCGTGGAGGAAAGCGAGCGCGCGCTGCGTAACCTCGGCGTGTTTCGGCAGGTGCGCGTCGACACGGCGCGCCAGCGGGACGGCAAACTCGCGCTGTTGGCGGTGACCGCGGACGGCTGGAGCACGCAACCGCAGGCGAGCTTCACGAGCGTCGGGGGCGACAACACCTGGGACGTAGGTTTTATCGAGCGCAACTTCCTCGGCACGGCGACAGAACTGGCCCTCATCTACGGCCGCAATCCTGATCGCAGCCGACTCGATTTGGAATTCATCAACCCGCACTTCTTCGGGCGCCGGACGCTAATCAATGCGCGCTTCAGCGACCTCTCCGACGGCCACCGTGGCCAATGGCAATTCGGCCTCCCGTTCCACGAAACGGCGGCGCGGCATTCGGTCGAGACCTACGGCGAAGTGGCCCACGAGCGCGTGCTGCGCTTTCGCGACGACGTGCTCCTCGACAGCACGACCCACCGCCTGCTGCGCGTCGGACTGACGGCCGGGATTGCGGCAGCGGCGACGACGCACAAGTACGCGCGGATCTGGGGCGGATTGGAGTGGCGCCGTGAGGATTTCGGCGCCACGGATACTGCGCGGGTGCCGTACTCGGTGTTCGCGACCGCGCGCGCGGGTGTGGAGCTGGGCTCCGTCCGGTTCCGCGTGCTCGAGCACTTCAACTCGTACGCGCGTCGTGAGGACGTCGACCTCTCGCCCACGCTCCGGGCCGGCATCGTGTTGCAGTCCGGCGTGGGGTACGAATTCAGCGGGCAGACCTCGGCCGTCTGGAAGCGCGGCTTTGCCGTGGTGCGCGTCGTGGCGAATGGATTGGACACGACCCGGACGCAGGCCGAGCTGACCGTCGTGAGCCAAGACATCCCGCGTCACACCTGGATCGTGCACGCCGAGGGCGGCGTGGTGACACATCCCAAACCGGGCGCGGAGTTCGATCCGTGGATCGTGCAGCGGGGGCCGCGTCTGTTCGGCATCCATGAGTTCACCGGCACCCGCACGACGTGGTTCGTGCTCGAGGACCGCATTCTTGTGGCCGACGACATCCTGGGCCTCATGGCGCTCGGGCTGGCGCCGTTTCTCGATTATGGCGGCGCCTGGTATCGCGATGAGGCCGCTCGGCAAGGCGGGGACGCCGGTCTCTCGCTCAGGTTTGGGCCGACACGCGCTGTGCGCGGTGAGGCGGCCGAGGTAGCGTTCGGGTACCGGTTCGGTCAGGGGGTCAACGGGAAGCGCTGGGCCGTGACGTTACGAAAGGGCTTTTCGTTCTAACAGGGGGGAGGGGGGAGCGCGCATGTCGGAGGAGCCGTCGCAGGAGATTTTTGACGTAGTGCGGGCCGGCGATACCGGCAGGCTGCAGGCTCTACTCACGGCCGACCCCAGCCTCGCGAACGCCCGCAACGCGCGGGGTCATTCCCCGGTCTTGATTGCCCAGTACCATCACAAGAAGGAAGCGGTCGCAGTGCTGCTCGCGGCCCGACCGGAGCTCGACATTTTCGACGCCGCGTCGGTCGGCGACACACCGCGGGTCGCCCAGTGGCTGGATCGCGATCCCACACTCCTCGTCGCGAAGTCGAGCGACGGATTCTCGCCGCTCGAACTGGCCGCGTTCTTCGGCCAGACCGAGACGGTGCGGCTCTTGCTCGCGCGGGGGGCAGATCGTACGAAAGCGGCTGGTCTTGCGGCCATGAAGGGACATCTCGACGTTCTCACACTGCTCAAGGGGCGGGGGCCGGTATGACGACGAACGTCGACTGGATCGGCTGGCTGGCGACCGCCGTCTTCATGGTTTCGTACTTCACACGAGGACCGAAGTCCTTGCGCCGAGTACAGGGCGTCGCCGCAGGGCTGTGGGCGCTGTACGGCGTGTTGATCCACTCACTGCCAATCCTTGTCGCGAACATCCTGGTCGCCGGCGTGGCGGTGGTTTCGTCGTTCAGGAAGCCTTCCGCTTTGGCTTCTCCTCCATGAGGGCCATGGGGTTGTTGTCGGGGTCGTGAAAGAACGCCATCCATAAGTCGTAGTCGGCCGCTTCGTGGACGCGGTGCGGCGCGTCGACGAATTTCACGCCCTTGCCCGACAGCGTGCGATGCACGCTTTCGATGTCCTTCACGCGGAAATAGAGGAAAGACCCGGGATGGTCTTGCTCGGGATTCTCCGGCGGCGACAGCATCAGCCGCACCGAGCCGCATTGGAAGAACGCGAGCGACGGCGGCGCCTGGAACAACAGCGGCAGGCCGAGTACGTCGCGGTGGAATTTGACGGCGCGACCCAAGTCGTGGACGACATTGGTGACCTGCGCGATGTCCATTGCCTCTCCTCGGGAAAGTAGTTAGCTTTAGCTAAGTAATTATGGAAATGGGTATCCGTCAAGCCCCCACTGGGGCCCGCGCAGTCGCCGACGGGCTGCACTCCGCGGCCATCCATCTGCTGCGGCGGCTGCGCGTCGAAGACAAGGCGATGGGGTTGTCCGCCCCGCGCGCCTCGGCACTGTCGGTGCTTGTGTTCCGGGGACCGGTCACGATGAGCGCGCTCGCGGAGGCCGAGCAGGTGCGCCGCCCCACCATCACGCGACTGGTGGACGGGTTGGAGCGTCGGGGCCTGGTGCGGCGGGTGAATGATCCGGCCGATGGCCGGGTTCAGCTCGTCGAGGCGACCGCGGCGGGGAAGCGCCTGCTGCAGAAGGGGCGGGCGCGGCGCGTGGAGCGACTCCGGCGGGGGGTTGAGCAGCTATCTGAGGACGATCAGCGGGTGCTTGCTCGTGCCGCCGACTTGATGGAGCAGGCCGTTCTAGTGAGCTTTTGAGCCCACGGCGCCGTAGCCAAGTGGTAAGGCAGAGGTCTGCAAAACCTCGATTCGTCGGTTCGATTCCGACCGGCGCCTCTCCCAGCAGGATAATGACTTACGCCCTCTCAGCGGATCGCCTTGGGGCACAGATCGGGGCACAAAACGCTGTGGCCGAAGGGACGCGCGTTAGCCGTTTGCTGTGGTGGTCAGCGCTGACGAGGTATGAGCTGCCTCCGGCGTCCAGTGTTGAAGGGCATTGGGACGCCAGACGCGGCAGCTGAGCCCTCACTGATGCGTTCATGACGCAGCCACACAAGAACCTCTTCTTTTCTTTTCGCGGTACAGCTCCCTCAACCACTGAAACTGAGCTCGTCTCTTCGAACGCCAGCTCGAGGACAACGCGACCAAGGCATTGATTTACGTCTTGGAGCATGCAGATCGAGCGGCGGTGCTGCTCCCGTTCTTGAAGCGCGTCATTCGACTGAGACGCCCCGGTACACGGATACAGGAAGTGCAGTTTGCCTTGCAGCGCGTTGACATCAAGCGGCGAGGCATGCGTGAGCGCGTAGCCATGAGTATCGCCCCCTTGCCCGAGTTGCAGCCAGGTCTTGCAGGGAAGCCGCTCTCTGGTCGGCCGGATGCGTGGATCTGGTGTGACGAGCAGTTTGCCGTTCTGATCGAGACGAAGGTAAGTGGTCACGCCGCCCGTGAGCAGATCCGCCGCCATATTGCAGGTGCGCAAGGATGGAACGCCAGGAACGTACGGAGGCGTGGGTGCTCCTGGTCCGACGTGTACCAGTTCTTTCTAGACCTACACCAACGCCGTCGCGATCTCGACGCAGTCATCAAACTTTTGGTCGACGAATTTGTGAGGTACGTCCGCATGCTCGGTCTCGCAAGCAACGTAACGTTTGAGGTGGACGATTTCGGTTACTTCCTACTGAAGGGGGATGACAGGACTGCTACACAGCGGGCGCTGCTGAAGCGTAAGCTCGACCAGTTTACGAGCGAGTTGGTGCGCTCCCCAGGGTCACGACGTGCAGTTCGACGGTACACAGACAACGGCCGCTATACGGCCGTCAACCCCGGCACGCTGCGCAAGACAAGCGAGGACTATTGGATCACGATTGGACCGAAGGAGAGGAGGGATCGGTGCCACTTGACCGTGCGCCTCACCCAGGACGGAGTGAGTATGGAGGTATTTTCGCCTCATAAGTCGTTCACAAGGCGGTTGCTGCGAAAGATCGAGGATCGACCTGAGCAATTCCTTGCGTCGCTCACGTCCATGAAGCACAAGGATCCGTATGCGTTCCGTCTGCGGGAAGCGTACTACTCGAGGCCCGACAGTTTTTACCGCGGCCAACGCATTGGGTCAAAGTTCGATTACCTCGAAGTGCATCCCGGTCAGCTGACGCTCGAAAATCTTGAGTCATTGATCCTTCGCCCCGTGCGGGAACGGCTCCAGCGCCGGGACCTAAGGCCCGAGGTATTCTTGGTACGACGTTTTCGACTCAACGAGCTCGTCGGCCGGAGCGATGTCGTGGAGATAGTCTCGAAAGCTGCTGAGCCAATGCTCAACTATTTCACCTTCGCCTTGCACTTGTAAGATCCGAGCGCCGATCAGAGCTCTATTTACTCCACACCGCGATCAACTCCTCGGGGCCTAACACCTCCTCGGGAATCCGGCGGTTGGCCGCTAGCATTGCGCGCACTCGGGACTGAACACCTGCCGGTAGCCAGCTCACTAACTCTGTTTCATCTGGGCGCCGGCGATGGGGACGCGTTGGCCAACCACTCGGATGACCGAGACGCGCTGCGGTTTGCAGCATGCACTCGTGCAAACCCAGGGCTGGTTCGAGCATTGGTAGCCCTGTATCCGAGGCCACACGCGCGGCGGCGTGAGCAATCCGAAGACCCGGACGATCAAGGTCGCCTAAGTACATCAACTTCGTGACAGGCCGGCCAATGTCGGTGATGCCAGGCAACGTGTGCTCCACGCCAGCTCCACCACCATAGACCACCATACCGTATGGCGGTGCGGACAGGCTACGCAGAACCGTGACCGCGACGTTAAACGGACCAGTGTTTTCCACAACAAGTGCTGCGTCAGCGTCGCCGACACTCGCCCAGGCAAGCGGCCCTCGAGCCGAGAGGCAGCCTAGGAGCGCTAAGCTCAGGCGTCCGGGGCCAAACAAGGTGGTCTTTGTCAGAGCGCCGAGTCTCTTCTCGTCGCCAGTTAGTTGCAGCGACCTGTATTTGAGCGGTGCCGGATGTCGGAATGAATCGCGTACGAGCCCGTCATGCACACGCCGCAAGAAGACTTCGGCACTGGGTGGAAGGCGACGAAGATCCGAAACCCAAGCGAGGGTCGGATGCCAGGGGAAGCGCCGCCACTCATCGCTCCGGGGTCCTCCGATAACATCGGCCTGGTCTACCGCCGTCGGAACTGCTGGCTGACTGCGGCGGTCCCAACGTCCGCCCCCTAATGAGGGAAGACGAATGACACCAAGCGCCGCTACCGACGATAGGGCAGCGAGCAACCATTCTCGCTCTTCGCGACCCTGTGGTCGATGGGGAAATGCCTTTGCTAAGGCACGCCAGAGTGCACTCCGATCGATACGACGCCGGGGATGCCTCGCGAGCAGGTCGGCGAAGACGCGAACCTGTCTCGGTTCGAATGACAAGCTTGAGTCGGCCATCAATTAGTCAGCAGCGGTTTCGGGCGACCAACCCACCCTTGCTGCTCGCAATGAGGGTGTCTCATGTTCCAACAGTCGCTCTCCCGTGCGTCGGTCGCGTCTGGTGTTCTCAAGCCTGACAATGTTGGGCAGCATACGCAGAGCTTCGTAGTCATTCACGCCGGTGGTGTAGACTAGCTGGATGCCCATTTGGTGGGCGACTTCTCGCTGGAGCTCGATGAACTTGGGGCGGGACGCCTTGCCAATGGGATTGTCCAGAACCAAAACTCCTGACGGCTGCACGGCCCGCCCACGGCGACGTGCTCGAAGCCTTGCGAGTGTGCAATACAGGAGTGTTGCGGACGTGAGTTTCTCACCGCCCGAGAACTTGCCCAGCTCGACAATGGGCTTGTGAGTAGCGGGTGCGTCAGGGTCCGGAAAAAGGACCTTCGCTTCGATCGGTCTTGCGACACGGTGCACCGCGAGCTGCACGAGCTGAAGACCCTTCGGCACCGTACCGTCGGTCACAAGCTCGTCGAGCAGGCCGGCGAGTCGCGCGCGGATCTCGCCGATGTCCTCCGGTTCGTGGCTGGTAATGCGAAGGAAGTTGGCGCCTCCGAGCCCAGGTACGTGATCCGGCACTTTGGACTGGTTGGCGAGACTTCGGAGCAGTCGAAGGCCCTCCTCAGCTCCATGCAGCAGTTCGGTCACCAACATCGACCGATGGCGCTCGGCCTCGGCGAGCTGCTCGTCAATCGTGCGGAGCCGGAGGCCGAGGTCCTCGCCGAGTGTGTCAACATCGTTCTCGAGCTGCTCTGGAGTCCACGACCGCAGACGGGCCGCGATCGGACTTTTCAGGACTTCAAACCGCGGTTCGTCGAACCAGTTGATGAGTGCCCGGGCAGTCCGATCACGTTCCGAGTCAAGTCCTGTCTCAGCTGCGCCAACGTCGCTAAGTTCGCGCCGCAAGGCTGCTAAGCGCTCCACAACCTCGGAGTCTTCTTCTGGCGCTTGCACGTCTTCGTTCCGTTCACGGACGAGCCGATCGAGCAATGCCGCCGCCTGCTCATTAACCGTCGCCAGAATGGCCTGTTGCTTGTCCAAGTTCGCAAGCGCATCGGCCGCGCGCTGTGCGACCCTCCGCGCATTTGTCGCGGTCTGCTCATGGCGGATCGCTGACGCTTGGCAGTCTCTAACACGCGCTTCAGCCGAGCTCGCGGCAGCTGTGCCGGCCTCATCTGTGGCTGGTTGGTTGGGTTGCTCGAACCGTATCCCCTTTGCAGCGTCTTCGTACTGCTCCCTGGCCCGCTCGAGCAATCCCTCCGCGCGGGCGCGTTGCTGCGAGAGGTTGCCGAGAATACCCATCGCGGTCGATACCTCGGTGGCCGCTTCTTCGAGGTGGCGTTCAACAAGCCCCGGATCGGACAAAGCGTCGAGCGCCGCTGCGACGTCGGCTTCAGAGAACGACTCC
>JBKPDZ010000145.1:0-6432 GCA_046728135.1 Gemmatimonadota bacterium | reverse complement strand
CCCGCTCGCGCAGCTCGTCGGCGGCGCCGAGCGGCGCCAGGATTATCCCGAGGCGCACCGCAGCTCCCTGATCGGCTACTACCGCGTGTTTGCCGAGAACAACATTCCGGTGGACTTCATTCACCGCACGGAGCTCGAACGGGGTGATCTGTCGCAGTACGCACTGATCATCGTGCCGTATCCGATCATGCTGACCCAGGCAGCCGCGACCGGCCTGCGGCGTTTTGTGGAGCAGGGCGGTCACGCGGTAGCCGAGGCTCGCCTGGCCTGGAATGACGAGCGGGGCTTCGCGGCCGAGGTGATTCCCGGCATGGGGCTGCACGAAGTGTTCGGCGTCCGGGAACAGCATGTGTGGATGCGGCGCGAGCCGCGGCTCGTGATCGCCGACAGCGGTCCTGTGTCAGTAGAGGCGCAGCATGCTGCGCCCCTACCCGCACTCACTGCCGGTCTGCACTCGCTACGCGGGGCCCTCTATGCAAGCACGGTCGACGTGCTATCGAAGGACGCGCGCGTGCTCGCGACGACGGATGGCGAGCCGGCGCTGGTCGAATCGAGTTTCGGCAAAGGGAAGACGCTGTTCGTGGGATCGTACATTGGCTGGGGCAATCAGCCCGAGGAGCAGCGTGACAACACTGAGTTCATCCGGCGCCTGGCCGACTGGGCTGGTATCGGGAAGCCCGTCGGCACGTCGCACGACGGCACGACGGGACTGCCGGTTATCGCCAGGCTACATCAGAGCGCGCAAGGTTATCTGCTGTTCCTGATCAACCATGACTCTGCCGGTCAGGACGTCGCGGCGACGGTGCGCGTTCCCGCGGGCGCCTACGCGCTGACCGAGCTAGTAAGCGGCGCCGCCCGCGCGGGAACCGCGGACGGCGCCGGACTTCGCTTCGACACGCGGATCGACCCGAAGGACGCGCAGGTCTGGTCGATACGCCTGCAGTGACTAGCGCTGGTTCACCGTGTTATCCAGCTGTGGGCGGGTAGCGGCGGTGGTCGACGTGACCGTGATGTCGCCAAACGCGGTGATCGTGTAGGACAGCCCGCCAAGGAAGGATACGCTGGCTCGCGTGAACTTGCTCGCGGTCGAGTCCGTGTAGCGTGCGTACAGGTTGTAGATACCAGACGGGAGCGTCGTGAACGTCCCAGCGGTCTGATACGCCACGGCCGTACTGACGGGCAGATACGTAACCGTATCGCCCGTGGTGCTTTTCGCGTAGAGGTTCAGCGTATGCGCCGAGTTGGCGATCGCGTTGACGAACCGCACCGATGCCACCGTGTAATCCGTGGGCGCCGTCACGGGATCTTCCACGACGAACGCGTCGATCGTTTTGGCGGTGGTGTTGTAGAACCCGCTCTGGTAAAACGAATAGAACTTGCCGTCCGCGATAGTCGCGTTGACCGTCGCAATCGGCAGATCCTTGTCCGTCGCTGCGGCGATCCGGCCGGTGAGCGTATGCGCCCCGGGCGCGATGCTCAAATACGCACCGCCATCGCCGGCGCCGCCGTATGCCACACCGGTATTCGCCTCGACGCCGGTGCCGGATTGGACCGCGGTCATCTTCGTCTGGTCGGCGTAGAAATTCACCTGCGGGGCATTCACGCCGAAGTTGAAGAACTTGATGCGCGCGCCCTGCACGGGCTCGAAGGGGAGCTGCTGCACCGCGTTCTTCTCGCACGCGGCCGGCGCCGCTACCAACAGCAGCGCTGCAAGCCGATATCGGTTCATGTGCCTCGTCATGGTTGGGTAATCCACAGAGCTGTCGTGTGGTAACCGCTGGCCAGGCCGCCGATTGCGTCGAGTGCATCCCGGTTCCACACATATTCCGAATTAAAGCGCGGCCGGATCCGCTGCACGAGCTGTCCGGCATTGTCACCGAAGAGCGGGTTGGGCGGCGTGAATCCGCGGAAGACCTGAGTCCCGCTCGCGGTGTCCGGGTCCGTGTAGTGGTAGCGGCGCATGTCCATCCAGAGCTCGTTGTGCCCCCAGCCCCAGAGCGCGATGTACTTCTGCGACATGATGTGTGACAACGTCAGCGTCGCCGGCACGATGTTCGGGGACGCGAGGAAGGAGTCCCGAGTCGCGGTGGTGATCGTCGCTGGATTCCCGGCCTCGATGCTGCGGTCGTTGACGAACTGGAAATGCGACGTGATCGCGTTCTTGTAAGCCGTCAACGCCGTCGCCTGATCTCCGAGGCGCAGCGCCGCCTCCGCCTTGATGAATTGCAGCTCGAAGTACGTCATCGCCGGAAGCTTCGACCGGTCGGCGAAGATGTAGCGGGACGGCAAGCCCAGGCCGCCGCTCGCGACGTATCCGAAGAAATTCCTCGGCCGCTGCGGTTGCGTGAGCGCACCAAAGGGCGCCCCTTGCGTGGCGTTGACGTCGAGGCCGCGGTAGGTGGTGTTCGCCGAGTCGATCGCCAGCATCCGGGTCATCCGGGGGTCCACCGTCCCGCCGAACTGCGTGCCGTTCATCAAATTGACGATGAACTGCGTCTGGCGATACAGCGTGATGTTGTTGCGCGAGGCTCCCCAGAAATTGCAGTCGGCGAAATCGGTGGACGTGCACGGATACGCGAGCAGCGCGTCGTCCGCATTGCTCGCGAATGAGGAATCGACCAATCGGATGACGCGTGCGGGGTCGTAGGTCGTCGCCTTGTTGGAATAGTGATTGAGGTTCAACGCAAGCATGCCGTACGCCAGCTTGAGCCACTTGGTCCGGTCGCCGTTGTAAATGTGATCCCCGACGCCGAGATACCCGGCATCGACGGCGCCGTCGGTGCGCTTGAGCAGCACGATGGCGCTGTCGAGGAGGCGCTGGACCTCCCCGTAGGCGTAATCCTGCGGATCGTAGTCGAATTTGGTGCGCGTCTGATCGATCGCCTCTTTCACGATGATGTCGCCGTGCAGGTCGGTGAGGACCTGCCAGCCCCAGGCCTTGAGGATCAGCCCGACGCCCAAGAGATCCCACCGCTGCTCGGCCGTGGCCTTGTTGTTCATGTCGATCAGGTTCTGGCCGAGCGACCAGTAGACGTCGCGCCACTGCTGCGCGCCGTTATCACTGCCCGCGTCGTAGCCCATTTTGCCCCAGGTTTGGCCGGGGCTGAAGTTCGCGGACGTCGAGTACCACTCCTGCGCGTAGTGGCCGACGAAGCGGCCATCGAATTGCGGCGACGTCACGAACCAGTGCAGCATCGGCGGCAGGTAGAGATTCGCCGAGACCGTTTGCGGCCCGTTCGGGTTCGTGTTGACGTCGAGGAAGTCGTTGCATCCGGCCGAGACGGCCAGCATGCCGATCAGAAAGGCTGCGTGTGTCGTCTTCATGGTCAAAACCCCAGGCTGATGCCGAAATTGACGGCGCGCGGCATGGGGAAATTGCCGAAATCGATTCCCACCGCCCCGGAGCCGCCCACCGCGGCCGTGTTCCCGTTGATGATCGGGTCCAGGCCCGTGTAGTTGGTGATGATGAACAGGTCGGTGCCGGTGAGG
The DNA here is from genome assembly GCA_046728135.1 of Gemmatimonadota bacterium. Lineage (GTDB taxonomy): Bacteria > Gemmatimonadota > Gemmatimonadetes > Gemmatimonadales > GWC2-71-9 > 20CM-2-65-7. Next base: position 2,943 of record JBKPDZ010000145.1, on the reverse strand, counting down.
TACACGCTGGCGCTGTGGGCCCCGAGGAGCTTGCCCGGGATTTCGTAGCGCACCGTAATGTCGCGTAGTCTGAGCCAGTTGATATCCCTCTCGATGAACAGCTCTTCGCTCATGTTTGTGTAGTAGGCCGTCTGGACGCTCGGCACGATCACGATGTTATTCGGCGTCGGGTTCGCGCTGTTCTCCTTGCCGTCCCGCAACACGCCTTCGATGACCCGGGGCTGGTCGCGGTCCAGGGTCTCCATGCTGAGGCCACGGGCCGTGAGATAGTGCTCGGTGGCGTTGAAGATGTCGCCACCCTTGCGAATATCGAGCAGGAAATCGAGCGAAAGCCGCTTGTAGCGGAAGGTATTCCCGACGCCCAGCGTGAAATCGGGCTGCCGATCGTATCCGCGATCGACGAAGTTGGCCGATACGGCGTTCGAGCGGACGGGCAGGCCGGTCGCCGGATCGATCAGCAACTTCCCCTGATTGTTGCGCAGGTAGAAGAATCCGGTGAGCGACATCGTGGACAGGCCGACCTGCGTCCCGTTGCGCACGTTGCCGTACAGCCAGGTGTCGGAGACGTAGGATTCCGGGATGCCGTTGGGCAGCTTGGTCACGACGCTGCCCGAGGCGGCGAAGTTCAGGGTCATGTCCCAGCCGAACGACGGCCGCGAAATTGGCGTGCCGCGTGCGGTCAGCTCGAAGCCGCGGCTGCGTGTTGCAGCGCCGTTCAAGTTGAAGAGAATGAATCCGGTGCCGTAGCTGCCACGGATGTCATTGACGATCTGGTCCGTGGTCGTGGCGCGGTATGCCGTGGCATCGAGTCCCAGGCGACCATTGAGGAAGGACAGCTCGACGCCGCCTTCCACCGACCGCTTGAACTCGGGCTTCAGCGCGAGGTTCGGCCCCCAGAAGTCGTACCCGTAGCCGCCATACGAGGTGGTCTTGTACTGCAGCGACGGCCGGTAGGCGTACGGCCGCGCGTCCTTGCCGACCGCGGCATACCCGAGCCGCAGCTTTCCGGTCACGAAGCGTCGGAGACCGGGAAACGCGTCAGAGAAAACGAAGCTGGTCGATACGGACGGATAGAAGAACGAATTCCGGCCGCGCGGGATCGTGGATGTCCAGTCATTCCGGCCCGTGACGGTGACGTACCAGTAGTCCTTGTAATCGAGCACCGCCTGGCCGAACAGACTGACCAGCCGGCGTTGCTCGATGGTGGTGAGCGTCGAGCGCGTGTTGGTGTTGTTCATCGACACGAAGTTCGGATCCAGGAAATTGATGCCGGTCTGCGCGTCCGATGTCGACTTCAGGTCACTCACTTGGTGACCCACGAGGCCGCTGATGGAGAAACTGCTGGTGAGGGGGTGATTATTGACGTTGAGGACGGTCAGGGCGTTCAGGTTGCGCGCGATGACGTCCGCTTGATCGAGTATCCCTCTTTGCGAATAGCCCGTGAAGCTCTCCGGAGCGCGGACGAGCTGATTCTGGTTCGTGTAGGTGTCGGTGCCCAGGTTCGTCTTGATGCTGCCCCAGGAGAATGGGGTCACGATGAACCCGACGTTGGCGATCAAACGGTTGGTCTTCGCATTGATCTTGTTCTTGGCAACGTTGAAGTATGGATTGTCCTGCTCGATCCCGGCTCCCTGCGTCGTCAACAGGCGCCGCGTGCCGGCAGGCGTGAGATAATTCTTCGCGTCGTCGGTTTGCGGCCACAGCATCAGATTCATGAGCGGACCGATGTCGCCTTTGTACACTTGGTCGTTGTTCGAGTAGGTATAGATCATCGACAGATCGGTATTCAACCACGAGTTGATCCGAGCCTGCGAGGATCCCGTGACGTTCACGCGATCGAGATCTGAGTTGCGCACGACGCCTTCCTGCTTGTCGAGCGAAGTGCTCAGCCGGTAGTTGATCGTGTTGTCGGCGTTCGCCCCGCTGAACGACAGATTGTGATTCTGGCTAAATCCTTTTCTCAGAAAGCCATTGATGTTGTCGTAGAACTGGGTGCCGGCAGGATACGGTGCACCGAAATACTGGAAGCCCAACGTGCCCACAAAAACGCTGCTCAGTCCATACACGCGCTGGAGCTGATAGTTGGCTCGGGTCGCTTCGATCCGCATGCTGCTGCTGTACTGCATCCCTCCGCCCGATCGGCCCCGCTTCGTCTTGATGACGATCGCGCCGTTGGCCGCGTCGATGCCGTACAGCGCGGCGGCCTCCGGGCCCTTCAGCACGGTGAGCGATTCGATGTCCTGCGAATTCAGATCGGCGGCGCGGTTGGTGAAATCGAGGCCGCGATTGCTGAATGCGGTGACGGAGCTCTTGTCCGACGCGAGCACGCCCGTATTGACCGTGCGGTTGTCGATCGGCAGGCCGTCCACGATGATCAGCGGCTGATTGCTGCTGCTGATCGAGCTGACGCCGCGGATGATGAGGGAAGAGGATGCGCCCGGTACGCCGGATGTGCTGGTGACGTCGACCCCGGCCACGCGTCCCGATAAGGCGTTGAAGAAATTCTCGCGCTGCGTCTCCGCGATTTCCGCGCCCCGGACGCTCTGCTGCGCCGTGCCCAGGGAGCGCTGCGACGCGGTCTCGCCGAGCGCCGTCACCACCACGGCATCGAGATCCAGCGCCACGCGGCGCAGCTGGACGTTGATCACGTCGTCCGTACCGACCGTGCGCTCGACCAGTGCGGTGCCGATGAGCCGGAACTGCAGGACCTGGCCCGCGTCGGCGGCGATAGAGTAATCGCCCTGGGTATTGCTCGACGTGACGGTGGATGTGCCTTTGACGGAGACCGTGACCCCGCTCAGCGGCGTGCCCTGCTCGCTCGTGACTTTACCGGTGATCGTTTTTTGTTGTGCGAGGAGCGGCGGAGCGACAAGGAGACTTCCGATGAGCACTGCGAACAGTCCTGTCTTCATGACGGAGGGAGACCAGTTTTTGGAGTTGAGG
>JBKPDZ010000144.1:0-15024 GCA_046728135.1 Gemmatimonadota bacterium | reverse complement strand
GTGACATTCCTCATCGTCGGATTCGTCGTCTATCTGATCGTCCGCTCGGCGACGCGCTTTACTCCGAAAAAGGTCGAAGCCCCGTCTACAACCAAAGACTGCCCGTACTGCCTCTCCAAGATCCCGCTCAAGGCTAGCAAGTGCGCCTTCTGCGGCTCGGACGTTACGGGAAAAGGTTAGAATTCTGCATGCTGTTCGTCCTCGACAACTACGACTCGTTCACGTACAACCTCGTCCAGTACCTTGGAGAACTGGGTGAGGACCCGGTCGTCTACCGCAACGACGCGCTGAGCGTAGCCGACGTGGAGGCGCTCAAACCGACCGCCGTGGTCCTCTCGCCCGGTCCCAAGACGCCCGCGCAGGCCGGCATCCTCGTCCCCCTGGTGCGCGCGCTCGCCGGGCAGGTTCCAATCCTGGGTGTCTGTCTGGGCCACCAGGCCATCGGCGAAGCGTTCGGCGGCAAGATCGTGCGCGCGCCACGGTTGATGCATGGCAAGACCTGCCCGATCGTGCACAGCGATGATGAGCTGTTCGATGGCATTCCGAGCCCCTTTACGGCCATGCGCTACCATTCCCTCGTCGTCGAACCGGCTTCGCTGCCTCCGGATCTGGTGGTAACCGCCATGAGCGCAGATCGCCAAGGCACGTCCGACGCAGCGGAGATCATGGCCATGAAGCATCGGGATCATCCGACCTACGGCGTGCAGTTCCATCCCGAGTCCATCGGGACGGAGCACGGGAAGCGCATTCTCGAGAACTTCTTGCGGGTAGCCCGGGCCGCGGTCTAGACTCCACGGCACGGATTTTGTATCTTCCTCCGTGCCCGTCCTTGGCGTGATTCCTGCACGGCTGGGCTCGACCCGGCTCCCTCGCAAGCCGCTCCTGCCGCTGGCTGGCGAACCCCTCATCATCGTCGTCACTCGCCGCATCGCCGATCTCGGTGTGTGCGACCGCCTCGTGGTGGCAACCGACTCCCGCGAGATTGCCGCCGTCGTCCGCGATGCTGGTTTCGAAGCCGTGATGACTTCGCCGGACCATGCATCAGGAACGGAGCGCGTGGCCGAAGTCATTGCCAAGGCAGAGTTTAATAACTTCGGTTTCATCCTGAACGTGCAAGGCGACGAGCCGTTCGTCGCAGCCGCCGCTGTCCGCGGCGCGTTGGCATGTCTCGAGGGCGGCGAGCCGCTCGGCACCGCAGCCGGCTCGCTCGAACGGGCATTCGTCAACGATCCGAGTCGAGTCAAGGTGGTCGTGGATGCACGCGGGCGCGCGGTGTACTTCTCGCGGGCGCCAATCCCGTTCGACCGCGACGGCACGGGGGGCGTGGTCTACCATCAGCACGTCGGGGTCTACGCCTATACCCGGGAAGGGCTGGAGGCATGGGTGCGGTTGCCCCCGGTTCCGGAAGAGCAGTGGGAGCGGCTCGAGCAGCTCAGGCCGTTGCTGCACGGCATTCCGATCGGCGTGACGTTGTTCGACGGACCGGCGGCGCCAAGCATCGACACGCCGGCCGACCTTGCGTGGGCCGAAGCGGAGATCACCCGAACCTTGCGAGAGGTGAGCCCGTGAGCTCGACGAAATACATCTTCGTGACCGGCGGTGTAGTGAGCTCGCTCGGGAAGGGCATCGCAGCCGCGTCGCTCGGACGGCTGCTGGCCGAGCGAGGGCTGAAGGTCACGATCCAAAAGTTCGATCCCTATATCAACGTCGATCCCGGCACGATGTCGCCGTTCCAGCACGGCGAAGTGTACGTGACCGACGACGGCGCCGAGACCGATCTCGACCTCGGCCACTATGAGCGATTCATCGACCGCTCGCTGTCGCAGGTCAACAATGTGACGACCGGACGGATCTATCTCTCGGTCATCACCAAGGAGCGCCGCGGCGAGTACCTCGGCTCGACGGTGCAGGTGATTCCGCACATCACCGACGAGATCAAGGGCGCCATTCGCCGGCTCGCTCCCGACCACGATGTGGTGATCACCGAAATCGGCGGCACGGTCGGCGACATCGAATCGCTGCCGTTCCTCGAGGCGATCCGCCAATTCCGCCAGGAAGTCGGCCGCGACAATACGCTGTTCATCCATCTGACGCTGGTGCCGTTCATCGCGGCGACTGCCGAGCTGAAGACCAAGCCGACGCAGCACTCCGTGCGCGAGCTGATGCAGATCGGAATCCAGCCCGACATCCTCGTGTGCCGCACCGAGCGCCCCTTGTCGGAAGACCTGAAGCGGAAGATCGCGCAGTTCTGCAACGTGGACTTCGGTTGTGTGGTCGAGAGTCCCGACGTGAAGTCGATCTACGAGATCCCGCTGAAGCTCCACGAGCAGGGGCTCGACAAAGAGGTGTGCAAGCGGCTCCACCTCGACACCAAAGACCCCGACCTCCGGGCGTGGGCGGCGATGGTGGACAAGATCCTCAACCCGCCGCATCAGGTGCGGATCGCCGTCGTGGGCAAGTACACCGAGCTCGCCGACAGCTACAAGAGCATTCACGAGGCGTTGGTGCACGGCGGCATCGCCAATGAAGCCGGCGTGCAGATCAAGTGGATCGCCTCCGACCGCTTTACCGATCAGGAAACGGCCGGTGAGCTGCTCGCCGACTACGACGGGTTGCTGGTGCCGGGCGGGTTCGGCGTGCGCGGCGTCGAAGGGATGCTCGAGGCGATTCGCTGGGCGCGCGAGCACAAGCTGCCGTTCTTCGGGATTTGCCTCGGCCTGCAGACGGCGATTATCGAGTTTGCCCGCAATGTCTGCAAAATCCCCGATACGAACTCGAGCGAATTCGCGCCCGAATGCGAGAACCCGGTCATCGCGCTGATGCGCTCCCAGGAAGGAATTCAGGAGATGGGCGGCACGATGCGGCTGGGCGCCTATCCCTGCCGGCTTCGGCCCGGCTCCCGGGTCGCCCAGGCGTACAACGCGACCGAAGTGAGCGAGCGGCATCGCCACCGCTATGAGGTCTCGAACGCCTACCGCGACGTGCTCGCCGAATACGGACTACGGGCTTCCGGGTTATCCCCGGATGGCTCGCTCGTCGAGATGATCGAGCTGCCCGAGCATCCGTGGTTCATCGGCTGCCAGTTCCATCCCGAGCTCAAGTCGCGGCCGATGCGCCCGCACCCGCTGTTCGCGGGCTTCGTCGGCGCCGCGCTCGATCGCCGCAAGGTGCAGCCGCGCGCGGAGGCGTCGCGGGAGTTGGCCGAGCACGGACTGATATGATCCAGCGGTTCGCAGCTGAAAGCAGCCCGTTTCTCATCGCGGGCCCCTGCGTCGTCGAATCCGACGATCTCAACGTCCGCGTGGGCGAGGCGCTGGCCGAGCTCGCCGACAAGCTCGGGATCAGCGTCATCTACAAGGCGTCGTACGACAAGGCCAATCGCTCCCGCCTGAACGCCCCGCGGGGGCCCGGGCTCGAGGCCGGGCTCCGTGCGCTCGAGAAGGTGCGCGGCGCCACCGGCCTGCCGATTCTCACCGACGTCCATGAGCCGAGTCACGTTGCGGTCGCGGCGCGCATCGCCGACGTCCTGCAGATCCCCGCTTTTCTTTGCCGTCAGACCGACTTGCTCGTAGCCGCCGGGAAGGCTGGGCGTCCGGTCAACCTCAAGAAGGGCCAGTGGATGGCACCCGAGGAGATGCGCGGCGCCGTCGAGAAAGTCCGCGCTGGCGGAGCGCCAGAAGTCGCCGTGACCGAGCGCGGTACGTTCTTCGGCTACGGCGACCTTGTGGTCGACATGCGGAGCTTCACGCGGCTGCGCGCGGCGTGCAACACGCCCGTGATCTTCGATGCGACGCACTCCGTGCAGCAGCCGGGGCAGGGCGAGGGCGGAGCGAGCGGCGGACAGCGCGCCTTCATTCCGCCGCTGCTCTACGCGGCGGCCGCCGCCGGCGCCGACGGCTTCTTCCTCGAAACACACCCCGACCCGACTCACGCGCCCTCTGATGGTCCGAACATGGTGACGCTCGACCAGCTCGCGGGCATCGTGAGCTTGGCGGTCGAGGTCTGGCATCGCGTCCGGGGGGGGGAGCCCGTCCGTGCATAAGCCGGCGCACGCCTCGAAGCCGCACGCTGGCGCGAAGCAGCTCGTCGATCGCGGCAAGCGCGTGCTCGCGCTGGAGGCCGCCGCCGTGCAGCGGCTCGCTGAGACGCTGGGTCCCGCGTTCGCGCGCGCGATCGAGATACTCGCAGGCGCAACCGGTCGGGTGATCGTGTCCGGCGTAGGGAAATCGGGGCTGATCGCGCGCAAGATCGCCGCGACGTTCACGTCCACCGGCACCCCCGCGATGTTCCTGCACCCGGTCGACTCGCTCCATGGCGACCTCGGGATCGTGACTCGAGACGACGTAGCGATCGTCCTCTCCAAGAGCGGCGCTTCGGACGAGCTGTTCGGCCTCGTCAATCAACTGAAGCGGCTCGGCGTGCCGATGATCGCGCTGACCGGCGACGCCGACTCGCCGCTCGGCCGCCAGGCCACGGTCGTGCTGGACGCGTCAGTCGCGGAGGAGGCGTGCCCCGAGACGCTCGCCCCCACCGCAAGTACGACGGTCGCGCTGGCGCTGGGGGATGCGCTTGCAGTGACGTTGCTGGAGGTCAAAGGCTTCCGCCGGGAGGATTTCGCCGCCCTGCATCCCGGCGGCGTGCTGGGACGCAAGCTGCTGCTGCGCGTCGCCGACGTAATGCTGACCCAGGATCTCCCGATCCTCACGCCCGACCGGCTGATGCGCGAATGCGTCGTGCTCCTGGCCGAGAAACGCGGCACGGTCGCCGTGGTGCAAGCGGCCGGGCACACGAGCCTTGTCGGCGTCGTCACGGCGGGCGACTTGACGCGACTCATGGAACGCACAGACCGGTTTCTCGACATCCCAGTCGGTGACGTGATGACCAAGACGCCGAAGACCACGACCGCGGATGAGCTCGCCAGCGCCGCCGTGAGCTTGATGGAACGGCACGGCATCATGGCGCTGCCGGTACTGGATGCTGACCGCCAGGTCATGGGCATCGTACATCTCCATGACCTCATGAAAGCGGGCGCGGTATGAGAAGGAGTCGGGAGTCAGGAATCTGGAGTCGGGCCAGGGCAATTTTTCCCTGGCTCCTGGCTCCCGGCTCCTTGCTCCTGGTGTTCAGTTGCAAGAACGGCACTCCCGTCACCGCGACGCAGGTGGTGCTGGACAGCGCCGACCAGGTACTCCTGGGTATGAGCCATTACGTCACAGAAGAGGGCGTCTTGCGCGCGCGGGTGCGCGCCGACACGGCCTACTTCTTCTCGAACAGCCAGCGCGCCGAGCTGCGGAACGTGCACGTGACGTTTTACGACGTGACCGGCAGGCCCACGTCCACATTGACGTCGAGAGAGGGCACGCATCACTGGCGGACGGGTGACATGGAGGCACGCGGCAACGTCGTGCTGGTCCGTGACAACGACGGCGCCACGATGCGCACCGAGGCGATGACCTACCACCAGATCAAAAACGAAGTCGCTTCTGATGTGGCGTTCACGTTCGATTCGCCTACGCAGCATCTTCGGGGTGTTGGCTTCACTGCAGATCCGGAATTCCGGAACGTCAGAACCAAGAATCTGACCGGGACCGGCGGCCAGCTCGTCCTCCCTCGCTAATGGTTGCGATCACGCTTGCCCTCACCATGGCCCTCCAAGTCCCCACCGACACCGCGCACGGGGGGGCCGGGGGGGGCGGGGGGGGCCGTCCTTGTCAGGTGGCGATCGATCACATGCCCCGTGCGGCCCAGACCATAAGCGGGACGGATACGAATTACTTCGGGGCGGGAGGTGTTCGCGCACACTGCCTGGGCACGGGAACCACCCTCGCCGCCGACAGCTTCGCCCATTACGGCGCGTTCCGGCGCATGGATCTCGTCGGCCACGTGGCCATTCGCGATACCGGGCTGGCGCTCGATGCGAACTTTGCCTCGTATTTTCTCCGGGACGAGCGCCTCGAAGCCCATAACAACGTCGTCGCGGTGAATCGACGCACCGGCACGGTTCTGCGTGGCCCCAATCTCAAGTACTTGCGTGCGGCGCAGGGGATTCGCGACACGGTCGAGATGTACGCGACGCAGCGCCCCACCGTCGAGTACCGCCAGTCCACCACGCCGTCTGACTCGGCGCCACAGGAGCCGTACATCATCGTCGGTGATCGCCTGCGCTTTAAAGGCGACGACCGCATGTGGGCGGGCGGCAAGGTGACGATCGACCGCAGTGACTTCGCCTCCCGCTCCGATTCGATGCTGCTCGATCAGATTGCCGGATTCGGCGTGCTGGTCGGCAAGCCGAGCGTCGAAGGCCGAGGTCACACGGCCACGGGCGACTCTGGTAAGGGCTACACGCTCGTGGGTACGCGGATCGAGCTGACCCTCGCGGAGCGGGAAATCCGGGCCGTCAAAGCTCTGGGCCATGGCAAAGCGAGCGGCGCCGACTGGAGACTCACCGCGGACACGATCGATCTGCACATCGCCGACCGTGTGCTGCAACAGACGTTCGCGTGGGGGAAGGAGGAAGGCGCCGATACGGCGCGGCCGCACGCCGTTTCGGCGCTGTACACGATTCGGGCGGATTCGCTGGCGATCGATTCGCCGGGTGAGGTACTCAAGGAGTCCAGAGCGTTTGGGAAGGCGTTCGCGACCGCCAAGCGCGATTCGACGATACCCGCGAGCCAGACGGACTGGGTAACCGGTGATTCGCTCACCCTTCGCTTTGTGCAGGACTCGGACTCGGTCACCAAACGCCCGCACTCGCGGCTGCGCGAGCTCCTGGCGCGCGGCTCGGCCCGCGCGTTGACGCATCATGAGGACAAGGCCGACACCACCCGCCTGGGACCGGCCATCAATTACTCTCGCGGCCAGCAAATCACGCTGACGATGCTGCGCGACCGTATCGACCACGTGTTCGTCATCGGAAAAGCCGACGGCGTGCACCTGGAGCCCAGACCGGCCGTGGAGGCCGACAGCCTGAAGCGTCCTGCCCCTCCACCGCCGCCCCGCCGCCCAGCATCGACTGTTCCGTGACCGGACTGGATCGTTTCTCCGATCTGTTTGCGACGCGCGACTCCTCGCTCGCGCTGGCGGTGGGGGCACTCGCGCGCATCGCCGATGACCAGGGCCGCGCCACGTTCAGCGATCTCGCGGTCGCCTATCGCGAGGAGTTCCTCAAGCTCCGCGCCCACGCCAAGGGCGAGGTGCAGGACACGGGGTCCCTCTCGGTCGACGACGCGCGGGCATATCTCGCCACGTCCGTGCTGCCGCGCCTGGCCATGCTCAAAGTGCTGGTCCTTCCCATTGGGGCGCTGTGGGGGGAGGCGCCCGTCGCGTTCGCGCCCGACATCCGCGCCACCCTGCCGGCCGACCGCGCGGCTGCGGAGCAGCATTTCCTGGCGCTTGCCGAGGAGACCGTGGCACGCAGCGAGTCGGTCAGCGGCGAGCATCCCCTCGTCGGCGGCGGCAGTCGCCTCGAGGCGCGGCATCTGGTGAAGGCATACAAGGGGCGGCGCGTCGTGGACAACGTCTCGCTCGATCTCGCGCAGGGCGAGATCGTGGGATTGCTCGGGCCCAACGGGGCGGGGAAGACGACGTCGTTCTACATGATTACCGGCCTGATTCGCCCCGACGAAGGCCAGATCGTCCTCGACGGCCAGGACATCACCGTACTCCCGATGTACCAGCGCGCGCGATCAGGAATCGGCTACCTGGCGCAAGAGCCGTCGATTTTCCGCAAGCTGACGGTCGAAGAAAATGTGCTCGCGATTCTGGAGACCATGAACATCGACCGCGACGAGCGCGCGCGGCGCCTCGAGTCGCTGCTCGACGAGCTCGCCCTCAAGCACCTGCGCAGGCAGAAAGCCTATCAGCTCTCCGGTGGCGAGCGCCGCCGGCTCGAGATCACGCGCGCGCTCGTGACGGAGCCGAAGTTCTTGCTGCTGGACGAGCCGTTCGCCGGCGTGGATCCGATCGCCGTCAACGACATCCAGACGATCGTCGCGGGCCTGCGGCATCGCGGCATCGGTGTGCTCATCACCGACCACAATGTCGAGCAGACGCTCGACATCGTGGACCGCGCCTACATCATGTTCGAAGGCAAGGTCCAGGTCGCCGGGACGGTACGCCAGCTCGTCTTCGATGACCGCGTCGCGTCGCTCTACCTCGGCCCCACCCTCACGACGCGCCTGCGGGCGCGACTGTCTTCCGCGGCATGAAGACCGGCCTGCATCAGCACATCGGCCTGCGCCAAGATTTGCGGATCAATCCGCGCCTGTACCAGGCGATGGATCTGTTGTACATGCCGCTCCTCGACCTCGAGCAGCACCTGAAGCAGGAGCTGCTCGGCAACCCGTTCCTCGAGATGATCGAGCCCGAGGAAGAGGTCCAGGCGACGGCCGCCGACCAGCAGCAGAACAAGCCCGAGAAAGAGGCGAAGGCGGAGGACGAGCCTGACTGGGAGAGCATCCTGCTCGACGACCGCACCGAACACGGTGTGCCGAGCGGCAGCTACAGCGACGCCCGCGAGTACGTCGAGCCGGTGACCGTCGAAGGGAAGGACCTGATCGACCACCTGCGCGAGCAGGTGCGGTTGCTCGATCTCACCCCGCGCCAGCAGCTCCTGGCCGAGGAGTTCCTCGGCAACATCGGCGAAGACGGCTCCCTCCAGGCGGACCTCGAGCAAATTCTCAAGGGCGCGAACCAGCTCCTCGAGGAGCATGAAGCGGAGTCCGAAGAGGAGCTGAATGTCCCCGCGTACACCATGGCCGAAGTCGAAGAAATGCTGCGGATCATCCAGCTGCTCGATCCGCCGGGCACGGGCGCGCGCAATCTCCGCGAATGCCTCATGCTGCAGCTCGAAAGTCAGAAGCGCACCGATTCACTGGTGTACCAGCTGGTCAAAGACGCATTCGACGACCTGATCGCGCACCGCTGGAGCGACCTGGGCAAGCGCTTTGGGCTGGCGCCCGACGAGGTGCAGCGCGCCGCGGACGAGCTGGCGCGCCTCGATCCGAAGCCGGGCTTGCAATACTCGGCCGGCAACGACCCCTATATCATCCCGGATCTCATTGTCGAGAAGATCGACGACAAATACCACGTCTTTCTGAACGACAGCGGGCTGCCGCGGCTGCGGATCTCCAAAACGTATCAGGAGATCGCGCGTGACAAGAAGAAATACGACGGCGAGAGCAAGGAGTTCATCAACCAGCGTCTGAACAGCGCGCACTGGATGATTCAGGCCATCGAGCAGCGCCGCCAAACGATGCTCAAGGTCATGAACTTCATCGTGGACCGGCAGCGCGAGTTCTTCGAGAAGGGCATCGAACATCTCAAACCGCTCACCCTGCGCGAAGTCGCCGACGTCATCAGTATGCACGAGAGCACGGTCAGCCGCGTCACGAATGAGAAATACGTGCAGACGCCGCGCGGCCTCTTGCCCCTCAAGTTCTTCTTCTCGAGCGGCCTCTCGACTACGACCGGCGAAGACGCCAGCGCGCGGTCCATCAAGTCGCAGATCCAGAAGATGGTCAGTGATGAGCCGCCGAAAAACCCGCTGACCGATCAGCAGATCGTGGAGCTGTTCGAACGCAAAGGCGTGAAGATCGCTCGGCGCACCGTCGCCAAGTACCGCGATCAACTCGGCATCTTGCCCGCGCGGATGCGCAAACGGCTGTGAGTCTCGCGACGAATTCGACCGCCCCCGATGTCAGCGTCCTCGTACCGGCCAAGGACGAGGCCGACAACCTCACCGAGTTCGTGCGGCTGACGCGTGAGGCGATGCTGCCGCTGCCGTACGCCGTCGAGCTGGTGATCATCAACGACGGCAGTCACGACGGGACGACGAAGCTGCTCGAGGAGCTCACCACCAAGCATCCGTTCGTCCGCGTGGTCACGCACCGCGCGCAGCGCGGCATCGCCGACGCGCTCAAATCCGGCGCCGATGTCGCCCGCGGGCGGGTCCTCGTCTACTATCCCGCGGATCTGCAGTACCTGCCGTCCGATATTCCCAACCTCGTGGGCCCGATCCTCGAGGGGGAGGCCGACGTCGTCACCGGCACGAAGCAAGGCGGCTACAACAAGCGCTTCGTGTCGGGCATCTACAACGCGTTGTCGCGCTGGTTGTTCGGCGTGCGGGTCAAGGACCTGAATTCGGTGAAAGCGTACCGTCGCGAGGTGATGGATATCGTTCCGATGCGCCCGGACTGGCACCGGTTCATGGTGGTCATCGCGGCGTCCCAGGGATTTCGGCTCGCCGAGCGGCCCGTCCCGGTGCATCCGCGGCGCGCCGGCAGCTCAAAGTTCGGCGTCGGCCGCATTCCGGTCGGCGTGCTCGATCTGCTGTCCGTCTGGTTCCAGCTGCGCTTCGGCCGCAAGCCGATGCTGTTCTTTGGGGTCATCGGGGCGATGCTGTTCTCGCTGGGGCTGGTCGTGGGCGGCGTCGCGCTCTATCTCCGCTTCGGCCCCCCGCACGTTGGATTCCGGCCTCTGCTCGACCTCATCATGGTGCTCGTGATCTCGGGTGTCGTCCTCTTCGGCTTTGGATTCGTGGGCGAGATGCTGGCCGGCATGCGGGAGGAGCTGCGGTCGCTCGAACGAGAATTACAGCGGCGGACCGACAAGTAGCCCCCAGTCGGGTGGAGCAAATTGGAACACCGGTGTATAATCCCCTACACCATAGGATTAATCCCTTATATGCCGCCGCTGCAGCTCACGAACCTGCTACACACGACACTGCCAGACGTGTCCGTCCACGGGCGTGCGCTGCTGAGCGCCTTGGGATGCGTCAACGGTCGCCCGACGTCGATTTCCGAGCTCGCCCAATGGCTCGGCTTCCACGATCGGTATCAGCTCGCTCGGGCACTGCGGCGGGAAGGTCTTCCCCCCCTGGAAACCCTGGGCGGCTGGACGCGCACGCTCTACTGGATCATGGAATCGCAAACCTCGGGCGTGACCCTGCGCGAGCTGGCGCGCCGCGAGCACGTCGATCCGGCCGTGGCGTACCGCCTCGTCCGCCGCATCACGGGGCGGCGGTGGTCGGAGATCCGGGATGCAGGGCTGTCGGGAACGCTGCTCAGTTTTCGCGATCATTGCCGCGGTCCGGCCGGTGCTGCACAGATCCGGCAGGCGAGCATCCAGCCGGGTGCGGTGCGCCGGCTGCCGGTGGCCCGTCACGTGTTGCCGCCCCCTTTGGAGACGAACCGATCACGGCAGTCGCCGCGCCTGCGCGGTATCCTTGGGGAACGGGTGCTCGTCTGCGGAGCGCCCTTCGACGTTGCCCATACAGCGACGCGCCACGCCCTCGTGACTCGTGGCCACGCGGCCGCCGTCGCCGTCCTCGCACTCGACGATCCTCGCATCGTCCGCACTATCGCCGTCGGACCGGTGCCCACCCGAGTGGTACCGAGCGCGGATGGGGAGTGGGGCTACATCACGAGTCAGTTTTCCGAGGCGGTCGACGTTGTCGATTTGCGAGCAGGGCGGCAGGTCGCTGCAATCCGTGTCGGCGGGCACCCGCTGGGAGCGGTTCTCTCCCGCGACGGCCAGACGCTCTACGTCTCCACTAACCGCGACCGTCTCGTGGCGCTGTCGCTCTCGCGACAACGTGTGATCGGAGAGATCGCGATTCCGCACGGCAGCCCCCAGCTGTGCCGTCACTCGTCCGGGCAGTGCGTCTACGCGGCAGGGTGGCGGGCCGGCGTGGTCGCGGAGATCGCCGTGCCGGCGATGCGCCTGCTGCGTACGTTCGATCTCGGCGGCATCGTGCAGGAAGTCGCCGTCACTGCTGATGGCCGGACGCTGTATGCAGCCAATGAAGCGGGCTGGCTCGATGTCGTGCACCTGCCGACCGGCAAGCGCAGCGTGAGGCGTAACCTCGGTACCGCAGCTCTCGGACTCACGTTGAGCGGGGACGAGCGGGACGTCATCCTCGGATTGCTGCATGCAGGCCAGGTTCTCGTCATGGACCGCGAGACACTGGAAATCCGCGCCGCGCTCTCTACCGGCGGCAGACCGCGGCTCATGGCGGCCTGCGCGAACGGACCCGTCCTCGTCGCGAACGAGGCGGGTTGGGTCGACTTCATCTACTAGTTATGACTTTTGGTGCGACGTAGCTGTCACGCCGCCAACCTCCCGTTTATCCTTCGGTTCACAGTCGTATGCGATCGACCATCTTGCGCCGTGTCGCGCTGGTACCAGCGGTCCTGCTTGGACTGGCCTGTGGCGACGCGACGGGCCCCGGCATCAGGCTCGCGGTTGCTCCCGATTCGGTGCAGCTGGTCCGTCATGACAGCGCGCAGTTAACGGTCAACGCGCTGGATTCCGACAACCATCTCGTCACCGGCGTAGCCGTCGCGTTTGCTTCCGACGACACGACCATCGTAACGGTCACCAATCTCGGCGTGGTCCATTCCGGCAGCGTGACCGGTCGTACCATCGTTCGCGTGCGTGGGGCTGGGGCGTTCACGGATGTGCCGGTCCTCGTGACGGGAACTCCCTCCAACATCATCGTCGCCCCGGCCGACACGACGATCGCCACCGGGGGAACCGCCCACTTTCGCGCGACCGTCCTCGACGAAACCGGAGACACTATTCACGGCGTGGTGGTGAGCTGGATTTCATACGACACGACGCTCGCCACGATTTCGTCGACTGGGCTGGCCACCGCGAAATCCAGGGCCGGCGGGACCTACATCGGCGCGACTTACGGCGGACGCTACGGCAACGCCATCCTGCGAGTGGCCGTGCCGGGTGTTGCGACCCAGGTGACGATCGCGCCGTCCGACACCGCGATTGATTTCCATGCGAGCGTCCAGCTCACCGCGACGGTCCGCGACGGCCTGGGCCACCCGGTGGCGGGCACAGTCACCTGGCTCTCGAACGACACGTCCATCGCCGCCGTCTCGAGCACCGGCCTGGTCCACTCGACCAGTCGCACGGGCCAGGTGAGTATCGAGGCGCACAGCGGCAGCGTGTACGGCACAGCGCTCGTCACCGTGCTCGATTCTCTGGTCATCGCGCGCACCAACCTGCCCGGCCGGCCGCAAGCCGCCGCGATCTTCGGCAGCATCGCGTACGTGTCCCAACTCGACATGTCGCGCGTCTCGCGGGCGAATCTGCCGTCCCGCCAGTTCGCCTCGAACGTCACGGTGGGCAGCATTCCGGACGGCCTCGCGTTCAACTCGACGGGGTCGCGGCTCTACGTGGCGAATCAGTACAGCAACTCCGTGAGCGTCGTGAACGTCGCGACGAACGCGGTGATCGACTCCATCGCCGTCGGCAGCCGGCCATTCGAAGTCATCGTCGCGCCCGGAGATTCCATCCTCTACGTCGGCGGGATCGACGCCGTGCGGGGCGTCCGGCTGTCGACCAAGGCGATCATCGCCTCATTCCCCATTCCGGACGCCGGCAACGGCGTCGCCATTGCGCGAGACTCGCTGCTCTACGTCAGCACACACAACGGCGGGACGGTGGTCGAGTTCAATCTCCGGACCCGGGCGGTGGCGCGCACGTTCGCGGTCGGCGGGACCCCGCAAAAATTGGTCGTCTCGCCGGACGGAAACACGCTGTACATCGCGAACGAGGCCGGCTACGTGCAATTCTGGGATCTCGATTCCGGCCTCCAGATCGGCTCGAACCTTGCCCTCCCGGCCGCGGGGTACGGGCTCGCGCGCCGAGCATCGAACGGCTTGCTGTACGCCACGAGCGCCTACTTCGGCGGCGGGTACATCTACGTCATCGATCCCGTTTCACGCACGCTGTTGCATTCCGCCATCGTGGGTGGCGGGACTCGCCATGTCGTGTTCACCGCCGACGGCAGCATCGGCATCGTGGCCAACGAAGGTGGTTGGGTGGATTTCCTCCGCTAAAACGCCCCGCCGGTCATATGACTTTTCGTGCGTCATCTCTTGCAGCCCGTAGGGACGCGGTCTGTATCGTTCGCTGATTCGCAGGCGTTTTCCGTGCCGCAGACCACAGGAGAGGAGGCGCAACACATGAGTCCACGCGTAACGATTCCCATTGCCGCCGCTTGCCTCATGCTGCTCGCGTGCGGTCGCCCCGAGCCGGGCCTGGGTCCCATCCTCGCCGATATCGATCGCACGGTCGTCGTGAGCCCGTCGTCGGCCACGCTCGACGTCGGAGGGACGCAGCAATTCTCCGCGCAGATCATCCAGAACGGCACGCAGAAGAAAGCGGCGTTCACCTGGAGCTCCAGCGATCCGAGCGTCGCGACCGTGTCGAGCGCGGGGCTGGTCACCGCCGTCGCAGGCGGCCAGGCCACGATTACGGCGACGGCGTCGCAAACGCTAAGCGGCACGGCGCAGGTGACGGTCCGACGCGGGCCGCCCCAGCTCGTCGCGCACCTCACGCTGGGCGGCGGACCCTTCGGCTCGGCCGTTTCCTCCGCGGGCGTCGGCTGGATCGGCCAACCGAGCTTCGGCCAGGTCACGCGCCTCGATATCGCGAACGGGACCTTCACCGGCAGCACGGGGGCGGGCCCCCTCCCAGTGCAGATCTCCGCGAACGCCGACGGCAGCCGGATCTACGTGGTGAGCTTCTTCGGCAATGGCATGGTCTCGTCGATCAACACGGGGACGCTGGCGACGGAGAACACCGCCTCCGCGACCCCGGACCCGCAGGACGCGTACGGCGTGACCAATACGCCCGCAGGTGACACGGTCTTCGTGGGCATCACCAATGGACCGATTTTCAAGGTTGCGATGCAGACCGGCGCCGTCGTCGGCACCATCAACCTGCCGGTGGCCGCCGGATATCACTTCGAATGGAACGCGAGCCGCACCCGCCTCTATGCGGCCCAGCGGGCTTTTGATGGCGGACGCGTGTTCGAAATCGAGCCCAACGGGTTCACGCTGCTCCGCACGTTCGAGACCGGCGGTTCGCCCCAGGGGATCCAGCTCTCCGCCGACGGCAGCAAGCTGTTTGTCGCCGCGCAGGACGGCGGTGTGATCGTCTGGGACGTGGTGAACAACTCGCTGATCGCGCGGTACGACACGCCGGGGTGCAACGGCTACGGCC
>JBKPDZ010000143.1:0-21153 GCA_046728135.1 Gemmatimonadota bacterium | reverse complement strand
CGACTAGCCGATTGACCGCCGGTGCGAAAGCCGCTCCGGAGCGCGTCCCCTGCCCGATAAGCGTGACCACCTGTGGGTGTTGAGCCAGGAAGTCGAATTGCGCGGAGAGCGTCAGGCGTAACCGCTCCAACGGTCCGCCAGATGGGAGCGCCAGCTCCGCCAGCGCGCTCTCCAGCTCGCCCGCGCATTGGGTGAGGACGGCCTGGAAGAGGCCGCGCTTCGAATGGTAGTAGTAGAACAGAAGCTGCTTGTTGACGCCGGCGCGCTGCGCGATCTGCGCTACGCGCGCGCCCGCGAAGCCGCGCCTGGCGAACTCTTCGCGGGCTGCCGTGATAATGCGTAATGCTCTGTCATTACTCAGTTTGGGTGGCACGTGGCCGATTTCATCAACCGTTTGGTTGACAAAATCTAAGGCTCGTCGCTCGGCGCCGCCAGTGCGACGTTCTCCGGAATGCGGGACAGACCCTGTTTGAGAAAATCCAAGAGCCAGCGATTCACCTGATCAGGCGATTCCTCCGGGGCATCGTGCCCTGTGTGCTGGAGGACGACGAATTCGCTGCGCGGCAACTCGCGTGCGAAACGGGTGCCGTCGCCGATGGAGATCCAGCGGTCCGCATCCCCCCAGAGGATCAGCGTGGGCGTCTGCACGCTGGTGAGGCGCCCGCCGCCGAGCGTGTCGAACCGGAACTCCCGGAGCACGCCTCGCAAGGCACGCCCATAGGTGGGATCGGGGACCGGAGCGTAGTACTGATCGACGTCCACTTCGGTGACCTTGCGCGGATCGGCAAACGTTGAACGCAGGATGCGGCGCGTGATCCAACGCCCGCGGAACGTGGTGGCGACGGCCCCTAGAAACGGCCAGCGTGCCAGTTTGAGAACGCCGGGCCAGCGCATCCCGAAACCCGCGGCATCGATGAGCACGAGGCCCCGCACGCGATCGGGGTGCGCCCGCGCGACCTCGGCCGCAATTGCACCGCCCATCGAGTGGCCAACCAAAACCGCACTGGCGATGCCGAGGGAGTCGAGCAGCGACACGACGAGATGCGCGTACTCGGCATTGTGGTATCCGTGGGCGGGCTTATCCGAGAAGCCAAAACCACGATTGTCGAATGCGACGACGCGATATCCCGCGGCCACGAGCGGGGCGAGCTGATGGCGCCAGCCATACAGGGACGCGCCAAACCCATGGATCAAGACGACGGGTGTCCCGTTTCCTGAATCGATGAGGCGCAGACGCGTGCCGTCCACCACGCGGTACTGGGCGCGGAATGCGGTGCCCGCGGGGTATCGCTGCGCTTCGGGAATCGCGGCCGCGCGGCACCCGCCTGCCAACAGGATGCTGGAGACGACGAGTGGCCTGGCAATCACGTGAAGGTTTGCAGCGCCCGTCGAGCGAGCAGGAGAATGAGCGGATGTGATGTCCAGAGACCGGTGACTGCGTCGCCATCGCCCGACGTGATTACGACGTGGGCCTCGTCGATCATCAGCATCGTCGCAGCGGGGGCATCGTCGGCAGCGGGCTCGAGCCAGGACGGAGCGTCCGCGGGCATCCCACCGCGCGTGCGGACCTTCAGCTGCGCGCGCTCACTCGCACGTCTCCAGGCGGGGACCGTGGGGCGCCACAGCTCGAGCGCCATGATCCCTTCTACACTCCGCTCTGCGCGTGCGACCAGCTGCATCAGGAGGTTCGCGACGGCGCGACTGCCGGCAACCTCCCGCACCACCGGCTCGCCTGGTCGCGACAGGTCGCGCAGCTGTCGACCCAAACGGTCCAACGCTTCCCCCTGCAGGGTTGCGAGGTGCGCAAGCAGCGACTGCGGGTCTGTCGGCCGATAGCGCGCGGGCCGCTCCGGCGGAGGTGTCCGCGTCGCGGCTCCGCGGGAGACGAGTCCCTCCAGCGCGGCATAGGCGTTGGCGCGGGCCAATCGGGCGCCGCGGGCCACGGCGTAGCCGGTCGAGGGGCCTAGGCGCAAGAGGGTCGCGTACACCAGGGACTCGGTTGGTGTAAAACCGAACGGCGTGAGATCTGGCGCCATTGTAGTAGCAAATACTACTACTTATTCGTACCTCGCGCGACTTGTCAGACGACGTTCAGCGGAATCCCCAAGATCCGGGCGATCAACGCGAGCCGGAATGTGACATCGGTCTGCCGCTGCGCGGGGCTCTTCCCCGGCCCTTCGAGCGGGAAGTAGTGGGAGATCACCGGGTTAGTCGACTTCGGCGCGACGCGCAGCCCGGCCGGACTCCAGATCCCCCGATCATCGCATTCGCTGTACAGCCTGGCCAGGACGCGTGCGGCACTCGGGACCTGGCGGACAATCCCCAGGCGCGCCAGCAGCTCCAACCAATAGACCGCCAACGCGACATCGTCCACCCGCCCCTGAGCGTCGGCGTGCATGGGATCGCCGAGGATTTCGAATAGCGGTCGAAAGACTTTCTTCCCGGCCAGAATGGAAAACGCGCGACGCGGGGTCGGCACTGAAAAGTACGCCGCCAGCCGTTCCAGGAAGCCGGCCCGCTCCCGCTGCACAGCCGGCATAAAGGCGAGCATCTCGATCGAAAAAACGGTCGGCGGATACGTGAGAGGATCAAGCACCGTCTTGCCCTGCGCCTTCTTGAACGGCTTCTGGGCCAGCTCGCTGCGCAAGTACATCGAGATATCGCTTGCGATTCGATGCGCGGCGCCGCGCAGTCGTGGATCATCCTGGTGCGCGCCCCGCGCCAGCGCCGCTGCCGCCGCCTGCGCCCCCATATTCCTCGCCCACGCTCCCAGCCCTGGATCACTCTTCGCCGGGCGCTGAAACTCGACGAGCAGCGTGGGATCGTCATCACGCGACAGGAGCCGAAACAGGAAGCGATCGGCAAAGCGAAAGACGCGGGCGTCTGGTGGCCAGCCAAGCTCGAGCAGGCGCCGGTACTGGGTGATGGTGCCGACTTCCTTCCACCCCATCGCTTTCGACGGCGCCGGCGCCAACAGGTTCGCCCCCCACAGCCCGGTGTCTTTTTGCTTGCGAACGATCGCGAGGGCCTCCTTGTAATGCAGGATCTGCTCGCGGAGCGTGGTGAGCTGTTCGAAATCACGAGCCGGTTCGGGGACGACTTCGGTAAGCGTGCGATACTGAATTGGAAGACTGGCTGCCTCGTACAACCACGACAGAGGCACGGTATGCGTGGAGGGAATCTCCAACCGCCGCTCCAATCGTAGGAAGTCGGGACAGCTGGTGCTGCGGGGTCAAAAACGGGCGCAAACTTATCCGCCACTCGGCCAATAGGCAATCGCTGGAGATTAACCCATTGTGTCCCAACATGTTCCGTTATGTTCCGTTCTCACCCCTGTTCCCCCTCTCCACGTTCTGGAGAGTGGGCTAGGGGGTGAGGTGCCGCTGGAACTCCGACGTCGGAAGCCAACGCGGCAGCGTCGGATCGTTCGCGATGGCACGAGCCGTTCGCACCGTCACCCGCACCTCCTGGGCTAGCCCGGCGTATCGGAACGTCGGCTGGTATTCGTCGCTGGGTTGGTGATAGCGCTCTTGGTTATAGATGTTTTCCTGCTCCTCGCCCCAGCCTCGTGGACGTCCGACGAAATCGACTCCCGGCTTGATCGAGAGTGCCGGTACGCCCGCGCGCGCAAACGGAAAATGGTCGGACCGGAAGAACGATCCCCGCACGTCCGGTTGGGATTCTACTCTCAGTGACTCGGCGCGGGCGGCCGCCTGGAACACCGGTCCCAGCGTCGACCGATCCATCCCAAGTGCGCCGACGTCGCGCGTCGCCCCACGCACGTTCGTTACGTCGAGATTCAACACCGCAGCGGTCTGCGCCAGCGGCACCAGCGGATGCTGCACGTAGGCTTCGCTGCCGAGGAGACCGCTCTCCTCTGCGGTCGTCGCGACAAACAGAATCGAGCGCGCCGGTCGCGGCAGCTGCGCCAGCGCCTTCGCGGCGCCGAGCAGCGCCGCAACGCCCGATGCGTTGTCTTCGGCGCCGTTATAGATCGAATCACCGCGGATCGCGGGGCCGATGCCCTTGTGGTCCCAATGGGCCGTGAGCAACACAGCTTGCGACTCGAGGCGCGGATCGCGGCCGCGTAAGTGCGCCGCGACGTTCTCGGATTCCACGCGGCGCAACGCACTGTGGATGCGCACGGCAGCCGTGAGCCCGGTGGGTACGGGATGAAAATCGCGCTGCGCGGCCGCCCGTGTCAGCGAATCGAGGTTGAGCCCGACCTTCGTGAGCGCCTCGCGGGCACTCGACTCCGTCACCCATCCGGCAAAAGCAAGACTGGGGGACTGCGGTTGATCGAGCTTGAACTGTTCGACTGACCACGAACCGCGCACGACCTCCCAGGGGTACGTCGCGCTCTCCGTCGTGTGAATCAGGATCGCACCGGCAGCGCCCTGGCGAGCGGCCTCCTCGAGCTTGTAGGTCCAGCGACCATAGTACGTGAGGATTTTGCCGAGGAAAATGGTGGAATCCACGAGACCGGGATCGTTGACCAGCGTCAGTAGGACTTTGCCTCGCAGGTCGGCGCCCTTGAAGTCGTCCCACTGCCACTCGGGCGCGCGAATGCCGTAGCCGACGAAGACCACGTCGCCGGTTGCCGAGATCTCCGCCTGCGGTCTCTCCGCCCACGCGACGAACGCCTCACGGTAGGCGAGAGTATCCGGCGCGTTGACCGCCCCGGACTTGCCCCACCACAAGGTGGGTTGCGGCGTCATCCCCACGAGCGCGACGGGCTGAAAGTAGGTCCCATTCGCGCCCGCCGGCTCGAGCCCAAGCGCCTCGAACTGCGCCGCGATGTATGCTGCTGCCAGGCGGCCGCCGCGCGTCGCGGGTGCACGGCCTTCCAGGAGATCGCTCGCCAGGAAGCGCAGATGAGCATCCATGGCCGCCGTATCGACCGGGATCGTCGTGGGTCGCTGCGCAGCCGCGGTCGACGCAGCGAGCGCCAGCATCAAGACCGCACTGCGGCATTTGCTCGTCATTGCGTGGGCCACTCCGTTAGGGACTGCAGGTGACGGCGTCGATCCTGCCGCGCCGGCGGCCCGACGCTTCGCTGGTCAGGACGAACGTCGAGTCGCTAAGAAAATCGATCGCTTCTCCGCCGATTTCGAGCCCCGCGATGTTGCAGGGGCGCTCGCGCGCCGGCAGCAGGCGTCCCCCCGCTCCTGGATAGAACAGGTAGATCTCCGAGTAGGTACGCAACGCAACGAGACGGCCGTCTGCGCGGATCGCGCCGGCCGTTACGACGCGGCCCGCCTCAGGGCTAGACCGGATGTCGAGCGTTTGAACCAGGCTGGCGACGACGATGCCGGTAGTTGTGTCGGGGATGCTCCAGGCGCTGCGATCCACGCGATACAGACGGATCGCGCTTCGGTGCAACGCTCCTTTGCTTACCAAATACAGTGCGGTGTCGCGTGGCGAAACATACGCCGCTTCGACGTCGTGCGGCCCATCCGGATACCGCAGGTGCACAACCGCCGGCGCCCTCGTCGTCCCGAGCGTATCTCCCGCGCGCTCCGGCGGTGCGGGCTCCGGGATGGCATACACCGTCACGAAGGGCCGGAACTCCAGGTTGTCCCCGGTATCCGCGAGATAGATGCACGCCCCAGCCTTTGGCACGAAGGTAAGGGGGCAGGGACCCAGCGACATGTCCTCCCAGTCAATCGCTTGCGCTCCCGGAACGAGCAACGCCCCCCGATCAGTGCCGCGCAAGTCCGTGGCATAGATGTATGGCCCATCGCCCGAATCGTTGTGGGTCCACAGCACGCCGGGATACGTGTGACTGACCGCCACGCCGGAGCTTTCGATCAAGCGCGGGCTCTGGAACGTCGCTTGAAGTAGGAGCAGTGCGGTTGCGAACATGAGCGTCCAAGAAGATACTTCGCGCATGCGCGACGCCAACGTTCGACTCAACGGACGGATCCTCTATCTCACCGAGGATCCCGCGTTCGTGCGGGCGGAGCTGGCCGGAAGTGATCCCGCATGGACGCCGGCGATCAAGCTGCGCGACGACATCTCGACGGACGAAATCACTCCCGCTTACATCTGTTACTACTACGACGAAACCTTAGGCGAATTCCCCTACCTCGGGCTCAAGTGCCGCGACGAGTTTCCGATTACGCGCGGCTCGGTGAAGCGCGGCGGTTTTGTCGCAGCGGTGAGCGGCAAGCGGCGCGGGAAGGGTTCCTCGCGCGAGCAGTCGCCATACGCTGAGATGTGCGCCGGCATCAAGCTGGTCGTGGCGGAAAGCATCGAACGCATTTATCGCGAGAACTGCCAGAACCTCGGAATCCTCACCACGACCGATTTCTCGATTCTCAACCAGGTCCGTCGGGGCGAAGACATCCCGCTCTCGACGTTCACCGCGGGTGAAGGCGACATCACGCGCGGCATCATCGAGCACGGTGGGTTGTTCGACTACAATATGGCTCGACTCAAAGGCGAGGTCGTCCTCCATCCGCCCGAGACGGCGCAACGTCCGATGACACTGGGCGAGAAGATCCT
This sequence comes from Gemmatimonadota bacterium, assembly GCA_046728135.1. Classification (GTDB taxonomy): domain Bacteria; phylum Gemmatimonadota; class Gemmatimonadetes; order Gemmatimonadales; family GWC2-71-9; genus 20CM-2-65-7. The sequence continues at coordinate 14,646 of JBKPDZ010000143.1, read as the reverse complement.
CGCCCGCCGTTGGGTCGTTGACCCCGCGAAGGGAAAAATCGGCGTTCCGGCCGTGAAGCCGGGCGATGAGGGATTTGTCCTCACCGATATCCGGTTCAGCCATGAATACGTGACGCCGATGGCGGCGATCTTCTTCGAGCAGCTCGTTGGCAAGGACGCGAAAGTCAACGATCCCGGCTGGATCCTGATGTTCCGCGATCATCTCACGTTCCTGCCCGAGGCGATGACGCCGGAGCGTATCAAAGAGGGACTGCTCGACGTCGCGATGCAGCTCGAAAAGAAGCAACGCGAGTTCGCCACAGCCCAAGGGATCAAGCTCTACGGCGAGCTGCGGCTCGGTCACCACGGCTCCGAGGCGATCTGTCACTCGAAGATTCTCGAGGCGCACGCCCTGCCCGGTCAGGTGATCATCGGGTCCGATTCGCACACGCCGCATGCCGGCGCGGTGGGTTGCATCGCGTTCGGCGTGGGAACGACTGCCATCTTCAACTCCTGGATCACCAAGGACGTCCGGCTGCAGGTACCGGAAACGGTCAGGGTCGTGATCAGCGGCCAGAAGCCCGACAATGTCACGGCGAAGGACTTCATGCTGGAAGTGCTGCGTCATCCGTACGTGAAGACCGGCAAGGCGATCGGCAAACTGGTGGAGTATTGTGGCGATGCTGTCGAGTCGCTGTCGGTAGACGAACGCGCCACGATGACCAACATGACCGCCGAGGTGGGGGGCTTTACCGGCTACGTGGCGCCGGATGCGAGGACGGTCGAGTACCTGATGGACTACCGGAAGATGTCGAGGGCGGAGGCGGAGCGGCTCTGTTCCGGCCTGGCCAGCGACCCCGGTGCCGAGTACTGCGAGGTCATCGAGATCGATGCGTCGACCATTCGGCCGATGATCGCGCTGCCGGGTGATCCGGGAAACGGGCTGTACATCGACGACGTGAGCCAGCGCATTAAAGTCGACATCGCGTACGCGGGCTCCTGCACCGCGGGAAAGAAGGAAGACATGGACATGTACGCGCGCGTGCTGGCCGAGGCTGCCGCGCGGGGCGAGCGCGTCGCGCCGTGGGTGCGCTTCTTCATTCAGTGTGGGTCTCAGGACGTAAAGCGGTACTGCGAGGAGCGTGGCTATCTCGACGTCTTCCGGCGAGTGGGCGCCACCTTTCTCGAGCCATCGTGCGGTGCCTGCATCAACGCGGGCCCCGGCGTGTCGAAGACGCGCGAGGAAGTGACGATCAGCGCGATCAACCGCAATTTCCCGGGCCGCTCCGGCCCGGGGCAACTCTACCTGGCCAATCCCTACACGGTCGCCGCGTCGGCGATTACTGGGTACATCACGGCGTGGGAGCCAGGGATGGTGCTGGAGACTGCTCGCTCAGGGTAGCGTGCCGCGGATCTTTATCCTCACCGCCCGCGCGCCGCTGCCGAAGTCCAACGCCGACGTCACCGTCGTAGTCGAATCGGGAACCAGCTTCGCATTGATCGTGAACGCGCCGCTCAGCGTGCCACGCGCCACGTTGAACGTCGTCCCCCCCTGAGCGGAACCGTACTGGCTGGAAGTCGTGCGCACGTGCCCACCGCGCGAGAGCCATTTCGACACCGTCGAATCGGTCGCCTGGTGAATCACGAACCCCGTCCCCGTCCCCGCGGTGTCGAGTGTGAACCGCGACCACAGCGAGTCATTGACCGGGGCACGACCGGATCCGAGCAGGAAAAACACCGAATCGACCGTCTGGGTGCTGGAGTTGAAGCCCTTCCACGCCAGGACCGCCGTCAGATTGCTGACGATGTGCGTGCCGTTTTGTGTCGCGTCGATGTCGAACTCGATTCCCACGACCCGGGTGGTATCCGTGCCCCCCCCCCCGCCGACGGCGATGCGTGAAGCGCGATCGACAAACGGAATGACGAGCGTCGACATCAGCACATACAGTCCGGAGTCGCCGGTAAATGCCGGATCGAGTGTCGTGTCATGGCGAAATGCGGAATCGAGCGCTATCCACACAGCCCGCTTCTGCACTTCCGGGATCGCGTCGGGGTCGACGCCCCCGGCATCAGAGCATGCGCTGACAATCCCGGCGAGTGCCAGGAGACGGTACAGATTTTTCATGGCGAGAATATGGCGTTACTGAGCGTCGCCCGGAACTATTGCGAGTTGATCCCGGTAGGGGCGAAGTGAGTCGCGCTGATAGACGCTGCGGGGATTCCAGAGCACCCAGGTGTCGATACCCAACTCCTCGGCCGCGCGGATCTGCTCGCGGATCTCGTGCGGCGTATAGCGCGGCTTGCGGCGACCGAGCGTAAACGCTTGGAGAAAGGGCCGGATGGTCGCGGCTTTGGCGAGCGGCCGTGAACGCTCCAGCGCCTCACTCAACGCATTGCGGACGATGCGGTACGGCTCGCCGTTAGGCCAGGCGATTCCGTAGCTGCCGCGATAGTAGTGACTCGGGTACACCATCGGGAGCACGACATCGGCAACACTCACGAAGTCCTCCCACACTTGCCCGATGCCCAGATCGCCCGTCGCGGATGACGTCAACCCGAAGATGTCGAACGTCACCGGCACGCCGAGCGGCTGCAGGCGGTGCGTGAGGATCGCAATCCCTGCCTGTACGCCCTCGCGCTGCGTTTCGCCGTGCTTGCGGGCGGCGAAGACTGCCTGTGCCATTGCTTCCTTCGGCTCGTCGGGGAAGCGGACATAGTCGAATTGCACCTCGTTAAAGCCAAGGGCAATTGCTTCCTGCGCGAGCTGTGCGGCGTAGATCCATACGGAGTCGTTGTAGGCATCGACCCAGGCGATGCCGATCCGATCGCGCCACAACCCACTGCCGTCGCGACTCTGGACCGACCACTTCGGCCGCCGCTCGGCGAGCAGCGGGTCTTTTGCGACGACGATGCGGGCGATGGTATAGATGTCATGCGCGCGCAGCGTATCCAGCCGCGATTGCACGTCGTGGGTCCGCACGCACTTCGTGGCGCCGATTTCCTGCGCGACCTTCACTTCCGAGGGATACAGCAGACACCCCGTGTCATCCTTGATGTCGATCACGAAGGCATTGATCTCCGTCGAGTCGGCGAGACGGACGAGCTGCGCGAGCTTGCTCGAGCCAAAGGCCCAGGCGTTCACATAGAGCGCCTTGATCGGCTCCGCGTCGTGCGGGTTGTCGAACAGGGGCTCCGGGAGGACGTAACGCAGCTCGACTCCGCGTAACTGAAACTTGTCGGGCGATGAGGGCAGTTGTTGGGCAAAAAGGCCGCGACTCAATGTCGCGGCCCAGAGCAAGAGCGCGCCTGCCGGCCGAGCCAACTTCATAGGGGCCACCAACATAGGAAACTGACCCCGGAGCGGGCAAGGATTAAGCCGTCACTTCTTCCGTAAGCTGTTGAATAGCAAGGGATAAGATGAGATGCTCTGACCGCGATACTGCGGCCGCATGCCGAACAGGATCACCCGTCCAGCGCCTTGCTGCACTTCGAGGATGGCGGCCTTTCCTGCGATGCGATCGGGGTGCAGGACCCATCCGGAGAGCAGCACGCGCGTGGGATCCTCGGGCCACCGCCCCACGACTCGAGTGACCGTCGAGTCGAGGACCTCAAAGGCCGGTCCTCCTTGGAACCACCCGACCGTTTCTCGCGGCATGCCGCGCGCAATGGCGTTCGCGGTGTCCAGCTCGAGACGAAAGATCGAGCCCGGCGCGTAGAAGTCCTCGTCGCTCACCGCCTCAAGCACATTGCGCACCGGGAGGAGCAGCGCCTGGATGGCAAAGCGGCTCGCCTCATTCAACGCGATCAGGGTTCCGCCGTCGGTGACGAACTGGCGCAGCGCCTCGCTGCCGTCGGTGCCGATCCCGCCCGCATATGGCGCGGGATAGCGCGGCGGGAGCCCTTCGAGAATCTCCGTGGGTGACTGATCCGGAAGGATGATGATGTCGAATTGATCGTGCAATTTCCCCGCGCGTACGACCGAGTCGACGAGCGAGGTGTAGGGCACCTTCCACCGGTCGAATACCCAGCGGGTCCAGCCCTCGTCGATCGTCGCGTCGTACGACTTGTAGAGACCAATCCGCACGGAGTCGGTTTGCGGCGCGACAGGGCTCACGCTTCTCGGCGTGACGGGCGCCGAGAGCGGGACGCGGAGCGAGTCATTCGCGACGATCGCGGTCACGCCCATCAGGAGCGGCAGGGTGTGGGCCGTGACGTCGTACGGCCGTTCCGGCGGCCCGTCGGGGTAGAGACGCCGGTCGGGATAGTGCTGCGGCTCGAGCAGCGTCTTGGCGAACGCCGCGTACGGCTGCCGCAAGACGATGACATATGTCCCGGCTGTGTGGCGCTGTCCTTGGAGTGTGAACGACTGGGTTGCGGTGCGAATCTCCACGCCGCCACGGTGCAGAATGCCGAGCAGCGTGCTCAGGGCGACGGAATCCTGGCGCGCCGGGATCACATAGGCGTACGGCCAATCGCGCCAGCCGCGGATCGCGTGCGTCTCGACAGTGAAAAAATTAGCGAGCCACCGCTCGCGGTTGCGCGCGGCATGCGCCAACAGCGCGTACGCGCCCTCGGCCTGGTAGGAGACGATATCCCGTAACGACCAACGGCCGCCGCGCCACGGATTCGTGAAATTCCACGAACGCTCGCGGGGATTGTACCCGCGCGAGCGGGCCTGCAGACGGTCGAATGGAATGTCGATGGGAGTGGCGAGATCGGCGCTCGCGGTCTCCGACAAGATGCGCACCCCGCCGTGGTAATGCTGGTATGCGCGCGCCGGCGTCCATGCATCATACGTCGAGTTGATGGAGATGCCGGTTTTCCCTTGACCGGCAAGCTCCCATGCCATGGCACTGCCCAGGGCGTTGACACCGTCGATCAGTAACGGATCGACGTTGGGTTCGACAGGATCGAGATACGGAGGGAGAAACAGCCGCGCGCCCCGCGCATCCATCTGGTGAATGTCGTGCACGATCTGCGGATGCCAGACGTTGTACAGTGAATCGACGGTCAGCTGCGTCTCGACTTGGGTGAACGCATACCAGTCGCGGTTGTTGTCGTGGCCGGCGTAGTGGTGATACAGCTCGGGTGGCGATGCTCCCTCGGCGGCCGTGCCCAGCGTGCGATTGTACCACTTCGCCACGATCGTGACACCGTCAGGATTCAAGGACGGGACCAGCCAGAGGATTACGTTGTCGAGAATTGCGCGCGTGGTGGCGCTCGTGTCGGTCGCGAGTCGATAGGCCAGCGCGACGGGCGACAGGTGGCCACCGACTTCCGTCGAGTGAATGCTCGAGGTGATCAGCACGACGGTCTTGCCGTTTTGCAGCGCATCGCGCGCGCCTCTGCTGGTACGAAACGTCCGAGGATCAGCGAGCTCGGCGTTGAGCTGCCGGTAATACGCGAGCCGCCGCAGATTCTGGGGGCTTGAGATGACCAGGGCGATGAATGGCGCGCCCAGGGTTGTCTTCCCGAGCTCGTGATAATCGATCCGGTCGCTCGCCTTGGCGAGCGCCTCGAAATAGCGCACCAGGACCGGCCATTCGACCAGCTTGCGATCGTCGCCCGGCTCGAACCCCAAAATGGACCGCGGCGTCGGAATGGCCGTCGCCGCGGCGGGGTGGGTGGTCGATGTGGGGGAAGGCCGCCGCGTCGCGCGGCGCTGCGCGCGCAGGGGCGCGACCAGCAGCGCAGCGGTCAGGCCGATCAGACCCAGCCGGCGCACGATCAATGCTGGCTCGCAGTTGCTGCCGGTGCCGCTTGGCCCGTCCCGATCCAGTGCGCGAACCACGTGCGGATGCGTTCCAGACGATCGACGAGCAACCACGGCGGGCCGGTGCGGGAGAGGCCGTGGAAGGAGCGCGGATACCGTACGAACTCCGCCGGAATTCCGCGCTTGCGCAGGGACATGAAGAGCTGCTCGGCATCGGTGATGGGTACGCGCTTATCGTCTTCGGAATGCACGATCAGCATCGGCGTACGCATGTTGTTCACGTACGCCATCGGCGAGAGCGCGCGGTAGAGCGAATCGCTTTCCCAGGGGGCGCCGCGGAACTCGTACTCGGTGAGCCCCTGAGCGTCCGACGAGCCATACCAGGAATACCAGTTGAAGATCGAGCGGTCGGTCTGCGCGACGCGGAAGCGATTCGTGTGGCCGACGATCCAATTCGTCATGAATCCGCCATACGAGCCGCCCAGCACCGCCAAGCGCGTGGTGTCCGCCCCGCCCTTCGCGCGCGCGAGCGCGACATCGACCGCCTGCATGAGATCCTGATAATCTTCCATGCCCCAGCGCCCACGCGTGGCGAACGTGAAGTCGTGACCATAGCCGGTCGAGCCTCTGGGATTGGTGAACACCATCCAATAGCCCTGACCCGCCAGCATCTGGAACTCCGGAAACAAGACGTTGCCGTAGTTGGAGTGCGGCCCGCCATGAATCGAGAGTACGAGCGGATAGCTCTTGCCGGGCTGGTAGCCGTACGGCTTCATCAGCCATCCTTCGATCTTGAGACCGCCGACGCCGGTGAACCAGAACGTGTCGGCAGGGATCAGCGCGACCTGCTTGAAGAGCGAATCATTGAAGGTGGTCAGGCGGCGCTCGACGCCGCGAGCCGGAGCGAGCGGTGCCACATACAGCTCCGTCCCGTGCGTAACGTCACTCGCGGTGTAGGCGAGTGCACGATTGTCGGCGCTTCTGCTGAAGCCACGCAGCTGCCGTTCACCGGTCGTGACTTGCCGAACCGCTCCCCCAGCGGCAGCCACCGCGAAGAGGTGCACGTTGCCGTTGGTCTCGGCGTTGAAGTAGATCGTCTTACCGTCGGCCGACCAACTCGGGTCGTTCGGATCGAGGCTCCAATCCAGCGTCAGATTTCGAGCGTTTCCACCAGTGACCGGGACGACGCAGATGTCGTTTTCCATTCCCCGGCCCTTCGAGCACACAAACGCGATCGTCCTGCTATCCGGCGACCACGCGGCGGAGCTGCTTTGCGCGAAACCGGTCCGGAGTGCTCGCGTCGTCCCGTCGGCGATCGAGAGCACAAACAGGGCCGGATAGGCGTCGTCACGGACTTCCTGATTCTCCGTCGAGTCCTGCTCGTACACGATCGTCTTGCCGTCAGGCGACCAGGCGGGCGAGGTCTGACTCAGCTCGCCACTGGTCAACTGCCGCGGTGTGCCACCGCCGATCGGCACCAGATACAGATGGCTGGGACGGCGGATTTCGCGCGGCGGCACGTAGCCGCGCTCATCGGCGACGATGGGGATCGACGTGTACACGCGGCCGTCGAAACGCTTCGGATCGGGTCCGCGCGTAATCGCGGTCGGGGACACGCGAGTGCGCCACGTTTCTTTCTTCAAGCTGTCCGGCTCGTCGCCACGCCATGTGTAGGCCAGCCACCGGCCATCCGGTGAAAAGACCGGCATGGCGTGCACGCCTGTGATTTGGAACGCCTCGCCACCGGGGGCCGCCGTCCGCAGGAACCAGACGTCGTCGTCCGAGCCCTCACGCTTGCTCGAGAACGCGAGCAGAGCGCCGTCCGGCGACCAGCGGGGGCTCGCGGCTTCTGTTGAAGGGCTGGTATACCGGTATGGGGGCGCAGATCCGTCGGCGGGCGCCATCCAGATCTCGTTGTGGCGGCGGTCCTTGTCTTCCACCACCGTCGTCAGGACGAAGGCTACCCGCCGGCCGTCCGGGGAAAGCGCCGGATTGCTGACGACGTTCAATCGATAGTAGTCGGCTGACTGCCAGGCGCGCTGCTGAGACAAAAGGGTGCCCGGCACGAGGATGAATCCGGCGGCCAGGGCATGTTGCAAACGCATACGCAGCTCGATCTGATCGGGGCGAGCAAAAAATACTAGGGGTCAGGGCGGTTTGCTTGTCCTGACCCCTAAACCTGTTCACCACTGCTGCGCCTGTTGCGTCTCCTAATTCAGCTTGTGCAGTTCTACCCGTCTGTTTTGCGCGCGACCCTCTGGTGTCGAATTCGGCGCAATGTAGCCCGAGGCGCCAAATCCCCGCGCCCGCATCCGCAGCGGGCTGACGCCTTTGCGGGCAAGATAGTGCTCCACGGCGCCCGCGCGGCCCATGGAGAGCCGCAGGTTCATCATCCTGCCGCCGGTCGAGTCGGTGTAGCCGGCGATTTCGATCCGGATTTCCGGGTTCGCGACCAGCGAGGCCGCCACCTGGTCCAGCACCGCGTAGGAGTCGCGGGTCAGCACCGAGCGTCCCGTCTGGAAGTTGACGCCCTGCAGAATCAGCGTCGGGCGGGCCGGCGGAGCGCCGGGCGGAGCCGGCGTGACCTCGAACAGCACCACGCAGCCGAACTGATCAACCTTTGATCCGGGCGGCGTGTTGGGGCAACGATCCAGCTGATCGGGCACCCCGTCGCCGTCGGTGTCGTGCTCGATCGGGCAGCCGTTCGCATCGACCTTGATGCCGGCCGGCGTGTTGGGGCATTTGTCGAGGTTGTCCGGCACGCCGTCCTTGTCGCTGTCGACCGCGCAGCCGGTGGCATCGACGGGCGTCCCGGTCGGCGTGTTGGGGCACTGATCGATGCCGTCAAAGACGCCGTCGCCGTCGGAATCGTGCGGGCAGCCCGTCGCATCCACGGTCGCGCCGGCCGGCGTGCCGGGGCATTTGTCGATGCCGTCCCAGACGCCGTCATGGTCGGAATCGATCGGGCATCCGTCGCTATCGACCTTGGCGCCCGCAGGCGTCCCGGGGCACTTGTCGAGTAGATCGTTTACGCCGTCGCCGTCGGAATCCGCGACGCCGGGCGCCGCCAGCGGACACCCTTTGGCATCGACCTTCTGGCCCGCGGGTGTATCGGGGCATTGATCGATGCCGTCCAGCACACCGTCGCCGTCCTGATCGTGCGGGCAACCTGTCGCGTCAACCGTGGCACCCGCGGGAGTGTTGGGGCACTTGTCGATGCCGTTGAGCACGCCATCGTTGTCGGAGTCGGCCGGGCAGCCGCGCTTGTCAACCGTAGCGCCGAGTGGCGTGTCAGGACAGGCATCATCCTTGTCGGCGACGCCATCTCGGTCGGCGTCGTTGGCCGCCACGTGACGCCCGGCGTCCGGTTGGAAGAATGCGAGCCCCGCCGATCCGACGAGATGCGTGGCATGTTGCCCAAACGTGCTGCTCGTCGCTGGGGTGTAGATGCCCCGTGCCTCGAACCGGAATGCCACTCGTGAGCTCATGTACATCTTCACGCCGGCCCCGCCGTGGAATCCGCCGTCGGTGAACCGATAGGGAGTGGTGGCGCCGAAATCGAGGCGTGAGTAGCCACCCAGCACGTAGACACTCATTCGGCTCGCGTTCAGTGCGTTCACGACGAGACTGCCACCGCCGATCAGCGGTTCGATGTGTGCGGTGCCGACATCCTGCGGCGATTGAAACAGTGCCTCCACCTCAAGACCGATCATCGGCGTCACGGCGTAGGCGAACCGTACACCCCCGCCGAGCTTGTTCGACAGGCCGAACGTCTTGTCGTATTTCGTGAACGCGCCGAACAGGCCGACTTCGTACCGGCGATCGTACTGCGCCGCCAGCCGGTGGCCGCCGACAACGGCCAGGACGATGAATGCCGCCGCGAGTCTCCTCACGAGTTCCTCCGCCCTCAGTTAGTCTGCCGCAGCTCGACGCGCCGGTTCAGCGCTCGGCCGGCCGCAGTCGTGTTGGGCGCGACTGGCTGTGTGGCGCCGTAGCCCTTCGCGACCATGCGGTCGAGCATGACCCCCTTGCTCGCCAGATACGTCAGCACCGCCTGCGCGCGCGCTTGTGACAGGCGCATGTTGGTCGCAGACAATCCGGTGTTATCCGTATGCCCACCGATTTCGATCTTGATGGCGGGATTGGCGACGAGCGACGCCGCTACGATGTCGAGAATCGTGTAGGAGTCGGGTTTCAGAGCCGAACGCCCCGTTTCGAACGTTACGCCACGGAGCACGACGGGCGTCTTGGCCTCGGTGAAGAGGATCGGACACCCTGCCGCATCGACGCGCGTGCCCGCCGCGGTACCGGGGCATTTGTCCTTGCTGTCGTCGACGCCGTCGCCGTCGCTGTCGGACGCGCGTTGGCATCCTGCCGTATCGACTTCCGTCCCTGGCGGCGTGTTGGGGCATTTGTCGAGGCCGTCGGGCACGCCATCCTTGTCGCTGTCGACCGGACAGCCGGTGGCGTCCACGGTGGCGCCGTGCGGGGTATTGGGACACTGATCCACACCATCGGGAACGCCGTCGCCGTCCGCATCCGCCGGACATCCCTGCGCATCCACGCGAGCCCCGGTCATTGTTCCGGGGCATTTGTCGATCCCGTCGTACACGCCGTCGCCATCGCTGTCTTTGGGGCAACCGCGGGCGTCCACCTCTGCATGCGCGACCGTGTTGGGACAGGCATCGAGGCCGTCGAACACGCCGTCGTGATCGGAGTCGGTCGGGCAGCCGCGCGCGTCCACGACCGCGCCTGCCGGTGTGCTCGGGCAGGCGTCCTTGCTGTCGGCAACGCCATCTTGGTCGGCGTCACGGAACGCGCTTGGACCTGTGAAGATGGACAGGCCAGCGGACGCTACGACGTGGCCGGCCCAGCTCCCGCCTGAGAACCGCGTACTGGGAGCGTAGATGGCGCGCCCTTCGATTCGGAGGGCGACCCGGTCGCCGAAGAACAACCGGTCCCCCATCGCCCCATGCAGCGCGTTGTCGTTGAAGCTATAGCCGGGACGATCGCTGAACTCAACTCGCGTATAGCCGCCGAGAATATAGAAGAGGTTGTGCGTGTTCCCGGTGTTGAGTACCAGGCTGCCGCTCCCAAGCGTCACGGTCGGGTTGACCCCGCCTGCCCAGGGACTCGGCTGCTGGTAGCCGAGTTCGAACTCGATCCCGACGTGGGGACTAAAGAAATAACCGAGCCGGCCACCACCACCGACCTGTTTGTCCAGCTGAAAGGCGCGATCATAGCGCGTATACGAGCCGTACCCGCCCATCTCGAACTGATGCGTATGTTGGGCGTCGCAGAGGGCTGGAAGGGCATTGAGACACAACACCAACAGTGTCATCTGGGCGCGCATGTTGCTCCCCTGAGGTTAACGGCACTCTCACGTTAATAATCCGTCCCGGGTTGAGAAACCCCTGTAGCGCCCGTCACCAACTGTTCGGTCTAGGGGTGTCCGTTTCCCCCGCGGATGAAGTGCAGCGCCTGGCGGAGCTGCTCGGCAAGGCCGGACAGCTCGGTTGCGCCGTGCGCGAGATCTTGGATCGCGCGCAGCTGTTCGGCGGCCGCGGCGGCGACCGCCTGGGCTTCCTGACTCGAGGTCTCGGCGCCCGTCCGGGCCTGGCCCAGTGACGCTGTGATCTTCGCCGCCAGGTCGGCACTCTGGCGACCGAGCTCGGCTACCTGTTTTCCGGCGCGCGCCGTCTCGGCGGCGGCCTCCGCGATGCGATCGAGGTCCTGCACCCAGGCCGCGGAGTTCTGCACGACCTGGCCCAGATCGGCACGCATGCGTTCGATCAGCTGGGCGGCGCGATCCAGGGCGCGCCGCGTGTCCTGCACCGCTTTGCCGACGTTACGCGCTTCGCGCCCGCTCGCCTCGGCGAGTTTGTGCACCTCGTCGGCGACGACCGCGAAACCGCGGCCGTGAATACCTGCGCGCGCCGCCTCGATCGTCGCGTTGAGCGCTAGCAAATTCGTCTGGTTCGCCACAAACCCCAGTGTCTCGGAAAACTTCTCGACCTGGGTCGCGACTTCGCGGAGCCGGCTCACCTCGGCGGCGCTTTCCTCCGTGGTGGCGCCGAGGTCGGTCAACTGTCGCACGGCGTTCTGCGTCCCCGTGCGCACGCGGTCGGCGGTTTTCTCCATTTGCGCGCCCGCTTCCCGTGTCCGATCGCCCGCTGCCGCGAGCTCGGCCGCGCTCTCCTGCAACTGGCCGGCTTCGCGTGCGGCCGTGCCGACGAGCGTCGCGGCTTGTCCGGCGCCGTGGCTCGCGCGCTGGGCGGCAGCCGCCACTTCCTGGCTCGACGCGTGGATCTCCTGCGTGGTCGCCGTGAGCGTTTGCACGTATTGCATCGTCTGGTCGGAGGCACCGGTGACCGGCCGCAGCGAGCCGTCGATCGCAACCATCAGCGCGAGCTGCGGCGCGAGTAGCTCGAGGAGATCGCCGTCGGATTGGCGGTACATCGTGGGGTCGGAGTGCCGCACGCTCCAGAGCCCCACCAACTGGCCGGCGTGGTAGAGCGGGACGAGCATTTCCGAGCCCGGCGTTTCCGCGCCCGGGACGACCACCTGATCCCTGGCAAGGCCATGCGCGACGACGGGGCGGCGCAGTCGCAATGCTTCGCCGGTCAGACCGGCATCAGAATCGAAGCGGAATATCGTTCCCGGCTGCGCCGCGGTATCGGCGACGAGCTCCATCTGCCGGGTGCGGGCATCGTAGCGGGCAAATCCCATCTGCTCCCAGGGCACGAGCTGGCGGGTCAACTCCTGCACGCGCTTGAAGCTCTGCGTCAGCGTCAACTCGGCGGCGATCACCTGGGCGAGCCGCTGGATCAAGTGCAGCTCGTCCGCGCGCACGCCGAGTCGCAAGACCTGGAGACTGCCCGCCGTGGCGACGAGCAACGCGACAGAGAGCAACGCGCGCGTGCCAACGGGAATGCTCGCGTGTACGACCGCCAACCAGGCGAGCGCCAGTGCCGCCGACACGAGATAGACGATCGATTCCCAGCGCAGCGTGAGCCGCGCATCGACCCACGCGATCGTCTGGCCGAGAGCCAGCTCCAGATAAAACGTGCCGTTCACGATGACCGGCAACATCACGACGGTCAGGGCAACGACCCAGGCATTATCGGCGGTCAGCGCGTCAGCCCCTGTGGCACCGCTCAGCCGGAGGTACATCAATCCGACGAAGGTGGATCCCGCCGTCAGGTGCGCCGCGTTTCCCAGAGCGGTGCGCAGCGACATGCGCCGTAAGAGCACATCGCCGACCAGCATCGCGAGCGGAGCCACGATGGCGGCGAACGCCCACCCGCGATCGAGAATCGCGTACAGCATCGCGCCGAGCACGTAAGACGAGAAACCGTTTCCCGGGAGGGCGATGCCGTAGCGACGCGTGATGGCGGCGACGAGGACGAGCAGCGTGCCGGCGAGCGGCAGATTCTCCCCGGCGGGAATGCGGCCGTTGACGTAAGCGATGAGCCCGGCGCCGAAGCTGACCAGTGCGGCGATCGCAACCGCGATCCCGACGACGAGCGCCGCTGCCCCCGAGAAGCGCGACGTGAGCCGCATGTCGCGCAAGGTCGGCGGCGTGGCGCGGGGTGTCAAGCGCGACTATCGTTCACGCCATGACCGTCACCATCGAATACTGCGTCATCTGAAACTATGAGCCTCGGGCCACCGGTCTGGCGGCCGAGATCCGCGATGCGTTTCCGCATGCGGAGGTGCGCTTGATCCAATCGTCGGGCGGGGTCTTCGAGGTGGACGTCGACGGACACCGCGTGTTCTCCAAAAAGACGACGAAGCGACACGCCGACCCCGGTGAAGTGATGCGGTTGATTCGCGAGGGTGCGGGTCCACCCTCCGCCCCCTCCCCCTCCTCCCCCCCTCCCCCGGGCCCTCCTCCCAAAAAGCGGTGAGAATTGCCATCTCCACCGGCGGCGGTGACGCACCGGGGCTGAACGCCGTCATCCGCGCGGTGGTGTTGAGCGCGGTCCATCGCGGATGGGAATGTGTGGGAATCAGACGGGGATTCGGCAGCCTGCTGGGCGAAGGCGATCTCATGCCGCTCGGGCCGCACGAAGTCCGTGGCATCACGCACCTGGGTGGCACGATCCTCGGCACGTCGAACCGTGGTAATCCTCTCAAATGGCGCATGCAGCGACCGGACGGCTCCTGGGAGGAGCGCGACCGGACGCAGGAGTTGCTCGATTCCTTTCGCGCCAACCGGCTCGATGCCTTGGTGGCGATCGGCGGCGAAGGCACACTCGGCATCGTCTTGACGCTGTGGACGAAAGGTCTTCCGGTCGTCGGTGTGCCCAAAACCATCGACAACGATGTAGGCGGCACGGTCGCGACTTTTGGATTCGATACCGCCGTGTCTACGGCGACCGACGCGATCGACAAGATCCACTCGACTGCGGAAAGCCACGAGCGAGTGATGGTCGTGGAGGTCATGGGTCGGAACACGGGATTCATCGCGCTGAACTCCGGCATTGCGGGTTCGGCCGACGTCATCCTGATCCCCGAGATCCCGTTCGACATCAACAAGGTTTGCGACAAGATCCGCCGCCGTGAGGCGGAGGGCCGACACTTCAGCATTGTGGTCGTCGCCGAGGGCGCGGTGCCGAAGGGCGGGACCGTCTCCCTGGTCGATCCGGCGCACGAACGCCTCGGCGGGATCGGCGACAAAGTCGCCCACTCGATCGAGGAGATGACGGGAAAGGAGACGCGGACGCTCGTGCTCGGGCATCTGCAACGCGGTGGAGGTCCGACGACATTCGACCGGTTGCTGGCGCTGCGGTTCGGCGCGGCGGCGGTCCGCTTAATCGCGGAACGCCAGTTCGGGATGATGGTGGCGCTCCAACCGCCGCGTATCGTGACCGTTCCCCTGGAGGAAGCGCTGGCGACACCGCGCCGAGTCCCGATGGACTCGGATTCGATCGCGACAGCCCGGGACCTCG
>JBKPDZ010000142.1:0-5544 GCA_046728135.1 Gemmatimonadota bacterium | reverse complement strand
TCGGGAGGCTCAATGACCGCGCTGTCCGCCCTGTGGCTGCCGATCCTCATCTCGGCAGTGGCGGTGTTCGTCGTCAGCTCCATCATCCACATGACTCCGCTGTGGCATAAGAACGATTATCCGCGCTACCCCAACGAGGATCGCGTACTCGACGCCCTCCGGCCGATCAGTATCCCGCCCGGCGACTATCTGATGCCGCGGCCCGCCAATCCGGCTGAGATGCGCTCGCCCGAGTTCAAGGAGAAAATGAAGCGCGGACCGGCGGTGCTGCTGACGGTCATGCCGCCCTGGAGCGGCTCGATGGTCTCCAATCTCTCGCAATGGTTTGTGTACTGCGTGGTCGTGAGTGTGTTCGCCGCCTTCATCGCGGGCTCGGCGCTACCGCCAGGTGCCCCACCGTTCGCGGCGATCTGTCGCTTCGCGGGGACGACGGCGTTCCTCGGCTACACCGTCGCGCTGTGGCAGATGTCGATCTGGTACCGCCGGGCGTGGGCGATGACCCTCAAGGCCACGTTCGACGGGGTGATCTTCGCGCTGGTGACGTGCGCCGTGTTTACCTGGATGTGGGCGCTCTGATCCAGCCGCCAGTGCTGTGCTATCACCGCATCGGCGGCCCCCTCGAGTTGGGCGTCACTCGGGTGGGCCGCTCGGTCTTTGCGCGACAAATGACCGCGCTCGCGCAGGCTGGGTGGCAGACCTTGTCACTGGACCAGTTTGCCTGTCGCGTGAAGACGGTAGGGGCGCAGCATGCTGCGCCCCTACATCAAACGTCTCGTGAATTCCTCCTGTCGTTCGATGACGGCTACGCCTCGCTCGCCGAGCACGCCTATCCCGTCCTCGCAGACCTCGGTTTCACCGCGACAACGTTTGTGATCACCGACTACGTCGGCAAGACGAACACCTGGGACGTCCGCTATACGTGGAATCGCCTGCGACTTCTGAGCTGGACGCAGATGGAGGGGTGGCGTGCGCGTGGCTTCGACTTTGCATCGCACGGAGCGACGCATCGCCGGCTCACCTGGCTCGATGATGCGACGCTCGAAACGGAGCTCAAACGCTCACGCGAAGTCCTGACCTCCCGCCTGGGACCTGATGCGGGGCGCGCGGTCGCCTATCCGTTCGGAGCAGCAGACGAGCGTGTGCTGCGGCATGCTCAGCGCGCCGGATACGAGTTGGGATTTGGCGGGGTGCGGGCCAGCGGGACGGCGCTGCACTCGTCGCGGGTCCCGGTCTATTTCTGGGATTTCTTGCGCGTGCCGTTCGGCTTGAGAACCGATGCCCTCGGGATCGTGGGGAGACTCGTCGCCCATGTGGCGAATCGGTGCGCGGTAGGGACGTCGGTCATGCAAGCTATACAAAAAACCCTGCCACTACCGGAATCAGTTGCGGATGCCTGATCATCGCGTGCGTTAGGATGCGTCCAAGGGTCCGCTTCGTAGGTGCGACCTTGTTCACGGTTCGAGCCAGGGCGTTCAGGAACGCATCATCCATGTGCTCGAGCGCTTGCTTGAGGCGGTAGTACTTGAGGTGATGCTCGCCGAGTAGTTCCATCCACGCGCGGTGGTAGCTCGCGAGCCGGTGCTCGCTCGTGTCGCGCGCGCGCACCGCGGCCGCGGCGGTGCAGCCCGCCAGCCGTCCGGCTTTCATCGCATTGTTGATGCCACCGCCCGACAGCGGGTTAATCATGTGTGCCGCGTCGCCGGCCACCAGAACTCCGTCGGCGTACGTCTTTTTGATCGTCGTGTGCACAATGACCCCGCCGACTGTATACCCGGTGCGTGCGCCCGACGGAAAGCGCCGAGCGATCCAGTCATCCAGATACTGCCGCGCGTTGCGACCGTCTGTCTTGAGCGCGACGAGCCCCAGTCCGACGTTGGCGACGCCGACAGCTTTGGGGAAAATCCAGGCATAGCCGCCCGGCGCAATGGCGTTGCTGAACTGCAGGTAAATCGCATCAGGGTTGAAGTCGATGCCCTGGAGCACATACTGCGCGCACGACTCCATGTCCCGCGACGGTACACGGGTGTCGAGGCCCGCCCACCTGCCCACCATCGTCTCGACGCCGTCGGCCCCGATCACGACGCGCGCGCGGTAGACGTCCTCCCGGCCGCGTTCCTTCACGCGCACGTGCCAGCGGTCGTCTCCATTGCGCGCCATCCCCGTCGCCTCGGCACCAACGAGGACCGCAGTGCCCGCCGCCGCGGCTTCGGCCGCGAGGTAGGCGTCAAACCGTGTGCGATCGAGAATCCAGCCGAGGCCGCTATTGGCGAGCACCACCTCGGTATCGTCGGGCGCCTGGAAGATGACATCGGTGATGCGCCGCGACACCCAGTCGGCGCCATCGGGATTCGCAAACTCTCGCAGTCCGGCGTCTCCGACGCCTTCGGCGCAGCGCACCGGGGCGCCCACCGCCCGGTCGCGCTCCAACAAGACCACGTCCAACTCGGGCGCGGCCAGCTTCGCCTGCCACGCCGCGACGGCGCCAGCCGGTCCGGCCCCCACGACGAGGACGTCGACGTCAGGCATGACTGACCGAAGCTAGGAGTTGGGAGCCCGGAGCCAGGGGCGCCATCGTGAGCGCGCCCACTGGGCAGGGAGCGATGCACTTCTCACAGCCTGTGCACGTCGCATCGTCGACCGTGAGGATGTTCAGCTCCAAGTGGATGGCTTCCGGCGGGCACAGCGGTAAACAAAGGCCGCAGCGGTCGCATACCGCGAGGTCTACAGTGGCGATTGTGTCGGGGGTCACGCGACGCATGGGCGATAGCCTAGCCGAGCGCGCGGGGGCCGTCAAGCTTCATCCTTGCTTGGGGTTACGCATTTCATTACCTTGAGCCGTTCGCAACGGCCCGCCTCACTCTTTTACCGACGATCACGTGCCACCACGCTGGCTGAACTTAAAAATGGGTGCCTGGAGCCCGGCGAACGAAATCGCCGTAGATCTTGGTACCGCTAACACACTGGTCTACGTCCGCGGCGAAGGGATCGTGCTGAACGAGCCCTCCGTCGTGGCGATCGAAAAGGCCACGGGCAACATCAAGGGCGTCGGGCTCGAGGCCAAGCGCATGCTCGGCCGCACGCCCGATGGCGTGCTGGCGGTCCGGCCGCTCAAGGACGGTGTCATCGCCGACTTCGACGTGACCGAGAAGATGCTGCGCTATTTCCTCAAGACGATCATCGATCGCCATCTCTTCCGGGTCCGCCCCAAGGTCATCGTGTGTGTGCCGAGCGGGATCACGGAAGTCGAGAAGCGCGCGGTGCGCGACTCGGCGCAATCGGCGGGGGCGAAGGAAGTCTACATGGTCGCCGAGCCGATGGCCGCCGCGATCGGCGTGGGCCTGCCCGTCGAAACACCGACGGGAAACATGGTGATCGATATCGGCGGCGGCACGACCGAGATCGCGGTCATCGCCCTGTCCGGGATCGTGTCCGATACGTCGATTCGCACGGGCGGTGACGAGCTCGATCAGGCCATCGTGCAGTTCATGCGCAAGAACTACAACCTGCTCATCGGCGAGCCGACGGCAGAGCAGATCAAGATTCAGATCGGGTCCGCGGCCCCGATCGGCGAGGAGCGCGAGATGGAAGTGAAGGGGCGCGACCTCGTCTCCGGCATTCCGAAGATCGTACGCGTCCACTCCAGCGAGATTCGCGAAGCCGTGCAGGAGCCCATTCAACAAATCGTCGACGCGGTACGCCGTGCGTTGGAGATCACGCCGCCCGAGCTTGCGTCCGACATCGTCGACCGCGGGATCGTGATGGCCGGTGGCGGGGCCTTGATCCGCGGACTCGATCTGCTGCTGCAGCAGGAGACCGGACTGCCGATTCACCTGGACGAGGACCCGATGACCTGCGTAGTGCGTGGAGCGGGGCGCATCCTCGACGCGCCGGAGAAATACCGCAACGTCTTGACCACCTAGTCGCATGGCGATTGGCACGGATCGGTACGCGTCGCGGGCCGACACGCTGCTCTTCATCGCCTGCGTGGCGCTGTCGATTGCCGCGCTGAGCCTTCCCGATCAATGGCGTGACCCGGTGGCCCAAGGACTGCGACAGAGCGTGCTCGCACCGTTTCTGTTTTTGCAGCGCCAAACCGAGCTGCTCGCCGCCGCCCGCTATCGCTATGACGCCGTGGTGGCGCAGCGCGATTCGATGGCCCTGGCCGCCACGTTCCTGCCTGAGCTCCGCAGCGAGAACACGCGTCTCCGCAATTTGCTCGGTCTCAGCGCCCGCCTGGGGGGCGGCTATGTCCCCGCCGAGATTTTGCACCAGCCCGAGCCAACGAATCCCCTGAGTTTCGTGGTGTCCGCGGGGAAAAAAGAAGGGGTCCGACCACTGTCGGCGGTCGTGAGTCCGGAAGGTCTGGTCGGGCTCGTGGCCACCGTTGACGAGCACACCAGCGTGGTCTTGAGCTGGGCGCATCCCGAGTTTCGCGCCAGCGCCATGGCCACCGACGGCAGCGTCGTCGGCATCGCCGCGCCGCATGGGGCCGAGAGTCCCGGTGTGTGGCTGCTCGAGCTGCAAGGTGTGCTGTATCGCCAGCAAGTGCAGGCGGGAACTGTCATCGTGACCTCGGGGCTTGGCGGTGTCTTTCCACGCGGCATTCCGATCGGCACCGTGGTCGGGCCCGCAGGTGAGGAGAAGGGCTGGGGTCGGACGTACCTCGTGCGGCCCGCCATTCACCCGGCCGAGCTGTCACATGTCATGATTCTGAACGCGCCACGGCCGGCGGGATCCGATCTGCGGAATGCGTTCACGATCCCGCAAGACACCATTCCAGGCGAGCCGCCGCCATGATGCGACGCACGGACCGCTATCGCTATCCCGTCATCATGACGCTGCTGGTGCTGCTGCAGTTCACCGTGCGCAGCCACCTGGGTGGGGATCGCGTCGCGCCCGACTTCCTGCTCCTGGCGCTGCTGATTTACACGATTCGGGCCGAGCCCGGGAAGAGCGCCGCGGCCGGGTTCGTCCTCGGTCTCCTGCGCGACGCGCTGACGCCGGCGAGCTTCGGCGCCGGCGCGCTTGCCCATACGATCGTGGGATTCACCTCGTCGTGGGCAAAGGCCGTGTTCTTCGCCGAGCATGTGTTCGTGAAAGGGTGTCTGTTCTTTGCCGGCACCTGGATCCGCAACTTCCTCGTCTTGCTGGTCGCGGGACGGCTGCAGGGATCGCAGGTCGCGTGGGAGCTGCTCGTCTGGTCGCCGCTGCAGGCCCTGTCGACCGCGCTCGTGGGCATTGTGGTATTGTGGTTCTTCCGCGGGTGGCTGACGCCGCCGCGACGGAGTATCGCATGAACGCATTCCACCCCTACCTGGTCGATCGCCGCGTGGGCATCGCGCGCACCGGCGTCTGGATCGTGCTGGGCATCATGGTGCTGTCGTTCTTCCGTACCCAGATCCTCGGGCACGGAAAGTACCAGCTCCAATCGGAGACCAACCGGTTGCGGCCGATTCCGCTGCCGGCTCCGCGCGGCGTGATCTACGATCGCAATGGTCACGTGTTGGCGGAGAACGTGCCGGGCTACACGGTGTCGCTGCTGCC
>JBKPDZ010000141.1:0-2388 GCA_046728135.1 Gemmatimonadota bacterium | reverse complement strand
ATCGGGAGCAAGTACGTCATGTTCCGGGACCAGTTAAGGGGCGACGACAAGGCGCTGCCGGGCCACTACTCGCCCGCTCGGGCAGCAAGGTTTTCTACGACGGCGATGTTCTGAAGGAGCTCCTGGGGTAGGTGGTGGCGTCCCTCCAGGTAGACGGGCGAGTTGTAGGAAAGCCACACTCCGCCGTCCGCGTCCTCCCAGACGAGGATCTTCAGCGGCAGATCGATCGCGATGCTCGGCGAGGCGATCATCAGTGGAGTCCCGGCTTTCGGGTTGCCGAAGATCAGCAGCTTCGTCGGGCGCATCGTCAGGCCGACCTTCGCAGCTTCACCGCTGTGGTCCACGAGCGCGAAGACCGTCACTCCCGCGGTCCGAATCAGCCCCTCGAGCCGGCCCAGTGTCTCGTCGACCGAATGGTGGCTCGGCCTCGTAATGAGTCCGTCGACCTTGCTCACGGACATGGGATCCCCTTTCTACTGGAGTCTCGAGACCGAGATGAGGGACACTGCCATGGCGACTCCTACCAGCGCCAACACGAGAGCGACGGCAATCGCAGGTCTCGACGGGTGCCGAAGACCCGCCCCGCCGTGGTTGAGATCCTGAACGAGGCGCACGTAGCGCCAGGATGAGGACATACTGACGATGGTTCCAAGAACGATCAGGGCAGTCCCGAACCACAGCGAGAAGCCGTCCCCGCGGGTAGGTTGGCTCGGCTGGACGATCTGAAGCTCCCGCAGGGAACAGTCCGAAACGCGCTACGACGAAGCCGAAGCCCATCAACCGACATTTCCCAGATGGACGGCGCCCATCCCCGTCTCCGGGCCTGGATACCGCCCTTCCGATCTTGAAGGCAAGGATCTTCCGCCGTCTGGGCGGCGGAGAGAGGGCCTCGACACCCGCCATGGGGGTCCGGGTCGTCTCCGGGCGGCTTCCGGCCTGACGACGGCACCCCGAGGACGCAGCATCTGAGGTGACGGTCGCGCCGTGGAATTCGAGCTTCAGCCGGCGGTCGAACCCTACCCGCAACCCGCCCCCCGCCCCTTCACCCGTCGCCTCGTCCATCCGCCGCCCCCCTCGATGGCCACGAAACCCTTGCCGTTCAATAGCCGATTCGCGCGCCAGCGTCATCGCGCGACGCGGTCATCTGGGAAATGCGGGATCAACGCCAACGCCGTGCGGACCCATGCCAGAAACGTCCGCTCGGCCGCCAAATAGTCGCTGGCGGCACCCTTCAGTTCCATCTCGTTCACACTGTCTCGATGCCCGCAACGCGGCGCGGCCCCCTCGGCGAGCGCGCCGTGAGATCAGTGCGCGGTGCGCCAACTGAACCATTGCTCTTCGACGTGACCGGCGAGCGAGAATCGGAACAACCGGTGCTCGCCGAGGGACCCTCTACGTCATCGCTCTGCTTGTAGGTGCGCTTCTACGAACCAAAGCCACTTGTCGATGCCGCGTGACACCTCGGTGAAGAGATCGGCCGTGTCGGCGTCGGAGAGCTCGTTGGAGCGGTCGATCTCGGCGCGGACGACCTTGCCGAACGCGCTCAGCACGGCCGAGAGCGCCTCGACGTGTGCTCGGCCGTCGCCACCCTTGACCGGGTACTCGGGAAGCGAGGAGCGCTTCGCCACGACCCGCGCCGTGCCGTCCGCCACGCCGCCGAGCTGCACCGCGCGCTCGGCGATCAGCTCCACGTACTCCTCGACGGCGCCGTTCACCTCGTCGAACAGCTTGTGCAACGCGATGAAGTCCGGGCCTTGACGTTCCAGTGTGCCTGCTTGCACTGCGTCTGCAGGTCGATCGCATCGGCGAGGCGTGCGTTGAGCAGGTCCACGAGCTTCGTCCGCGCCGATTCGGGGAGATCGTTCTTCGTTGGGTACATACCCACCTCCATGGCCTCACCATGCCTATTGCGAGTGGGACGGTAGCCCCACGCCTCACCCACGCCTCCGTCGATGATGTCCTCATACGCCGGTGGCTTGCGGCCGAGCCACTTGACTGCCTACTGGTCACCCGACGCGCGAGCTGATAGGCGCGTGTGCCAGACCGTGGAGGCAGTCCATCCGACAATCTTGACACCCTGCGAGCGCCGTGGAGCGGCTCAGCATCGCCGGCGCCATGGTGCGCGAGCAAACGAATGAGCTCACGCTAGGAGGGCAAGACTATGCCTACCATCACGACCAAGGACGGCGTCGAGATCTTCTACAAGGACTGGGGCAAGGGTCAGCCCATCGTGTTCAGCCATGGGTGGCCGCTGTCGGCCGATGATTGGGACACGCAGCTGCTGTTCTTCCTCGAGCACGGCTATCGCGTCATAGCCCACGACCGGCGCGGCCATGGCCGCTCCACCCAGCCCGGCGGCGGCCATGACATGGATCATTATGCCGACGA
>JBKPDZ010000140.1:0-23275 GCA_046728135.1 Gemmatimonadota bacterium | reverse complement strand
GTAGGAGCCCTGCTCGGCCCCTGACGTGTTGACATCGGGCCCAAGGTTCTCTGGTGGGCCCCAGACATCACCATCCGCGCCAGTTCTCACACGATGCGACACGTACATGTCGGTATTCCCCAAGCCGCCGGCCCGCGCACTGAAGAAAAAGAGCAAACGCCCGTCTTCCGAGATTGTGGGTGCGCCATCGCCCACGTCGCTATTGATCGGAGCGCCGAGGTTGACTGGCGCTTCCCAGTCGCACTGCAAGCACTGCCGGTGGGCCATCCAGATGTCATTACCGCCGAGGCCACCCGGTCGATTGGAAACGAAGTAGAGCGTGTGCTCGTCGGGGGAGAGACCTGCGTTTGCGTCGACAGCGCTCGAATTGACCAGCGGGCCGAGGTTCACGGGGTCGGACCACACGGAGCCGGCAAAGCGATCGGCTTGCAGCGCGAACGGGAGTTGCTGTGGCTCGGTCCCACACGCGATCAACACCAGAAGCCCTAACCCGGGAAGCATTCGCTGCGTCGTCATCATGGTACTCCTTTCTCAGCGCGGAATGAGCAGGACGTTGTTGACCAATATCTTGGCGAGCGTTCCGTCAGGCGCGATCAGCCGCTCGCTTTCAGCGAGCACCTGGGCGTTGCCGCCGCTCGCCAGGTCGACGATACCCTGCGCGCGGAAGCCGAACGCGTTCGCGCCGTTGCCCGTCACGTGCCGGTCGTTGTCGGTCGAGGTCAGGTTACCTGTTCCCTGGGCGAAAGGACTGAGCTGACACAGATCCATGAAGTTCCTGAACGGCGACGGCACGGGGCTGTAGATGTGGATGTTGACGTCGCGCAAGAGTCGCAGCTGCCGCAACACATCCTGCATCTCGCCGACGGTCTGGACCGGTTGGGGTTCCGGAGTGAGCGCCCCGCCGCACCGGCGCAGCGCGTGGACGCCGCCGGCCGGCGCATTCACGACGATGACCAAGTCGCTGGTGACGTCAGCCCAGACGAACAGCAAGACCGAATCGCCGCGGAAGACGTTCGGCAGATCGGCGGGGCCGTTCATGAAATCGAATCGGGGGCTCGGTGCGCCACTGGCGACTGTCGGTGGGCTCTCACATCCAGTGGCCAGGAGGAGTGCAACCAATCCGAGCGCAAAGCGGGATCGTGATTTCATCGTTCACCTCACTTGTTGTGTCCCAGCCGGGGCTGTGTTCGACGGCATGCGTTGACAAGCTGCGCTGGTCGCGTTTGCTGGCCGTTTGACGAGCGTTAGGCGTGATTCGCCGAGCAGCCGTGCCGCGCTTTTGGGATTGGCTCGGCGCGACAACGATGACGACAGGGAGCTGCCCCAAGCTCATGCTGGGTCATGCCGGTCCCTTGTGCCCCCCGCGCCGAGGAGCAGATACTATGGGTATGGCCGCTCCCACCTACTGGACCGCCGAGATGGTCCGCCAGCTTCCCGACGACGGCAATCGGTACGAAGTCGTCCACGGGGAGCTGCTGGTGACGCCGGCGCCCCGCCTGAGCCATCAACTTCTCGTGAGCCGACTGGCCGTCGCCGTCGCCAGGTACCTGGAGCACGAGCCGGTCGGCATCATGCTCACTTCGCCGGCCGACATCTCCTGGGGGCTTCGGGACGTGCTGGTGCAGCCTGATGTGTTCATCATCCCCCCCGATGAAGCGC
The DNA here is from genome assembly GCA_046728135.1 of Gemmatimonadota bacterium. Lineage (GTDB taxonomy): Bacteria > Gemmatimonadota > Gemmatimonadetes > Gemmatimonadales > GWC2-71-9 > 20CM-2-65-7. The sequence continues at coordinate 21,616 of JBKPDZ010000140.1, read as the reverse complement.
GGACTGGTGACTGGACGCGTCTCCGGTCGCTGCTGTTGGTAATCGAGGTCCTGAGTCCATCGACGGCGCGGGCCGACCGGTTCACAAAGCGTCACCGGTATCAAGAGGCCGGGGTGCCGGTGTACTGGATCGTGGACGGTGACGAGCAGCGGGTCGAGGTTTGGATGCCGGCTTCGGAGCTGCCGGTACTAGAGACTCACCGGCTGGTCTGGCATCCGGTAGGCGCAGAGCGTCCGCTCACGCTGGAGTTGGCCGAGCTGTTTCGTCCGGTCTGATCGCCCAGATACGCCTTCTAACTCACGGCGTGAAAAACTCCGTCATCGCGGGCGCCGTCGCCGCCGCGCCCGGATACTGGGTGACGCCGAGGGCTTCGAGCACCAGGCGCAACGTGCTCTGATGCTGGTATAGCGTCGTCGACTGGTAGTGCAGCTTGGCCTTGGGGCCGACCACCACCCACGCCACCTGGCCGCCACCGTTCGTGTTGTCGCTCCCGGCTTCGTCGAACGTGATGATGAGCAGGCCGTCGCGCTGGAATGTGGGACTGCCGAGCAGCGGCGCGATGTTGTTCTGGAGCCACGTGTCGGCCGTGGCGAGTGAGCAGTCGTGGGCATCGTTGCACAGGTTCGGCACGATGTTCGAAAACTCCGGCAGCGTCCCGTTCGCCAAGTCTGGCGCGAACTGTGTGAACGCCACGAGGTTATTGCGCTGCACCGGGTCGTTCGCGACGTCCGACAACAGCGCGAACACATTGTGCTTGCGCGCGTAGTTCCCCACGTCGGGGCCCGTGTAACCGACCGACGGCAAATCCTCGGCGTACGACTTCCACGTCTTCCCCGCCGCCAGCAGGCGGCGCACGACGTTGTCCACGGTCACGATGGTGGAATAACTGTCGTTGTTGGTGATGATCTGGCCCGTCGCCAGCATGAAGTAGTTGCCGATCGACGGATGCGTGTTGGCGTAGTACTGCGTGGCCAGGCCGTACTGCTGCGCGAGACTGTTTAGGTACGGCATCGCCGAGCTGCCGATCACCGCCGAGTAGTCGTTGTTCTCCTCGGTCACGATGAACACATGACCGGCCTGCGGCACCCCGCCCGGGGGCGGCGGGGGCGGCGGGGGCGGCGGCGGCGGCGGCGGTGGTGGCGCCGTCACCGTGACGGCCGACGTGTCGGCGAGCACGCCGTCCGTCAGGCGCGCGATGACGCGGTAGCTCCCCGCCGTCTGTCCCGCGGTGTAGAGGCCCGCGCTCGTGATCGTGCCGCCGGTAGCGGAGTAGGTGACCGCCACGCCGACGCTATCGCCGGTGTTACGCACGCCCCAGGCGGCGAACTGCTGCGTGCCGCCCGTGCTGAGGTTGACCGCCGCGGGAACGAGGATGACCTGCACCACCCGGCGCTTGCGCACGCGGGACGAGCTGGAGAGGTGCGCGCTCGGGTCCGTCGCCGTGACGGTGGCGTCGGCGGCGGAGGTGTCGGCGGTGTACAGGCCCTCCGGCGTAATCGAGCCCGCCGATGCCGTCCACGTGACGTTGATCGGCACGGTGTCGCCCGCTGCGGTGCGCCCGGACGCGACAAATGCTTGCGCTTGGTTGGGATCGAGAGTCACGCTCTCGGGCACGACGCGGACCTGAACGACGGCGGACCTGTTGGTCGGACGGCTCGGCAACTCGCACCCGACGACGGTGGCGACTGAGAGCGAAGCGATAAGAACACGACGCACACGCGGGAGCGACATCACACCCTCCCGGCGGCGGACGTTCCAACAAGAAAACGCCGGGCCGCCGTATTCGATTTGGGGTCGAACGCTGGCGGCCCGGCGAGCATGGCGGCGATCAGCCGCTGTAGCTCCGTAGCTCTGCGTCACCGCCTTTAGGCGGCTTTGCTCTGATCAGCGTGCTCGAGGCGCAACGTAGTCCAGGGGCACACCGCACGACGGTGATGTCCATCATGCCGGCGCTGGTCGGGGGGGGCGCCGGCTCCATCTGGAGCCCGGCTAGGGCAGCGCAGCGGTTCGCTCCCCGTTCGCCTTCGCCGGCAAATTCTCCTCGATGAACCGCGTCAGCAGCGTGTACAGATGCTGCCGCGTATTCCCACCGTAAATCCCATGGTTGCGGTTCGGATACACCATCAGCGAGAACGGCCGATTCGCTTCCACCAGCGCATTGATCATCGCTTGCGTGTTCTGGAAGTGCACGTTGTCGTCGCCCGAGCCGTGCACGATGAGCAACCGGCCCTTCAGGTTCTTGGCGTACGTCAGGGGTGAGCCTTTGTCGTAACCGGCCGCATTATCCTGCGGTAGCCCGTTATAGCGCTCCGTGTAAATCGTGTCGTAGTACTTCCAGTGCGTCACCGGTGCGATGGCGATGCCCATCCGGTATACGTCGGGCGCTTGGGTCAGCGCATTCAGCGTCATGAAGCCGCCGTAGCTCCAGCCCCAGATCCCGATGCGCGTCGAGTCGACATACGGCAGCCGGCCGATCGCGCGCGCGGCAGCCGCCTGGTCCTGCGTCTCGACGACACCCAGCTGCTTATAAACGATCTTGCGCCACGCTTTGCCGCGCGCGCCCGTGCCCCGGTTGTCGACGCTCGCCACGATGTAGCCGCGCTGCGCGAGCATCTGATACCAGAGATAGTTCTGCCCGCCCCAGTTGTCGGTCACCGTCTGCGAACCGGGCCCGCCGTAGACATAGAAGAAGACGGGGTAGTGCCCTGTCGAGTCGAAATTCGGCGGCTTGATGAACGCGGCGTTGAGCTTGATGCCGTTGCCGATATCGACTTGCCGGAACTCGGTCGCGCCAAGTTTGACGCCCGCGAGTTTGGCCTTGAGCGGCGCATTGTCCACGAGTGGGCGCAACATGTGGTTGTCCGGCAAACTCACGAGCGAGATCGTCGGCGGCACGCCGAACCGTGAGTAGGTATGGACGGCGTATCGGCCCGTGGGCGACATCGCATAGCTATGCCACCCGGGCTCTCCCGGCGGCGTGACGCGCACGGGGGGGGTGGGCCCGCGTTGCGCGTAGTTGATGCGGTACAGGTAGCGCTGCGTGGCATTGTCCGGCGAGGCCATGTAGTAGACCCATTTGCCGATCGTGTCCACGCGTACCACGCCGAAAACGTCGAACTGTCCGCTGGTCAACGGCCGCGGCGCGCCGCCGTTGCGCGGGGCGAGATAGAGCTGCGACCACCCGCTGCGCTCCGACATCCAGAGGATGTCATTCCCGCCGTTCAGGAACTGCAGCTGATCGAAGTGCTCGACCCACGGGACGTCCGCTTCGGTGAACAGCGTCCGCACCTGCCCCGTCTCGGCGTCCGCCAACATCACGTGCAGCGTGTCCTGGAGCCGGTTCATGTGCTGGATGACGAGCTCCTTCGATCCCCCTTTGGCAGGCACCCACTCCATGCGCGCGATGTAGTTGTTGCGCGGATCGCCGGGGATGTTCACCCAACGCGTCTCACCACCCGTGGCGCTGATCACCCCGACCCGACCCGCCGAGTTGGTCTCGCCGGCTTTCGGATACTGCACGGGGGTCGTGAACGCGTACAGCGAATCCGTAACGTCGTAGAGGAGGAAATCGCGCACGCCGGTCGCGTCGAGCTGCCAGTAGGCAATCGAGCGCCCATCGGGGTTCCACCGCCACCCGTCCTGCAGGCCGAGCTCTTCTTCGTAGACCCAGTCGAACGTGCCGTTGATCGTGGTGCGGGACCCGTCGTGCGTCAGCTGCGTGATCTTCCCGCTGGCGATGTCTTCGACGTAGATGTTGGACTCCCCGTAGCGGACCCAGCCCACGCGGCCGCCGTCGGGGGAGAACTTCGCGAACATGAGCGTCGACGCGGGACCGGTGCCGCCCAGCTTCTTGAGCGTCCAGCCGGCGAGATCGAGCACCCAGTAGTCGCCCCGGGTGTTCGTGCGCCAGACCTGCTTCGAGTTCGTGAAGACGAGCAACCGCCGGCCGTCGGGTGACCAGCTGTATTCCTCGACCTCGAGCGGTGTCGAGTCGCCCGGCGGCACCAGTCGCGACGCGGGCACCAAAATTGTCTTGAGTCCCGTTTCGGCATCATAGCGCACGAGATCCTGGCCGGGCTTGCCGCCCACCGCCCGTTCGAGCGTCGTGTAGCCCGCGCCGTCCGATAGCCAGGCTAGTGCGCTGAGCGAGCCGCCGCGAAACTCGGCTGAGGCGAAGATGCGATCGACGGTCAGGAGCGAGGAATCACCCGCCGCGCGCTGAGCTGCGAGCGGCATACCCAGCGACGCGGCGAGTGCGATGACGACGGAGCAACGACGTAGCATCGTTCTGAGTCCCGAGTGGAGTAGAACCCGAACGATAGCTATTGCCGGGGAGGTCCGCCCATCCGCCCCATGACCCGGGGCTTGGGCAACGCGTCGAACTTCGCCTGCTGCGCCGCCGTCAGATTATTGCGGATCGCGGCGTACCACTGATCCGCCTCAGCTTGGAACCCTTCCATCTCTGTGCGCACGCTGTCGAACTTGGCGCGCTGTGCGGGCGTGGGTTCCTGGCCCGGTGTGAAACCACCGGACGCCTGCATTTGCTGGCGGATCGCCAGACGCCGCGCGGCGGCATCCTTCATCACGCCGTTCAGCGCCGTGTAGGCGGGCGTGATCTTGGTGCGCTGATCGGCAGTGAGACTCAGCGCCGTACTCAATGAGTCAAACGTCGTCCAGTGATCGGGCGGCGGCTGGAAACGACGCTGCGTGGCGTCCGGAGGGCCACCGGGAGCCGGCGTCGGATTTTGAGCCCGCAGGCTCGTTCCGGCGAGGAGCGACACGACAAAGACGGCGGTGATCGAACGCATCAGTAGACTCCATAAGAGGGGCCTTTGTCATACGTCCGAAAACCCCGGGACGTTCGCGTAGCTGGCGACTAGGATGATGCGCCCATATCGTAGATCCCGGCCAAGCCTGGAGCGACGCGGTGAGCATTGCCGGGGACAAGATCGGCCGCCTCAGATCGGCGCTCGCTGGACGTTACACTCTCGAACGCGAAATCGGGCGCGGCGGTATGTCCATCGTCTACCGGGCGCGCGATCCGCGGCTCGAGCGCGACGTCGCCGTAAAGGTCTTGCGCCCCGAGCTGACGGTCTCACTTGGCGCCGAACGGTTCCTGCGCGAGATCCAAATCGCCGCCCGGCTCCAGCACCCCCACATCTTGCCACTCTACGAGTCCGGGGAAACGAACGGCCTCTTCTACTATGTGATGCCCTTTGTGGCGGGCGACTCCCTGCGGGTCCACCTCCAGCAGCACGGTCCGCTCCCCGTCCCGGAAGCCGTCCGCATCGCGCAAGACATCGGGAGTGCACTGACCTATGCGCACGAGCAGGGGTTCATCCATCGCGACGTGAAGCCGGAGAACATCCTGCTGTCGTCCGGGTTGGCGATGGTCGCGGATTTCGGGATCGCGCAGGCACTCGTTCGCGCCGGAGTGGCTCCATTGACCGACAGTGGCGTGGTCGTCGGCACGCCCGGCTACATGAGTCCAGAGCAATCGGCTGGCGAAACGAAACTGGATCCCCGCACCGACATCTACTCGCTCGGGTGCGTCTGCTACGAGATGCTGGCGGGGGAGCCGCCGTTCACCGGACCAACCGCACAAGCGGTTCTGGCGCGCCACATTCACGAGCGTCCCCCGTCGATCCGCGTGATTCGGCCTGATCTTCCACCCAGGATCGAACAGACCATCAATCGTGCGTTGGCAAAGCTGCCGGCCGATCGGTTCGCCTCCGCGGCGGAATTCGGTGCGGCGCTCGCCGCGTCGGACCGCACGGCAGTCGCACCCTCGCGCTGGCGCCGCCTGCTTGTCCCGGTAGCGACCGGTATGGTGATGGTGTTCGGCGCTTGGATGGCCTGGCAACGGTGGGGTCGAAGCGCAGCGGTATCGGCGCCGACGTCCCCCGATCCAACGCGGATGGCCGTCCTGTACTTCTCGGACCGGAGCGAGAAGGGGACGCTGCGTCACGTCGCCCATGGGCTCACCGAGGATTTGATCGACAAGCTGAGCACCGTCTCCGCGCTCAATGTCGTTTCGCCCAGCGGCGTGCGCCCGTACAGCGACAAGAACATCCCCCTGGACAGCATCGCAAAAGCGCTGCGCGTTGGCACGATCGTGGAGGGAAGCGTTGAGCGACCTGGAACACGGTTGCGCGTGCGCGTCCGGATGATCGACGCGGCGACCGGGCAACAGATCGAAACGGCTCAGATCGACCGGCCGTGGGGGGACCTTTTCGCCCTCCAAACGGAGCTCGCGGATTCCGTGTCACAGTTCTTGCGGCTGCGACTCGGCCGCGAGCTGCGCCTGCGGGAGCAGCAAGCGGCCACCCGCAGCGTACCGGCGTGGGAGGTCAGCCGACAGGCCGAAACGATGATGGCGGATGCCGAGGCACTGGACCCGGCGCGCGCCGCCAACCTGTACCAGCAGGCGGATGTGCTCCTGGCTCGTGCCGAGGAGCTGGATCCTCGCTGGCGCGATCCGATCATTGCGCGCGGCTGGCTCGCGCTGAAGCAGGCCGATGTGCACGACTATGACGCGCAGCTCGGTTGGCTGGAGAAGGCGTTGGGGCATGCCGAACGCGCTCTGCGTATGAATCCCGATGACGCGCGCGCCCTCGAGCTGCGAGGTACGGTTCGGTCCTCGCTCTGGCAATTGCCCGCGACAGATTCGACACGACAATCAGGGCTGATACAGCAGGCTGAGCAGGACCTGCGCAACGCCGTATTGCGGTCGCCAGGGCTCGCGACCGCATGGAATGAGCTGAGCGTGATCTATCAGCAAAAGGGCGACTGGGTTCAGGCCGACCTCATGTTGCGGCGGGCGTTGCAGGCCGACGCGTACCTCACGGAGACGGCGCGCAGCATGCAGGTGCTCATGTTCGCCGCGCTCGAGCGCGGCGATTCGGCCAGCGCGCGCTCCTGGTGCACGATGGGGCGCTCGCAATTCCCCAACGACTACCATCTGTGGGAATGCGAGCTGACGCTGCTGGGCTGGCTCTCCAGCCGACGTTCCGACGTCGCACGCGCGTGGTCGCTCGTGGAGACGATCGAGCAACGCGACACGGCGAACGTACTCGCGATGGGCTGGGGCGTGCGTCGCCTCATGGTCGCCGCCATCATCGCCCGCGCGCGAATGCCCGACAGTGCCCGCAGCGTCATGCAGGCGACCCGTCGCGCCGCATCAGCTGCCGTGCGGCAAGGGCTGGAGCTGTATGAGGCGATGGTGTTGACCGAGTTGGGCGATCGCGACGCCGCCCTTCGGTCCATCGAGAGCGTCCTCCAAACGTTTCCGCAAAAGCGCGACTACGTCGCGACGACGCGCTGGTTCACCCCGTTGCACACCGATCCCCGCTTCACCGGGGCGCTCGGCCACGCGAAGCCGCATTAGCGCGGCATGCGTTCCGGAGCGCGGCGAATGTATTGGAGAATCGATTGGCGCAGCTCCGTCGCGACGCCGGGCCCCGACAACGCCGAATAGTAGGGCGAAACAAACTTATCGTACGCCGAGAGCGTAAAGAAAACGGCGTCGACGTTCCCGCGCGTGACGCCTCTCCAGATTCCTCCCTCGCGGTTATACGCCGTGATTACCAAGCTATCCACGGTGGCCATCGCCAACGGAGTCCGGGGCAAAGTCCACGTTGGGCTTGAGTCCATCATGTAAATCGTTGGGTCGACATGCCGCGTCGGAACAAAGATCATGGCGCGGCCCTCATCGAGCGGCGTCACGTAGGGGCCGAAGACCCGCCCGCCTCGGATTAACGGCGCGTGTCGAGTTGCCTCCGGGAATGTCGGGTACACACCTTCAACAGGATACGGCTCATACGGTGACGCGACGATCCAAACCGGCTCGCCGGTGCGGTACCCATCCGCGGCGGCGCCAAGACGACGCAGCAGGCCGGCCGAGATGCGCGTCGTCGTGTCCTGTGGAGCAGCTTGGGGTTCGGGCGCGACGGCACGAGCCGGGGTCCAACGCATCGGGACGAGCAACGCGCCTGCGATGAACACCGCGGATACGGCAGGTTTCAGGATCCGCATCGGAGCCTCCAGTGGGTTCGACACCATCATGTGGCCCCGTTCCCAGGTCCGCTACCAAAGGACGCCCGATTTCACAACCCCTTGGCTATGTGCGGCTTGGCGACTACTTTCCTGGGCCCGATGCGGGACCTGTCGTTGTCACGCAGCCAGCTGCTGCTCCTCGCCGGCACGGCCAACCGGCCCCTGGCCGAGGAGATGGCCCAGCATTTGGGGCAGCCGCTGTGCGCGGTGACGATCCGACGGTTCGCCGATGGCGAACTCTTCGTCAAGATCGACGAAAACGTCCGGGGACGGGATGTCTTCATCATCCAGTCCACGAACCAGCCCGGTGACAACTATCTGGAGCTGCTGCTCCTGATGGATGCCGCGCGGCGGGCCAGCGCGGCGCGGATCACGGCCGTGCTCCCGTACTTCGGCTACGCGCGGCAGGACCGGAAAGATCAACCGCGCGTGGCGATCAGCGCCAAGCTGATGGCGAACCTGATCACGCACGCCGGCGCGGACCGTGTGTTGGGAATGGATTTCCATTCCCACCAGGTGCAGGGGTTCTTCGATATCCCGGTGGACCACCTGTACGCGGCGCCGGCATTCGTGAGCCACTACCGGACGAAGCATCTGCACGATCCGGTGGTCGTCGCGCCGGACGTCGGATCGGCGAAGATGGCGCGGGGGTTCGCGAAGCGGCTGGACGCATCGCTCGCGATCATCGACAAGCGGCGGCCGTCGGCGAACATCGCGGAGGTCGTGAACGTCGTGGGTGAGGTGGAGAACAAGGACTGCCTCATCCCCGACGACATGATCGACACCGCCGGGACGATTTCGGAGGCGGCCGCGGCGCTGAAGCGGCTGGGCGCGCGGCGCATCTTTGCCTTCGCGACGCACGCGCTGCTCTCGGGGCCGGCGGTGGAGCGGCTCAGAGCCGCGCCGATCGAAGAAGTGACGGTGACGAACACGATCCGCATTCCGGACGAGCGGATCTTTGAAAAACTGAAGGTGTTGTCGATCGCGAGCCTGATGGCAAAAGCCATAGGGTACGAACACTCGAACCAATCGGTCAGCTCGTTGTTTGATTGATGCCGCGACGCTAAAAACAGCGACGCTAGGAACAGGCGACGATAGGAGAAGGCGCGTATGGCGCAGACAGTAGCTCTTGCTGCTACGGCACGAGAGAAAACAGGTAAGGGCGCGGCGCGGCAGGCGCGCTTCCAAAAGCAGGTTCCGGCGGTGATCTACGGCCACGGCCGCACCACGCAGCCGCTGATGGTGGACGCGCTGGCGCTCGAGAAAGCGCTCACGGGCATCGAGCCCGAGAGCACGCTCATCGAGCTGACCGTCGACGGCAAGAAGTCGCGGACGCTGATTCGCGAGATCCAGCGCCATCCGCTGCGCCCCGACATCATCCACGTCGATTTCTACGAGATCAAAGCGGACGAGAAGGTCACGCTCAAGGTCCCCGTGCACCTCGTCGGCACACCTGACGGCGTGCGCAACGCCGGCGGCGTGCTCGATCAGGTGACGCGCGAAGTCGAAATCGAAGTGCTCCCCGAGCACATTCCCGACCGCGTCGAGCTCGACGTGAGCGCGCTGAAGATCGGTGACTCGCTGCACACGCGTGACCTGACGATTGCGAACGCCGTGATCCTGACGGGTGCCGACCTGACGATCGCGACGGTAGTCCCGCCGCGCGCCGAGGAAGTTGCAGCGCCCACGCCGGAAGCCGCGGCCGAGGTCGCCGAGCCCGAGCTGATTCGCAAGGTCCGCGAGGGCGAGGAAGGCGAAGCAGTCGAAGGGGCCCCGGCCCCCGAAGCCAAGGCTGCGCCTAAGCCTGAGGAGAAGCCCAAAGGCAAGAAGGAAGAGTAGTCCTGCGCGCGCTCGTCGGCCTGGGCAATCCCGGTCCGGAATACGCGGCGACGCGCCACAATGCCGGCTTTCTCCTCGCCGACGCCATCGCCGCGCATTGGCAGTTTCCTCCCTTCCGTCGCGCCGAACGCGCGCGCGCGACGGAAGGCACGGCTGGCGGCGTCCCGGTGCGCATCCTCAAGCCCACGACGTTCATGAACCGCAGCGGGACGGCGCTCGCTTCGCTGCGCGCCGATCCCGCGTTCACGCCGGCGCGCGATCTACTCATCCTCGTCGATGATTTCCAGATTCCGCTCGGCACATTCCGGCTGCGCACGGAAGGATCGGCCGGCGGTCACAACGGGCTCAAGAGTATCGAGGGCGCGCTGCAATCGCAGCAGTTCGCCCGGCTCCGCATCGGGGTCGGCCCGTTGCCGGAAGGCATTGGGGACTGGACCGATTACGTGCTCAACCCCTTCGAACCCGAAGAGCTCGAGCAGGTGGAATCGTTGATGCCCCAAATGATCGAGGCTGTCGAGAAGTGGCTTAAGACCTGATGCTCCGTCTCGGCATCGTCGGCCTCCCCAACGTCGGTAAATCGACGCTCTTCAACGCCCTCACGTCCTCCAAGGCGGCCGCGGCGGAGAACTACCCGTTCTGCACCGTGGAGCCGAATGTCGGCGTCGTCGAAGTCCCCGACCCGCGCCTTGACAAGTTGAACGAGGTCGTCAAGCCGAAGCGGAAGATCCCCGCCGTCGTGGAGTTTGTGGACATCGCCGGCCTCGTCAAAGGCGCCTCCCAGGGGGAAGGGCTCGGCAATCAGTTCTTGTCGCACATTCGCGAAGTCGACGCCGTGGTGCATGTGATTCGCAGCTTCGAGGATCCCGACGTGGTCCACGTCATGGGACCGGTCGACCCCGTGCGCGATCACGATGTGATCACGAGTGAGCTGGCGCTGGCGGACCTGGCGGTGGTCGAGCGCCGGCTCGATAAGACACGCAAATCGGCACGGGCGGGCGACAAGGAGGCGCAGCTCGAGCTCGTGCTCCTCGAGCGCGTCGTCGCGGAGCTGAACGCGGGCCGCGGCGCGCGCGAAGCGGGCGAAACTGCCGACGCGATCAAGTTCCTGCGCACGCTCGGCCTGCTCACTGCCAAGCCGATCCTCTACGCCGCCAACGTGAATGAGGACGACCTCGCCACGAGCGGCGGCACATGGATCGACAAGCTCCGCGCTGCCGTGCAGACCCACCACGAGGAAGCCGAGATCGTTCCCTTCTCGGCCAAGTTCGAAGCCGAGCTGGGCGAGCTCTCCGGTGACGAACGGCAGGAGTATCTCGCTAGCGCCGGCGTCGCCGAACCCGGGCTCGACCGCCTGATTCACGCAGGCTACCGGCTCCTGGGCCTCCAAACGTTCTTTACGGTCGGCGAAAACGAGGTGCGCGCGTGGACGATGCACCGCGGCGACACCGCGTTTGCCGCTGCCGGCGAGATCCACTCGGATTTCCAGCGCGGCTTCATCCGGGCGGAGACGGTGGGATACGCCGAGTTTGTGAACGCGGGCAGCTACAAGGCTGCCCGCGAACACGGTCTGGTACGCAGTGAGGGCCGCGACTACGTCGTGAAAGACGGCGACATCCTGCTGTTTCGCTTCAACGTCTAGCGGGTCCAGATCTCCACGAGGCCGCACGAGCCTGCGGCTGGAAGTCCGGTGCCCATCCAGGTCGAGGGGCCCGGTCCCGACTGGACGGACCGGCTCAGATCGGCAGGCGGCACACCGCGATAGACTTCGACCCCGGCGATGTCGGACACCGCGATCTGGTCGTAATCCATCTCACGCTGCGCCACCCCGTCCACGCTGATCGGCACCGCGCAGAGCCGGCCACGGGTGAATCGCGTCGGGAGGCATTCCTGATACCGGAAGCACCGTGTTACGATGCCTTCCGTCGTCAGAAGGCCACTGAGCTTGGCGAGCCGCGCGCGGGCGATGTCTTCGCGGGTGAAGAAGTGCGCGAAGCCGCCGTAGGTCCGCCGCCGCTCGTAGAACCCCGCCAGATCGCGCCAGAGGTTGGGCTGGCGCGCTTCCACCACGATCGGATCGAGGTCGACCGCGTCCACATCGAGGACCACCGCGATCCGCTTGGGGTGATCGGCCTCCAGCGTGAACGCGAAGTCCTGGGTCTCACGCCCTTCATAGGAGATGCGGATGGCGTGCCGCCCGGTCGGGAGGCCGGCGAGCGCAAACCCGCCGGTCGAGTCGGTGACGACGAACTTGTGCACGGCCGGCGCCGAGATCATCACGCCGGCAATGGGAAGCCCGTTGAAGGAGGAGATCGCCGCGCCGTAGATGCGGCCGGCGGTATCGACCTGCAGATGCAGGAACGTGGTGAGGATCGCCGCCGTGACCAGGCCCATACTCCACAATACCACGCCGTGGCACGCCTTTCCACGCCTGGACACGCCGTTTAGCTTTAGCCCTCACAATTCCCCTACTCGGTGCCTTCCACCGCACCGGGTCACCCATGACCAAAGGGAGGTGGCATGAGTCGTCGGTACGAGACGGTCTACATCTTCGATAGTGCCCTGGACGAGCCGGCCATCAACGAAAAACTCAATCGCTTCCACGCCCTCCTGACGAAGGACGGCAAAGGCACGCTGTCGAACGTGTCCCACTGGGGCAAGCGCACGATGGCCTACAAGATCAAGAAGAAGGACACGGGCTACTACGTGGTCGCCGAATTTCAGGTGACGGGCGATCTCTTGCCCGAGTATGAGCGCGCCGTGAAGCTCGATGAAGGCGTGCTGCGCTACATGTGCGTCGAAGCGTCGCGGGAGCAGCCGAAGCCCGTGGTGGCGGCGGTAGTCGCGCCGGAGGAAGACGAACTGGAAGAGGAGGAAGCGTGAGGCGTCCCGCAAAGACCTGCCCGGTGTGCGAATCCGGCGCGCGCGTGCTCGACTACAAGGACGACCGGACATTGAGCCGCTTCCTCACCGAACGCGGCAAGATTCTGCCCAGCCGGTTGTCGGGAATGTGCGCGCGGCACCAGCGGCAGCTCGCGACGGCGATCAAGCGTGCGCGCCAGCTCGCCTTGCTTCCCTACATCAAGGGTCACACCGCATAAACACGAAACCGTCGTGGTGGCGCCTGCTCCTGGCGCTGGTCGCGTTCGTCTTCTGGGCGCCCGCGAGTCTGGTCGGTCTGCCCTGCGCGGCGTTGTTGATCCTGGCGCCCGCGTCCGACCAGCCGTCCGGATGGTCGCAGCCGATCGCCGGACTCATCGGCGCCGTGAGCGTCGCGCTGCTGGTCATCGGCGGCGGCAGCAGCGGGGGGGGCGGGGGGGCCGGGGGGGGGCGGCTGGCCGCCGTGACGAGCGCCTACATCGTGCTCACGACCGCGGCGTTCGTGTCGCTGGTGTTGCTCCGCCCCGACGCGATTCTGCGCCAGGCGTTGCGTTCGGTGCTGGCCGCGGGAGTGGCGTGCGCGCTGCTGATCCAGGTGATGTGGGGATCGGAGGCTTGGGGCGGTCTTGCCTGGGAGGCGACGCGGCAGGCGAGCGGCGCCATGCGGACGATCGTGGAAGTGGCGCCCGACGCGTTCCCGATCTACGAGCCGATGGTGCGGTTCATGAGCCTGACGTGGCCGGGGATGCTGGCGCTGCAAACGCTCGCCGGGCTTGCGCTCGCGTGGCAGCTGCACGTGCGGGTCGCGACGACCGGGAGCGGCGCGCGGCTCCCACTCGCGCGGTTCAAGGACTTCAGCATCGGCGACGGCTGGGTGTGGGGCATCATCGCGTGGCTGGGCGTGCTCATTCTGCCGGTCTCGAGCGTGCTGCACATCGCGGGGACCAATGTGGGGCTCGTCGCGGGCACGCTGTTCGTGCTGCGCGGCGCGGCGATCGTCGCGACGTTCGCCGAGGCGTTCGGCGTCTCGGCCGTCGCGCTGGTCCTCATGGCGGCCGCGGCGGCGGCCATGGCGGTCCCGCTCTTGTTCGTGCTCCCCGGGCTCTGCACGCTCGGGATCACCGATACGTGGTACCAGTACCGCCGCCGGCTGGCGGAAGCGCGCCAGCAGAAGCGGTCCAACACAACCTGAGGGCTGAGGACTGAAGCGATGGAAATCATTCTGCGGGCAGATGTGCAGCACCTGGGCAAGGTCGGCGAGGTCGTGAAAGTCAAGGACGGCTACGCGCGGAACTACCTCCTGCCCAAAGGCCTCGCCTATCCGGCGACGGAGGCCAACAAGAAGAAGATCGCGTATGAAGGCGAACGCGTGGCGAAGCAGCTCGCCGCCGAGAAGTCAGCGGCGGAGACCGAAGCCACTCGCCTCGCCGACGTACATCTCACCTTCGAGGTAAAAGTCGGCGAAGAGGAGAAGCTGTATGGGTCCGTCACGGCGAGCGACATCCAGCGCAAGCTCGAGGAGCTGGGTATCAAGGTCGACAAGCGCAAGATCGACCTGCACGAGCCCATTCGCGAGCTGGGCGAATTCAAGGTCGGTATCAAAATCCATCCCGAAGTGCGGCCCGAAGTCCGAGTGACGGTGGTGAAGGAGTAGAACCGGGCGATGCAATGCCGTGCCTGGTGACGCCGATCACACCGCTTATCGCCGCGCACGCCGGAATTGGTGTCTGGGGCGTGTTTTTCCAGAATGAAGACTGAGCTCTCACAGGTCGTGGACGCGCTGGTAGACCGTAAGGCGGTCGATCCGGTAGTATTGGATCTCCGCGGGTTGACCGCCGCCACGGATTACTTCGTGATTGTCTCGGGGACCTCGGATGCGCACGTGCGGGGAATGGCGGAGCATCTCGTGACGACACTCGCGCCAAGCGGCTTGGAGCCGCATCATGTAGAAGGGCTGGCGCAGGGACGCTGGGTCCTCCTCGACTACGTGGACTTCGTGGTACACGTGTTCCATCCCGAGCTGCGGGACTTCTACCAGCTTGAGCGGTTGTGGGGTGATGCTCCCGTCGTGACCGCACGAGACGTGGGCGAATAAGGCTCGAAAGGATACAGCAGGATGCGTCGGTTTCGTTGGCTGACGTTGTTCGCGATCACACTCATCGCCACACCGGCGCGTGGCGGCGCACAGTATTTCGGTCAGAACAAGGTGCAGTACCGGAGCTTCAACTTCCAAACCATTCAGACCGAACACTTCGACATCTACTATTACCCCGACGAGCGGCCCGGCGCACTCGATGCGGCCCGCATGGCGGAACGTGCGTACGCCCGCCTGTCGCGCATCCTCCACCATCAATTCCAGAGTCGCAAGCCGATCATTCTGTACGAGTCACAGTCCGATTTTCAGCAGACTAACGTCGTGGACGCGTCGGGCGAAGGGCTGGGCGGCGTGACGGAATTCTTCAAGCACCGCGCGGTGCTGCCCTTCACCGGCTCGTACGCCGAGTTCGAGCACGTGCTGCAGCACGAGATGGTGCACCAGTTCCAGTATGACATCTACAGCCGCGGGCGGCCGGGCGCGGGCGTCCAGACGCTGGTGACCGTCAACCCGCCGCTCTGGTTCATGGAGGGCATGGCCGAGTACCTGTCGCTGGGGCCGATCAACCCGGAGACGGCGATGTGGCTGCGTGACGCCGCCCTCGAGGGTCACCTCCCCACGATCGAGGAGATGACCGCCGACCCCTACATCTTCCCCTACCGCTACGGGCACGCGCTGTGGGCGTACATCGGCGAAAAATGGGGCGACGAAGTCATCGGTGAGATCCTGCAGGCGTCCGCGACGTCGGGGCTCGAGGCGGCGTTCAAACGCGCGACCGGACGGACGCTGGAGGACCTTTCCGCCGACTGGCGCGACGCGATCCAGATGACGTTTTTGCCGCAGCTCGGTGATCATTATCGCGCCCGCCGCATCGCGCAACCGACACTCACGCAGCGGCGCTCGCACGGCCGTATTTTCGTCGCTCCGGCGCTGACGCCGGACGGCAAGACGATCGCGTTCTTCGGCGATGAAGGCGGGTTCTTCGTCAATCTCTGGCTGGCCGATGCCGAGACCGGTCGCGTCAAGCGCCGCCTGGTCAAGTCGACGCAGAACAACAACTACGAAAGCCTGCGGTTCATCAATTCGGCCGGGGCGTTCTCACCCGATGGCCGCTATTTCGCGCTCGCCGCCAAGCGCAAGGACCGCGACGACCTCGTCATTCTCGACGTCGAGCGCGGGCGCGAGGAGCGCCGCATCCAAGTCGGCCTGAACGGGCTGCAGACTCCGCAATGGTCGCCGGATGGACAGCAGCTCGTGTTCACGGGCTTCAGCAACGGCTTCACCGATCTGTTCATCATCAATCGCGACGGCACGGGACTGCGGCGCCTGACCAGCGACAAATACGCCGATCTCCATCCGTCGTGGTCACCCGACGGGAAAACGATCGCGTTCGTAACCGACAGCGGCGGCGAAACCGACTTCGATCTGCTGCGCTTCGGCAATCTGCGCATCGCGCTGCTCCATCTCGACACCGGCGTGACCGAGCTGCTGCGCCACATGGAGATCGGGACGAACATCAATCCGGTGTGGGCGCCCGACGGCCGTTCCCTCGCCTTCGTGTCCGACCGGACGGGCATCGCCAACGTTTTCTTGTACGACCTGGGCGATGACCAGATCTATCAGCTGACCAACATGTTCACCGGCGTGCAGGGCATCACGCCACTGTCGCCGGTGCTCTCGTGGGCGCCCGTCGCCGACCGCCTGGCGTTTGTCTATTACGAAGACGGCCAGTACAGCGTCTATTCGGTGGAAAACCCGCGCTCCCTGCGCCGCGCGCCGTACCGTGGACCCTCCACCATGCCAGTGGTGGCGCTGCTCCAGTCCGAGCAACGCGACACCGGAGGTTCGCCCGCACCGCCGATGATTCCGATACCGGCGAGCACCACGGTCGGCGGTGGCGCACCAGCCGGCCCCGCCAGCATGACGTTGCCGGCGCGACCCGGCGTGGGAACCTCGATTTATCGCTCGTCGAGCGGGTTCCGCCCGTCGGCACAGCCGCAGGCCGCGGAGTCGTCCGCGACACCTCCAGTCGTGACCGTGCGGGCCCTGCTCGACTCGGCGACGCTGGCACTCCCCGACACGAACGAGTTCACGTTCCACCCGTACAAGGTGCGGTTTACCGCCGACTACGTCGCGCGCCCCACCGTGGGCTACGCGCGCGACAACTTCGGGCGCGGCATCTTCGGGGGAACCGCAATCGCACTCTCGGACATTCTCGGCAATCACTCCCTCGTATTGGCCGGCTCGATCAACGGCCACATCAGCGAGGCGCAGTTCCTCGGTCTCTACGCGAACCAATCACATCGCCTGAACTGGGCCGGTGGCTTCTCGCAAGATCCGCTGTACTTCTACGGCGGCAGTGACTGGACGCGCGTCGAGAACCCGCGCGTCCCCGGTGACAGCCTCGACGTGTTCTCGACGCGGATCCGACGCTTCGTGGTCCGGGATTTGTTCACGGAATCCTCGTATCCGTTCAGCCGCTTCAACCGCATCGAGCTCGGCCTGCACGCGGTGAACATCTCCGAAGCGACCCTGGCACTGCAGACGTCGTACGAAGCGGACTCGGGCGGATTTGTCGATCAGCAGTTCATCCAGGGCGGCGGACCGTCGGCCACGTTCCTGCAGCCGTCGATCGCGCACGTGCACGACAACACGCTGTTCGGGTACGTCGGCCCGTTCGCGGGCGCCCGCTCACGACTCTCGGTCGCGCCGGCCATCGGCACATGGCGGTTCACGGCGGGGCTGATCGACTACCGGCGCTACGTGTTTTTCCGGCCGTTCACGATCGCGGTGCGCGGCCTGATGTTCGGCCGGTTCGGGCACGACGCCGATCGCTTCCCCGTCTTCCTCGGGAGCACCGAGCTGATTCGCGGCTACACTTCCGGCTCCTTCCGCAATCACGAATGCGCGGCCAATCCGCGCTCGACTTCGCCGACGAGCTGCGCCGAGCTGGATCAGATGATCGGGTCCAAGATTGCGGTCGGGAATGTCGAGCTGCGCTTCCCGCTCACGCGCACCCTCGTGTTGGGCTTCCTGCCGGTCGCCTTACCACCCATCGAAGGCGCGCTGTTTTATGACATTGGCATGGCGTGGGACGACGCGAGCACGGTCAAGTGGCACCGCGCTCCGGGCGACAACGCCGTCCTCGTGCGCGCGCCGCTGCGCAGTTGGGGCGGTTCAATCCGCGCGAATGTCTTTGGGTTGATGATCATGCGGCTCGACTACACCAAGCCGCTGGACCGGCCGTGGAAGCGGTCGTATTGGACCATCAGTTTAGGTCCGACCTTCTAACTCCGCTTCGCTAAAATAGTTGCAATGGCATAGCCGGTTGTCTATTTTGTCCGGCGAGGCCACTTGCCTATTTCTCGCTTCCTTCTGATCGCGTCTGTTACGCTTTGGGGTTGTGGACCCCGGGCGCCCGCGGCTGAATCGTCTCAATCACAAACGTCACAAGGAGTTAGCAAGCTGCAGGCGCTGTCACGCGCGCCCGGCGTGGCGATCCGGCTGCCCGCCAAGGGGGGGGTCCCCCAGCTCTATAAGCTGCCCCGCCTGACGCCGGTCGAAGGCGTGCTGAAGGGCCGGCTGCCCTCGCTCGAGCGCGTCGTCGGTCTGGATCCGGAATCGGAGTTCCTCTTTGTCACGACCGCCAAGCACGATTTGTTGGGGCTCGACCTTGGCAGCGGACGCGTGGATACGGTCGCGACGAACGTACGACAGGCGGCCCTCGGTCCCGACGGGACGCTGTACGCCATCGACTCATCGCGCCATGTGGTCTCGCTATCGCGCCGGACCCGCTTCGCCTGGCCGAAGGCGCTCGCGGCGCTCCCCCGCGATCTCTTCGGCGCCACCGATCAGCATCTCGTCGGCGTCATCCCTCAGGACCAGCTGCTCGTCGCGGCTCCCGATCAGCCGCCGACGGTTCGGCCGATCGCGGCCGGCGGCGATGTCGCAGCCACGCGGTGGGGCGACCTCGTCGCCGTCGCGAGCGACTCCGGCGTAACGTTGTACGATCCGCTCGGCCGGCGCGATCCCGCATTCGTGAGACTCGCCGATGCGCCGCGCGCGCTCGCGTTCTCGCCGTCCGGTCATCGCATCTACGTCGCGCGCCGTAATGTCCCTGGTCTGGCAGTCGTGGATCGTTACGAGCGCAAGGAGCTCGACGGTGTCGCGCTACCCGGGTCGGTCGCGGCTCTGCGTCTCGATCCACTCGGCCGCTGGCTCCTCGCGCGGCCGGCCGTCGGCGACTCGGCCTGGATTGTCGACCTCCCGATCAAGCGACACACCGGGATCGTGCCGACGCAGTGGCAGCCAGACTTGCCGGCGATTTCTCCCGACGGGATGCTGATGTACCGCCGCGGGAAGGACGTCGTGTCGGCGCGGCCCGACTCACTCAATGACGTCGGCAAGGTCACGAACGGGGCGGCGGACCTCTGGGTGCTCACGTCCTGGCTGCCCCGTGGAGTCGTCGCGAGCCCGGCGAGCACCGCGGCCGCTGACAGCACCGGGACCGGCGCTGGCGCGGAAGGCCCGCTCTACGTGCAGGTGTCCACCTCGCAAAATCCGGAATGGTCCGGCCACCTCGCCGACGATCTCACGCGCGCCGGGTTGGCTGCGCGCGTTCTGCCGCCGCAACATCCTGATGACGGCTATCGCGTCGTGCTCGGTCCCTACGCGACGCGCGAGCAAGCCGAAGCCATCGGCCGCCGCCTCGGCAGGCCCTTCTGGATTTACCAACCGGGACAATGAGCACGGTCCCCCCTCTCCCTATCCGCCAGCTGCCACTCTCGCGCCTCGGGCATCTCGTGCCGCCGCTCGTGAACGACGCGGCGTTGGTTGCGCTCGTGACGCTCACCGACGACCTGCCGTGGGCGGCAAAAGCGGCATGGGACATCGCACGCATTGCGGCCCGCGACGGACGCCGCGTCGCGCTCGTCGATCTCTGTCTTGAACATCCGGCGCTCCACGAAGTCGTCGGATTGAGCACGACTGAAGGCATCGTGGACGCCTTCGAGTATGGCGTTTCGTTGAACAAGGCGGCGCACGAAGTCACCGGCGTCTTCATCATCCCCGCGGGCTCGGACACAGCCCACCCGGCGGAGGTGTACGGGCACGTCCGGTGGCCGAAGTTGCAGGCCGGCTTTCGTTCCGAAGGAGCGTTGCTGATCGTGCTGCTTCCCCTGTCCGGCCTCGCGCAGCTCTCGGCGACGCCGGACGGGGTGTTCGCGCTCGCGCCTGAGGGACTGGCGCCAAACTTTGCGTTGCCGCGTGACGTCCCAGTGCTCGGCGTGGTGCGCGACCGGTGGCTGCCGTCGGCTCCGCGTCTGTCACCGCCGGCCATGCCTATCCCGATTGCGGACCAGCCTCGTCGTGGACTCCGCATCGCCGTGGGAGCGCTCGTGGTTGCGGGACTCGCAGTGGGAGGATGGGCCCTGCTCGCGCGAGCGCGTGAGTCAGCGGCGGTTTCGCCTCCCGCCGCTGCCACCGTCCCCCCTCCTCCGGCTCCTGCGACCATGTCCACCACCTCCACAAACCTCCACCACCCTCCACCGCCTCCCGCCAGGACCGACACGCTCGGTTGGACCGTCCAGCTCGCCGCGTATGCCTCACTGGACAAGGCGCTCGCACACGCTGATCGGTTGGCCGCCGACGCCGGCGTGCCTGCGTTGGTGACGCCGGTGCCGCAGGGTCGGAACAGGCCGATGTGGTACCGGGTGCTCGCCGGCTCCTACGCCACGCGGGCTGCCGCCGGTACCGCGCGCGCGAGCCTCTGGCGCCGCGGCGTCGTTGCCGACGGTGTCGGCGACTTGCTGCTCGCCCCGTATTCCTATCACGCGTCGCCTGGCGCGTCGCTCGAGCAGCTGCGCCGCCGTGGGCTGCCCGCGGTGCGCTGGTCCAATGGCGTCATCTTGCTCGGGGCTTTTCAAGGCCCCGACCAGGCGGCGTACACGCAAGCCGCCCTCAAGCGCGCCGGTGTGCGCGCGAACCTACTCCCTCGCATGGGGACGCCATGAGACTGAGCAGGCTCGAGCTCTCCGGGTTCAAGTCGTTCGCCGGATCGGTGGAGCTGCCCTTCGATCAGGGCGTGACCGCGATCGTCGGACCCAACGGATGCGGCAAGTCGAACATCTCCGACGCCGTGCGCTGGGTGCTGGGTGAACAGTCCCCCCGGCTCTTGCGCGGCGGCAAAATGGAAGACGTCATCTTCCAGGGATCGACCGGGCGCCGGCCCGTGAACGTGGCGGAGGTGTCGCTGGTGTTCGACAACTCCGACGGGAGCCTGCCGCTTGCCTATCAAGAGGTGGTCGTCACGCGCCGTCTCTCGCGCTCGGGGCAAAGCGACTACTTGCTGAACCGCTCGCCCGTGCGCCTGCGCGACATCCAGGACATGCTGCGCGGGACCGGGCTTGGCGCCGATGCCGCGGTTGTGATGGAAGCGAAGATGATCGAGGCGCTGTTGTCGGAAAAGGCGGAAGAGCGGCGCGCGCTCTTCGAAGAAGCCGCGGGGATCGGGCTGTATCGCGACCGCAAGAAGAGCACGGAACGGCGGCTCGAGGAAACCGCGGCCGATCTCGCGCGGCTCGAGGACCTGATCGGCGAGGTGCAGACGCAGGTGCGCAGTCTGGCGCGCCAACGCGGCCGGGCCGAGCGCTACGGCAAGATGATCGAGGAGCGGTTCGGCATCGCGCTGACGCTCGTGCGACGCGAGCTGGAGGACTTCGATCTCTCCCTGGGTTCGCTCGGCGTGCGGGC